>DAOTXE010000079.1:0-31593 GCA_034435355.1 Chloroflexota bacterium
GGCTCGGGCAAGACCACCACCCTCAACGTGCTGTCGTCGTTCATCCCCGAGGACGAGCGGATCATCACGATCGAGGACGCCGCGGAGCTGCAGCTGCGCCAGACACACGTGGTGACGCTCGAGTCCCGGCCCCCCAACCTTGAAGGTCACGGCGAGATCACGATCCGCGACCTGCTCCGCAACGCGCTCCACATGCGCCCCGACCGGATCATCGTCGGCGAGTGCCGCGGGGGCGAGGCACTCGACATGATCCAGGCCATGTCCGTCGGCCAGGAGGGTTCTCTGTCGACCGGGCACGCCAACAGCCCGCCCGACATGCTCCGCCGGCTCGAGACGATGGTCCTAATGTCCGGCTACGAGCTCCCGCTGCGCTCGATCCGCGAGCAGATCGCCTCGGCGGTCGACCTGATCGTCCACACCGCCCGGCTCAAGGACGGCTCGCGCAAGGTCGTCAACATCACCGAGGTCTACGGCATCGACGACGACGAGATTCTCACCCAGGACATCTTCGCCTACGAGCAGACCGGCGTACGCGACGGCAAGGTGGAGGGAACCCTCAAGCCGACCGGGATCCGGCCGACGTTCATGGGCAAGTTCAAGGAGAGCGGCATCGCGCTACCGCCGGGCGAGTTCGGCATCCCTGCCCCCGACCCGTCGCGGCCGGTCCAGGCCCGACACGGGAAGGGGCGAACGATCACCGAGGAGGGGGGTGCGGCCTCGCAGGCAACAGGGTCCGGGATCGGCCTTGGCCACGCCGTCAGGGCGGGCGGCATCCTCTTCGTCTCCTCGATGGGACCCGTCGACCCCACCACCGGCCGGGTCGTCGGCGACACGATCAAGGCCCAGACTGGCCAGTGCCTGCGCAACATCGAGGCGGCGCTCAAGGCGGAAGGAAGCGCGCTCGCCAAGGTCGTCTGGGCGAACTGGTCCCTGCGTGACGCGGCGGAGTTCGACGCGTTCAACGAGGAGTGGGTGCGCTGGTTCCCGGGCGACGTGCCGATCGGCCAGGGCACCCTGATGCCCCCGCTCCAGCGCCGCGCCGGATTCCGGGTCTCGATCGGGGTGATCTCCGAAGGGCAGTGACGCACCGGCCCCACCGCCCTGCCCCGACCCGGCGCCGGGCCGTGGGCGGCCGACCGGACCTTTGGGCCATACCGTGTGTCATCTGATGAGCGTACGGTCGGGCCCATGTTGATCCGCTCGCGGATGCCGGGACCGCTGCGGCTGCTCTTCCAGGCGCCACCACGGGCAGCGGACGCGCCCGGTCGGCCGCTCGAAGCATCGAGCGTTCCGTCGGTCGAGCTGACCGTCTACGCCGACGACTCGGTTGCGTTCGGCCGCCTGGCGCTGACCGCCGACCGGGTCACCGACCTCATGAACGACCACGCCGACTTCGAGTTCGTCGACACCTTGGTGCAGAGTCTCGAGGACACCCATGGGGTGGTCCTGCGGACGGTCATGATCGCGCGGGCGGAGATCTTCGCCGTGGCTGTCACGGGTCCGCGAGGCGACCCGACCCGCCGGACCCGGACCCGACCGATCCCGGTCGAGCTCCGGGTCGGGCGCTATGACGTGAGCGGGAACATCCACATCGTGCCCGGGACCGACCCGATCATCGGCTTCCGTCGCCGGCGGATGATGGTCCCCCTCACAGAGGCGACGATCGAGTTCGAGACGCCGGGTGGACGGTGCACCTCCCGGTTCCGGACCCTTCTAGTGAACCGGGACCTCACGGACTGGATCGCGCCCGCCACGCGCACGGACGTCCGCCCGCCCGACGTGGTCCCGGAGCTCGAGGGTCGCGGCCTCGCGAAGGACTTCACGCCGCTGCTTCGCGAAGCGTAACGCCAGCGGGAGGCGGAGGAGAACGGCCCGATCGGGCAACCGGACCGCGCGGTCAGTTGCGAGGTGCGACCAGGTGGTCCTCGGTCGCTCGGTGCCGGAGCCCCAACCGGTGACGCCGACAGCCTCGGTAACTACCCGCTGACGACCCGGCCGATGACGACGCCCGCCAGCGCCGCGGCACCCGCGATCGCCATCGTCTGGACCGCGGTCCACCAGATGTTGACGTGGCCGATGAGGCCGCGCGCGATCCCAAGCAGGGCCATCAGGGCGCCGGTGATGATGAGCGACACGAGCCGCGCGGTCCCGATGTCGAACAGGGCGAACGGCACGACGGGGACGCCGGCGGCAAGGATGTCGGCCACGAACATCCACAGCGCGTGGGTCCAGGGCGCGGGCCTGGCCCCGGGAACAACGCCGACTTCGAAGGCGACGACGTGGTCGAGGAGCGCCCCGGGATTCCGCGTGAAGGCCCGTTCGACGATGGCGACCTCCTCTGGGCTGAAGCCGTCCTCGAGCAGGCGTCGCGTGGCGCTCCGGGTGGCCGCCGTGGGATCGGCGGCGATCCGGGCCCGGGCAACCTCGACGAGGGCATTGGCGCGATGGCGTTCCGACTGCACGTCGAGGTAGGTGCCGGCCATCATCGACACCGCGCCGGCGACCGCGCCCGCCGCTCCGGCGAGCAGGACGATCGCGCGGTCGTTCGTGCTCGCCGCGACGCCGAAGACGAGCCCGGAGATCGAGACGGCCCCGTCCTCCATCCCGAAGGCGACGTCGCCGATCGCCGTATACATGGAGTCGCGGAACCGCCGGACGAACGCGCGCGCGAATCCCATCCGGGGCGTACCTCTCATCACCTGCGAAGCCACAAGCCTACCGCCTGCCCGGGCAGAGGGCTGGCTCGTGTCCCAGGGCTCCCGCCGGAGCCCGCGAGGGCGGTGACGAGGAAGCATCCATGCCACCATGACGCGCACGGCGATCGCCGGCGGGAACCGGCGACGAGCTGCCAATCCCAGGGAGGAGCCCCGATGAGACGTCCCCGCGTGGCAGTCGCGCTCGTGCTCCTGCTCGTCGGGCTGGTCTGGATCGGCCAGGGGATCGGCCTGCTGGGCGGCAGCCCCATGAGCAGCCAGGCGATCTGGGCCCTCATCGGCGGCATGCTCGTCCTCGTCGCGGCCGGCGTCGCCTGGACTGCGCGACCTGGATCACGGGGCTGACCCATGACCGGCGTCGGAGCCGACATCGCGGTGGTGGGCGGCGGGATCGTCGGCCTCGCGACGGCCCGAGCCCTCCTCGCCCGGCGACCGGGGCTCCGCCTCGTGGTTCTCGAGCAGGAGCCGGGCCTGGCCCTGCACCAGTCGGGGCACAACAGCGGGGTCGTCCACGCCGGCCTCTACTACGCGCCCGGCTCACTCAAGGCGCGCCTGTGCCGCGAGGGCAGGCTCGAGCTCGAGACCTACTGTCGGGACCGTGACATCCCGCTCGACCACGTGGGCAAGCTCGTCGTCGCGCTCACCCCCGCCGAGCTCCCGGGGCTGGCGGCGCTGCGGGAACGCGGGACGGCCAACCGGGTGGAGGGGCTCGACGAGGTCGGCCCGGAGCGCATCCGCGAGATCGAGCCGCACGCGGCCGGGATCCGGGCCCTGTGGAGCCCCCGGACGGCCATCGTGGACTTTCGGCGCGTCGCGCTCGCCTACGCGGCCGATGTCGAGGCAAGCGGCGGAACCATCCGGACGGGCACCCGCGTGCTCGCGATCCGCGCGGTGGGCGACGAGCGAGTCCTCGCCACGACGACCGGCTCGATTGTCGTCCGGAACGTGATCTCGTGTGCCGGGCTGTGGGCGGACCGGGTCGCCGCGATGACCGGTGATTCCGGTCCGGAGCGGATCATCCCCTTCCGGGGCGACTATTACACGCTCCGATCGTCGGCGCAGCACCTCGTCCGCGGGCTGCTCTACCCGGTCCCCGACCCCCGGTTCCCCTTTCTCGGCATCCACTTCACGCGGCGCATCGACGGTGCCGTCTGGGCCGGTCCGAATGCGGTGCTCGCGTTCTCCACGGCCGGCTACCGGCGGCGCGACGTCGACCCGGGCGAGCTCGTCTCGGTCCTCGCCTACCGCGGCTTCCACCGCCTGGCGGCGCGCTACTGGCGCACCGGGACGGCCGAGTTCCTGCGCGACCTGAGCAAGCGGCTCTTCTTCGCCGAGCTCCGCCGGCGGATCCCGGAGCTCCGGCTGCGCGACATCGAGTTCGGCCCCAGCGGCGTCCGTGCCCAGGCGCTGGACCCCGATGGCAGCCTCGTCGACGACTTCCGGCTCGGCGACGGACCCCACGTCCTCCACGTGCGAAACGCCCCATCGCCGGCTGCGACGGCCTCCCTCGCGATCGGGCGCGAGGTGGCGAAGCGCGCGATCGCGCGCTTCGAGCTCGGATAGCGCTCGCGCCGCCCGGTTCAGGGACCCTCGCGCCGCCCAAGATCCGCGAGGGAGATCACGCGCGTGGCATCCGTCCACGAGTCCGCCACGGGCAGGCGAGCGGCGGCCAGCAGGCGCAACCCGCCCGAAGAGACGAACAGGGCTGCGAATACCGGGTATCCGACCGGCGCCACCGCCAGCAGCAGGGCTTCGGCCACCTGGCCGGCAGCCGTCGCCGTTGCCGTGATACCCACGAACCGGCCCTGCTGCGTGAAGACCATGGGGCCCGACACGAGGCGGAAGAGCCGCTCGTTGG
Source organism: Chloroflexota bacterium (assembly GCA_034435355.1). Taxonomy (GTDB): domain Bacteria; phylum Chloroflexota; class Limnocylindria; order Limnocylindrales; family CSP1-4; genus CTSoil-043. Next base: position 4,573 of record DAOTXE010000079.1, read on the forward strand.
TCGCGATCTGCACGAGGGCGCCGCCGGCGCTGACGAGGAGCGCCACCAGCACGAAGCAAAGGAGCGCAGCCGGGTTCGCGGGGAAGCTGGCCAGCGCGAGAAGCCAGCCGGTGCCCAGGCCGAGGTACGCCAGCCGGAGCAGCCGCGACGAGGAGATCCGGTTCAGCATCCCCGCCCCCAGGGTCGAGGCGACGACCGCCGCCCCCGAGGTGAGCGCCGAGAGCGCAACCGCGACAGATGCCGTGGCATGCAGCACGCTGATGATGTAGACGGCGTAGTACGGAGAGAGCCCCGCTCCGAGGCTGGCCAGGCTGGCGACCGCCACGAAGGCGGGCCAGCCGGCGGGCGCCGACGTTGTGGCTGCGGGTTGCGCCACGCGGACTCGGCCCGGGCGCGGGAGCCGCGCCAGTGCGAACAGCTCGATCACGCCCGCCAGCCCGCCCACGAAGAACGGGACCGCGTACACGGCCAGGCCGAACGCACTCAGGGCGGGATCGAGGCCCGATGCGATCAGGGCCAGCAGCACCGCGCTGACGGCGAGACCGATGCCGACCACCCGCGGCGCCGCGAAGCGACGTTCCTCTTCCGGCATCGTCACCGCGAACCATGTCTGCAGGTTCGCGGCGGCCACCCCGGAGAACACCCCCAGGGCTGCCGTCGCCGCGACGAGCCCGGCCACCAGCACCGCGCGGTTGGCCCCGCTCGCCGCCCCGACGAGGGTGAGCCCCGCCAGCCAGAGCCCCCGGGTCTCGCCCAGCGCCGCTGCCGCCAGCGTGACGCGGCGCAGGTCGCCGCCGGTTCTCCGGAGCAGCCGGGGGACCCCCAGCTGGGCGGCCGGCCCGACCAGCGCGAGCGAGGCGACCAGCGTGGTGAGCCCGGGCCCCAGGCCGAGCGTCAGGAGGAGGGGGATGCTCAGGGCAGTGCCCGACAGGGAGACCACGCTGCCCTGTGTCAGCCCCAGCACCAGGTAGGTGCGGTAGCGGGGCTCCCCGAAGGTCTTCCAGTCCGCACCCAGGCGCCGCAGCCCGGCACCGCGACGGTTCGGACGCGATGGACTCTGGTCACCGGGTGACACGAGCGGACCTCAGATCGGACGGCGAAGCGGTGCGCAGGATGCCGCCGGATCCCGGGCGCGCACTGCCACCTGGGCATGCGCGACGAACCGGCCCAGCCTACAGCAGGACCCGCGCGACTCGCCGGCACGGGCGCCGCGCAACTCGCCGGAGCCGGCGCCGCGCCGGGGGCTCGAACTCGGTCAGGAAGGCGGTCGGACTGCCGTCGGCACGAGGCGCCGGGCGGTCAGCTCGGCGCGCAGCCGGCGCTCGACGTCCGGCGGCGTTGCACCGCCGACAAGTCGGTCGAGCCCGAGGAGGGCAGCCCCCACCACGGGCGGCGCGACCAGGCGGGAGACCCGCGCAGCCGCCGCGACCGCCGCGATCCCCGACTCGATCCGCTCGAAGAAGGCGCGGTCCTCGGCCTGGAAGACGCCGCCGGCGAGGACGACATCCGGATCGCGCCGCTGGAGCCGGAGCCGCCGGATCGCCGCCGCGGCCCAGGCGACGATCTCGTCCGCGAGCCGGTCCACGATGGCGCGCGCGACCGCGTCCCCGCTCGTGGCAGCCTCGAAGACGAGCGGAGCGATCTCGCGATGGCGGTCGATCCCGACCCGCCCCCGGTACATCGCGGCAGTGAGCGAGCGGGGACGGGCCAGGCCGAAATGCGCCGGCACGGTCCGCGCCAGGACCGTCGCCGGCCCGCGACCATCCTCCGCGCGCACGGCTGCGGCGAGGCCTGCGAGGCCCACCGCCCCGCCACCGCCCCAGTCGCCGGAGATGTCGCCGAGGGCGTCGAAGCGGGCCGTGCGGCCGCCCGGTCCCACGCCGAGGCAGTTCATCCCGCTGCCGCAGATGACGCAGATCCCCCACGACCGGGCGGTCCCCGCCCGAAGCCCGCCGTAGCAGTCGTTCACGACGAGACCGTCGGACGCGAGGCCCGTCCGGCCGAGCGCCCGCGTGAGGAGCCGGATGTCGCTCGGGTAGTCGGCTCCGGCTGCGGCCACCACCGCAAGCTCGGCAAGCGGCCGGCCCGCTGGCGCCCGGCCGGCGAGCAGCGCCGCTTGTTCGGCAAGGTCGACGAGCGTTGCGAACGCGCCGCCCGCGCCGACCTGCTGGTGGGACGACGTCGGGCCGCGCACCGCCGCCAGGACGGCCCCCTCGTGGCTGACGAGGGCAACGTCCGTCTTGGAGTTGCCGACATCGACGGCCATCACGGCCGCCGGGGCGTGGCCCGCGGGGGCAGCATGCTCGATCATGTCCATCCGATGATGCGCGTCGCCGACGGCGTCAGCGTGGCCCGTTTGACGACCGCCGCGGAGCGACCGGCTCGACGCTCCTGCCCCGCGCGCTCCCGGACTCGACGAAGTAGCGCGCCCGCTCGGGTGACACGACGGTCCGGCTGTGCTCGATCGCGACATCGCCCCCGGTGAACGCGATCCCCTCGAAGGCGACGGCCGGCCGGCGCGCCCGAAGGCCGAGAAGCCGCGCCTCCCGCGCACTCGGGATGATCGCCGTGAGCACCTCCTGGCGTCGCTCGACCGGCAGGTGATAGTCGGTCCTGAGCACGTCCCAGAGCGACTCCTCCCGCCCGAAGTCGCGGTCGAGCAGACCGGGGAGGCGCGCGGCGGGCAGCCGGACCTGCTCCAGGAGGAGCGGCAACCCGTCGGCCCCGCGGATCCGTTCCAGGTAGTGCACCGCTGCCCCGGGCTCGATCCCGAGTGCCCCGGCCGCGGCGAGGGTGGCGGCCTGCGTTCGCGCGGTGACGACGATCGAATACGGCGCGTAGCCAAGGGCGCGGATCTCGTCGGCGAAGCCCGCCGGTTCGCTGATGTCCCGCACGATCGGTGGGTCGGTCACGAAGGTGCCGCGGCCCCGCGTGCGCTCGAGGCGGCCCTCCCTGGCCAGCTCGTCGAGGGCCCGCCGCACGGTGATCAGGCTGCATCCATAGCGCGCGGCGAGGTCGCGTTCGGTGGGGAGACGGTCGCCCCGCGTCCACTCCCCGGCGGCAAGCGCCGAGCGCAGGTCGAGGTACACCTGGTGGTGCAGGGGCACCGGGCCCCGCTCGAGGCGGAAACGGGCCATCCTCGGAACCATCCCTGTCTGCGGTTGGGCCCCAGATTCGGGGATTGCGGACCCCAAGTAATAATGTTATAAACAACGGCCCGAGGGGTCAAGGGGCGCGATCCCGTGCCCGCCCCGGCCGTCGATGGAGGACCTCGGAGATCGGCCTCAAGGTCGCGGTCGTCGGTGCCGGCAGCACGTATACGCCCGAGCTCGTCGAGGGGTTCGCGCGGCGGATCGACCGTCTTCCGGTCGATGAGCTCGCGCTCCTCGACCCGGACCTCGGGCGGCTGGAGGTCGTCGCGGCGCTCACGCGCCGGATGCTCGGGCGCGTCGGCTGGCCGGCACGGGTCAGCGCGACGGACGATCGCGACAGCGCGCTCGACGGGGCCGACTTCGTCGTGATCCAGCTCCGGGTCGGTGGCCAGGAGGCGCGCCACGTCGACGAGACGCTGCCACACCGCTTCGGCATCCTCGGCCAGGAGACGACCGGACCGGGCGGCTTCGCCAAGGCGCTCCGGACGGTCCCCGTCGTGCTGGAGATCGCCGAGGAAACGGCCCGCCGCGCGGCACCGGGGGCCTGGATCGTCGACTTCACCAACCCGGTCGGGATCGTGACGCAGGCGCTCGTCGACTCGGGCGCGCGGGCGCTTGGCCTGTGCAACGTCGCGATCGGGCTGCAGCGCCGGCTGGCCGCGCACTTCGCGGTCGAGCCCGAGCGCGTGGCGCTGGAGCACGTCGGGCTCAACCACCTGTCCTGGGAGCGAGCCGTGGCGGTGGATGGCATCGATCGCCTCCCGGAGCTCATCGACGGCGAGGCTGACTGGGCGGCCGACGAGGTAGGCCTGCCCGTCGAGCTGATCCGGGAGCTGCGAGTGATCCCCTCGTACTACCTCCGCTACTACTACTGCCGCGACGAAGTGCTCAAGGAGCAGCTGAGCGGCCGATCGAGGGCCGAAGACGTCATGGAGATCGAGCGCCAGCTGCTGGAGATGTACCGCGACCCGAAGCTCGACGAGAAGCCGAAGCTGCTCGAGGAACGCGGCGGGGCCTTCTACAGCGAGGCGGCGGCGCAGCTCATCGCCTCGCTCCACGCGGACACGGGCGACGTGCAGGTGGTGAACGTCCGGAACGGCGAGGCACTGCCCGACCTCCCCGCCGACGCGGTCGTCGAGATACCGGCACGGATCGACAGGAGCGGGGCACATCCGCTGCCCCTGGCGTCGCTCCAGCCCGAGCTGCGCGGCCTGGTCCAGGCGGTCAAGGCCTACGAGGACCTCGCCGTCTCGGCGGCCATCCACGGCGACCGGGCAACGGCCGAGAAGGCGCTCCTTGCGCACCCGCTCGTCGGACGCTTCTCGGTCGCTCGGCCCCTCCTCGACGCCCTCCTGGAGGCAAACCGCGCCTACCTGCCGCGCTTCTTCGGGCCGGTGCCGGCTGGGGCTGCCCATGGCGTGTGACATGGCCTGAGTGCCGGGCGCCCCGGGCACGGGGCCCGATCGGCCCGAGCAGACACGATCCGCACGATGGAGAGGGAGTTCAGATGAGAAGGTACAGGCCACTGGCCCTCGGGATCGCCGCCGTCCTCGTCGTCGCAGCCTGCGGCAGCTCCACCACTCCTGCGCCGAATGCGACCGGCAGCACACCCGGAAGCCCGCCGCCCAGCACGGCGGCCAGCGCTGCCGCCGCCTCGCCGAGCGCGAGCCCGGGCGCCAACACCGGGATCGTCGGCGGCAAACTCGTCATCGACAACGAGAGCGGGCAGACGTGGAGCTGCCAGTTCAACCCGTTCAACCCCTCGCTGAGCGGTGAATCGATCGGCTTCGTGTACGAGCCGCTCGAGTTCGTCGACGCGCTCAAGACGAACCCGGATGGCACGAACGTCGTCACGCCGTGGCTCGCGACCGGATCCACCTGGAACGCCGACTACACGACGCTGACCTTCACGATCCGCAGCGGCGTCGCCTGGAGCGATGGCCAGCCGTTCAGCGCGGCGGACGTCCTCTACACCTTCGATGCCCTCAAAGCCGACGCGGCGCTCGACACCAACGCCCTCTGGCAGGCGAATGGCGGCCCGCTGACGAACGTGGCCCTGCAGGGGTCCGACCAGGTCGTCTTCACGTTCTCGGGACCCGCCCAGACCTACTTCTACTACGTCGCGGACCAGATCCCGATCGTCTCGCAGCACCTCTGGTCCGCCCAGGACCAGGGAAAGCTCGACGCGTTCCCCGACACGGCGCCCGTGGGGACGGGCCCCTACCTGGTGTCGAGCTGCTCGCAGAACAACGTCAAGTACGTGCGCAACCCGAACTACTGGCAGAGCGCGCCGGGCCACCCGGTGCCGCAGATCGCCGAGCTCGATTACCCGGCCTTCCTGAGCAACGACCCGGCCAACCTGCAACTGGCCCAGGGCCAGGCCCAGTGGGGCGCCCAGTACATCCCGAACATCGACTCGTTCTACGTCGCCAAGGACCCGGCGCATCGCCACTACTGGTTCCCCCCCGTGGTCAACGTCGGCGTGTTTCCGAACCTGGAGGACCCGCTGCTGAGCCAGCTGCCGGTGCGCCAGGCGATCGCGCTCGCCATCAACCGGTCCGAGGTCTCGCAGCGCGGTGAGTCGGGCTACCAGCCGCCCGCCAACCAGACCGGAATCGTCCTGCCCACGTACCAGGCGTGGTACGACCAGACGCTCGACACGACGGCCTTCGACGTCGCGAAGGCAACCCAGACCCTCGAGGCCGCCGGGTTCACCAAGGGCTCCGATGGCATCTACAAGGACGCGAAAGGCAACCGCCTCTCCTTCACGATCAAGACGATCAGCGGCTACACGGACTGGGACTCCTCGGTCAAGGTCATCCAGCAGCAGCTGAAGGCGGCCGGGATCGAGGTCTCGAAGATCCTCGACGAGGACAACGGGACCTACACGACCGACCTCCAGGGCGGCAAGTTCCAGCTCGCCTACGGCGAGCAGACCGGCGGCCCGCTGCCCTATTACGAGCTCCGCCAGATGCTCCTGGGCGCGAACATCGGGTCCACCAACTACTCGCGCTACAAGTCCGCATCCACGGACGCGCTCTTCGCCAGGTACCCGGCATCCAGCCCGGCCGACCAGCTCGCCATCATCAAGCAGATCGAGACCGTGATGGCCACCGACATCCCCATGATCCCGGTCACGGAGGGCGTCGACTGGTACCAGTACGACACGACGAGCATCGGCGGCTGGCCCACGCCGGACAACCCGTACGCGCTGCCGGCGGTCTGGGCGCTGCCGGACAATGGCGTCGTGCTGACCCACCTCTATCCGACCAAGTGACGCTCGGACCGCGGCGGTAGGGGGCGTCGGGCAGCGTCACCATGCGGTTCGTCGCCCGCAGGCTGGGCCTGTTCCTGCTGACCCTGTGGGCGGCCCTGACCATCAACTTCCTCATTCCCCGGCTGATGCCGGGGAATGAGGCCACCGCGGTCCTCTCCCACTTCCGGGGCGTCAACCCGGCGGCTCTGCACGCGCTCGAGGTGGAGTTCGGCGTCAACGCGAACGAGAACGTCCTGCTCAGCTACGTGCAGTACCTGGGCAACTGCCTGACGGGCCAGTTCGGTCTCGACGCCGCCCGGGTGCCGGTGATGAACGTGATCCTCCAGGGATTGCCCTGGACGCTCGCCCTGGTCGGCGTGACCACGGTGATCGCGTTCGTGTCCGGCACCCTCCTCGGGGTGGTCGGTGCCTGGCGGCGGGGAGGTTCGCTCGACAGCATCCTCTCCCCGCTCCTCTTCATCCTCACCACGTTCCCCGTCTTCTTCATCGCGCTTCTTCTTCTTTACGTCTTCGGCGTGATCCTGGGCTGGTTCCCGCTTTCGTCCAACTACTCCCTGGGGGCGACGCCGTCGCTCTCCCTGGACTTCGCCTGGGACGTGCTCTCGCATGCCGTCCTGCCCGGGGTCACGCTCGTCGTCGCGACGGCGGGCGGCTGGATCTACACGATGCGCAACAACATGGTCACGACCCTCGAAGAGGACTACGTGAAGATGGCCCGGGCCAAGGGGCTCTCGTCGTGGCGGATCATGTTCGACTACTCCGCGCGGAACGCGATCCTGCCGAACCTCACCGGCTTTGCGATGCAGCTCGGCTTCGTCCTGGGCGGCTCGATCCTCGTCGAATACACCTTCTCCTACCCGGGCCTCGGCTACCTGTTCTTCACCGGCACGACGAATCACGACCTCCCGCTGCAGGAGGCGCTGTTCCTCTTCTACACGCTCGCGGTGCTGGTCTGCGTCCTCGTCGCCGACTTCGCGACCGCGTGGCTGGACCCGCGGACGCGCGACGCGTGAGCCGGTACCGATGACCGTGCCCGCGAGTCACCCGATCGCCTCACCGTCCGCGGTTCCGGCCCGCGGCTACCGGGATGCCGGCGCCCGCGTCGCGCGGGCGATCATGCGCAACCGGAAGGCCACGATCGGGCTGGGCCTGCTGATCGTCATCACGTTCGTGGCGCTCTTCCCCGGCCTGGTCGCGCCCGACGATCCGCAGGCTGCGATCTACGGGCAGCAGCTCGGTCCGTCCGCCGACCACTTGCTCGGGACAACGCAGGTCGGCGAGGACGTGTTCTCGCAGCTGATCTGGGGGACGCGCCTCACGCTGATCATCACGGTCGCCGTCGGGGCGCTGACGACACTGATCTCGGTCCTGGTCGGGATCACGGCGGCCTACGTGGGCGGGGTCGCGGATCGCTCCCTCTCGCTGCTCACCGACATCTTCCTGATCATCCCGACGCTGCCGCTCCTGATCGTCCTCTCCTCCTACCTGGAGGGCAGCGGCACGATCGCGATCATCGCGGTCCTCGTGGTGACCGGCTGGGCGTTCGGGGCGCGCCAGCTGCGGGCCCAGGGGCTGACGCTGCGCACGCGGGCCTACCTCGAGGCCGCCCGGGTCCGGGGCGAGACGAGCCCCTACATCATCCTCGTGGAGATCCTTCCCAACATGATCTCGCTGGTCGTCGCCAGCTTCCTCGGCTCGGCGGTCTACACGGTGGCCACCGCCGCCGGGCTGCAGTTCCTGGGGCTCGGGAACGGCAGCGAGATCACCTGGGGCACCATGCTCCACTTCGCCCAGCAGAACGGGGCGATCGAGAGCGGCAACGCCCTCTGGGCGCTGGCCCCGGGCGCGGCGGTGGCCCTGCTCGGGACATCGTTCGCCCTGCTGAACTACGCGTTCGACGAGATCGGGAATCCGGCCCTCCGCCGGGCGAGGAGACGGCGTGCCGGCGCTGCTTGAGGTCCGCGGCCTCTCGGTCGACTACCTCACCGACGCGGGAGACGTGCGCGCGGTCGACCGGGTCGATCTCCAGGTCGCAGCCGGGGAGTTCCTCGCGATCGTCGGTGAGTCCGGCTGCGGGAAGTCGACGCTCCTCTTCGCGATCGCGCAGCTCCTGTCGCCGCCGGCCGAGCTCGTCGCCGGAAGCGTGACCTTCGCCGGGCGCGACATGGTCACGCTCGGCGAGCGCGATCTTCGCCACGTGCGCTGGCGCGACTACTCGGTGGTGATGCAGAGCGCGATGAACGCCCTGAACCCGATGAAGAGCATCGAGGCCCAGTTCGCCGACACGATGCGGGCGCATGCGCGGTGGACGAGCGAGGCGATCCACGAGCGGGCGGCCGAGGTTCTCCGGCTGGTCGGCATCGACCCGATCCACCTCGCGAGCTATCCGCATCAGCTCAGCGGGGGGATGCGCCAACGGGCGATGATCGCCATGGCGCTCCTCTTCACGCCGCAGCTGGTGATCATGGACGAGCCGACCTCTGCGCTCGACGTCGTCGCCCAGCGCGCCCTGATGAGCCAGATCAAGGAGCTGCAGCAGCGGCTGGGTTTCGCGGTCGTCTTCGTGACCCACGACATGTCGCTCGTGAGCCACTACTCCGATCGCCTCGTGGTCATGTACGCCGGCCAGATCGCCGAGGCCGCCCCGACCGCACGACTGTTCGGACGGCCGCTCCACCCCTACAGCCGCGGCCTCCTCGATGCGTTCCCCTCGATCCGGGGACCGCGCCGCCTGCTGACGGGGATCCCGGGCAGCCCGCCCGACCTGGCCCGGCCGCCGTCCGGCTGCCGCTTCCAGCCGCGTTGCCCGGTGGCCGTGCCCGAGTGCTCGGCGCGGGAGCCGGAGCTTCGAGCCGTGGACGGTGCGGACGTGCGCTGCCTGCTCTACCCCATCCCGGCCGGGCCGACGGCGCCGGTTGCCGAGAGCCCGGCATGACCGCCATGGCCGAGCCGACCGCGGGCGCACCGAGCGGCGGCGAGCCGCTCCTGCGGACCACCGATCTCACGCGGCATTTCCGCCTCGGCGGCATCTTCTCGCACCAGGTGCTCCACGCCGTCGACGACATCAGCATGGAGATCGGGGAGCGCGAGATCGTCGCCGTGGTGGGCGAGAGCGGCAGCGGCAAGAGCACCCTGGCCCGACTCCTCGCGATGCTCTACCGCCCGACCCGCGGGCGGATCTCCTTTCGCGGCCGGCCCCTGGAGAGCCTGCGCTCGCGCCGCGACGTGCTCTGGTACCGGCGCCAGGTCCCGATGGTCTTCCAGGACCCGTACAGCTCCATCAACCCCGTCTTCCGCGTGTCCCACGGCGTCATGCGCAACCTGGCGCTCCACCGGCCCGAGCTGCGGGGCGCCGCCCGTCAGGCGGAGGCAGCGCGGGTCTTCGAGGTCGTGGGGCTGACGCCGGCCCGCGAGATGCTCGTGAAGTTCCCCTACGAGATGAGCGGTGGCCAGCGCCAGCGGGTGGGCTTTGCCCAGGCGCTCGCGCTCCAGCCGCGACTGATCCTCGCCGACGAGCCCGTCTCGATGCTCGACGTGTCGATCCGGGCGGGCATCCTCAACCTGATGGCGGAGCTCCGGGAGCGGGAGGGCGTGTCGATCCTGTACATCACCCACGACATCGCCAGCGCACGCTACGTGGCGGACCGGATCCTGGTCATGTACGGCGGTCACGTCGTCGAGACGGGTCCGGCCGATGCCGTCCTCGCCGACCCGAAGCATCCGTATACGCAGCTGCTCCTGGCGGCGGCGCCCGACCCCCGCGAGCCGGCCGCCGTCGACTCGTCCGCCGTCGCGGGCGAGCCACCCAAGGTGGTCAACCCCACGGAGGGCTGCCGCTTCCTGGCGCGCTGTCCGATCGCGGTGGACACGTGCGGACGGGTCACCCCCCGCCTGCACACGGTGGGCGCCGGGCACGCCGCGGCGTGCCACCTGGCCGTGACCGGCCCCGACGCCCCGGACGGCGCGGACGCCGACGGATGAACCGCGCCCCCGGCCGCGTCGTCGTCATCTCGCCGCACCTCGACGACGCTGTCCTGTCCGCCTTTCGCCTGCTGACACAGGCGACCGGGGCGACCGTCATCACCGTCTTCGCGGGCATACCGGGCGGTTCCGTGGCGCCCGGCGAGTACGACCGGCTCACCAGATCCGACGCACCGCGGGCGCGGATGCTCGCCAGGCGCGAGGAGGATGTCCGGGTCCTCGGGGAGCTCGGGGTCGGCCACGTCCACCTCGACTTCCTCGACCACCCGTATCGAACGGCGGACCCACAGGCGGCAGCCATCGCTCGCGCGATTGTGGCCGTCCTGCCCGACCATGACACGCTCGTCATCCCGGCCGCGATCGGGGCGCATCCGGATCACGTCCTTGCCCGCGAGGCGGCGCTGCTTCTCCCCGTCGGCGGGGGGCGCCTCGCGATGGCCGACCTCCCGTACGCGGCGGTCTTCGGCTGGCCGGAGGCGGTCACGGGCCGTCCGGATCCGCCGTTCCTGGATCCCTGGGCCGCGTGGGAACCGGCGCTCGAGCGGCTTGCCGAGTCGTCGGGGCGCACACCGGAGCTGATCGTCGACCGTCTCTCGCCGTCGGAGCAGCGCCGCAAGCTGGCCGCCGTCCACGGGTACCGGACGCAGTTCGACGCCCAGGAGGCCGGGCCGTCGCGGGAGCTCACCCATCCCCGGCGGCGCGGTCACGAGGTGGCCTGGCGCTTCTGAGCTGGCCCGGGCGACGGCGGCCTGCCGGTCAGCCCCCGGGCGCGGGTGCCCTCCGGGTACGGGCCGTGTCTCCGGCCATGAACGTCATGACGCTCGCTGCGACGACGATGAGCGCCGACACCAGCAGCGCGTGCGCCATTCCGACGGTGAACGCGCTCATGTCGGGCCCCCCAGATGCACCGACGCCCCCAGGAAGATCTCGCCGACCAGCCGGCCGGGAAGCGGCGAGGGCGGCAAACCCGCTCAGACTCTTTGCCCCCCGATCGGCTCGACGCTCGCGGGCATGGGTTCGCCCCCCACGGCTGTGCGGTGGCGGCGCCCCAGCTGGAGAGGCAGCCAAGCGTGAGCTCTCGTTTCTCCGGTCTACGCACTGGGTTCGTGCTACGAGACGAACCGGCTCCCTGGCGGCGCCGTCGAACCGTTCCGGGGCTCGTGGCGTGCGCTCACAAGCACGGATCAGGTGCAACCCGGTTTCGGCGTCGGCACCTCAGCCGCCGGGGTTTGCCGTACGACGAGCTCCTTTCGTATCCCGAAAGAACGGCGGCGAAGGGCGCACCGTGTCTGGAAGCGGGGCAGAAGTCGATCGCGTGGACCCGTCTGATCACGGCATTCGGAGCCGGGCTCAGGCCGCCGGCCGGGCTCAGGCCGCCGGCCGCTACCGGGCGCCCTCGACCCGCTCCTTGATGCCGAGCAGCTGCCGGCGGACCATCACGAAGACGCCGAAGCCCATGAAGGGCAGCGTGAACTTCGTCCAGGGTTGACCGTCGCCGTCGAACCGGACCCGGAACCGCTCGACCAGACGTGTCCGGTCGTCGCCGAGCGGCTCGAGCACGAAGGCCCAGCTGGCGGCGAACTCGGTCGGCTGTGCCGCGCCCATGAGCGCGCCGGCGGCGGCGACGTTGGCCGGGCTCGCCTCGGTCGCGCTGCTCCGAGCCGCCTCGGCCTGGGTGCGCACGAGGGCCGTGTCGATGTAGAGGACCAGGGCATGCCCGGGCTCGACGGCCTTGACCTCGAACCCGCCGCCGGGATGTGTCGGGACGATGTCGCCGACGGCGAGCGGCGGCATGTCGGGGAGGATGCGGTCGGAACTCGCGCCCTTCATGTCGATCGCGTCGTAGCTGTACCAGCCGCCACGCTCGTATCCCATCTGCATGAGCCACGGCCAGACTGCCGACGGGGGCGCCTCGATCGTGATCGCCCGCGTGTCGCTGACCGGGGCATCGGGCACGACGTCGTCACCCGGGAGCGGTTTGGTGGCCTCCCCGGGATCGGTCCCCCAGTCCTGCGCCCAGGGCCGCACGACGAGCCAGTACGTGGTCCCCGCGAGCGCAACGGCGCCGGCGCCGACGGCCGCGAGATTTCGGAGCTTGCGCATGGGTCGTGTTCCTTCTGCGGTCCCGGGCGACCCTCCGCTTGGAGCCCGCGAGGGGGCACAAGCGAGACTACCGCACGTACTCCGCGTCGGTCCGGTCACCGTGCAGGCCGCCTCGCCCAGGCCACCGGCTCAGGCCCGCGCGGAGGCGGATGCCGTGGCCGGCAGGTTGGCGGCGAGCAGGAAGACGCTGCGGACTGCCGAGCCGCCCGGGGCGGAGACGATCTCGCGCGACCGCTCGGCCAGGCCAGCGGCGGCCATCATCGAGAGCAGCACGCCCGCCGGGAATTGATGGTGCGCCGGCACGAGCCGGCTCCCCGACCCGGACGACGTGTCGGGCTCGACGACGACGAACCGGCCCTCCGGCCGCAGCGAGCGGGCGAGGGCCACGAGCGCCGCCGGAAGCGCGTCCCGGGCCACGTCGTGGAGGACGAAGTTGGCAAGGATCACGTCGAAGGTCGCCTCGGGCAGCGCGGCCGTCGGCGCCTCGCCGAGGAGGAACTCCACGTTCGTGAACCGGCGCAGCCGCCGACGCGCCTCGGCAAGCCAGGTCGGCGAGACATCGAGGCAGGTGAGCCTCCCGCCACGCCGCAGGGCCCGGGCGAGGTAGATGGCCTCCGAGCCCGCCCCCGAGCCGAAGTCGAGGACGCGCTCCGTGCCCGCCAGATCGAGCGACGCCACGAGCCGGCGCAGGTAGCCCGCCCGGAGAGGATCGTAGACGAGCCGATAGGCGGCCCGGACGAGGCGCGATGGTTCCGTGTAGTGGTGCGTCGTTGCCATGCCGGCTCTCTCCATTCTGTCGCCACGGCGATCCCGCCCGGCGGACCGACCCGCCGAGCCCGCCGCTGACATCCTGGGCCGAAGTCGTGTGCGACGTATGTGCGCGGTGTCGAGTCCTCGCGATCCGCGACAGACCTCCGGCCGCGATCGACTGCGGCGAGGAACGCCGGGGCTGCTTCCTCGGCCCGCCAGCGGGGGAGATCGATGGCCCGGGCTGCCAGCCCGTGCCGTTCGAGCCCATCGACCCAGGGGCATGCTCGCGGCGTTGCCCGGCACGCAGTGGCCGAGGGCGATCGGCCAGTTCATGCCCGAGGACGACGGGATTGCGGCCGCGCTTGGCTCTGCGGCCACCTCGGCGTGCGCGCGGATTGGTCCGGGCTACTCGCCCAAGACTGTGAAGTGCACACTCCGGTCGCGCTCCCGGACACCGTCGAAGTCGGCGAAGTAAACCCGCCCGAATTCGCCGAGCTCCAGCTGCCCGTCGATGATCGGGATTGTCTCCGACCGGCCGACAAGGCTTGACCGGAGGTGCGCATCCGTGTTCAGGCTCCAGACCGCCTCCTCGCCGAGATCGTCCACCGCATGCTGGATGTGCGCCGTTCCCGGGTGCAGGTACTGACCTTCGTGCGTGCAGGTCGGGATGAGCGTCTGCAGGCGATCCACCAGATCCTGGAGAAGGTACTCGGTGCCGTCGTACAGCCGGTCGTGCGAGGCCTCCTGGATGATCACGCTGCAGGTGGTGTGCTTGGAGTAGACGGTAAGCGTGCCGCTCCGAATGCCCGAACGGGCGGCCGCCTCCGCGGCCGCCGCGGTGACGTCATGAAACATCGGCTTGTGCAGGTTGCTGTGGACCTCGGCGGTCTCGTGGTAGACGGTCATCCGGAATTTCCTCGATCGCTCTGCATCGCGGGCGGGTGAATATGGATCTCGTCCCAGCTCCGCTTCATGGCCGTCAGCATCGCCCGCAACAACGCGACGGGGTCGGCGGCCTTCAGGACGCCGCTCGACGATCCGGTCCCCCCGACCCCGAGCCGGATCATCATCTCCACATCGTCCGGCGTCTGGACCCCGGCGCCGCACATGACGATCATGCCGGGGTCGATCCGCCGGACCATCTCGACCGACCGCTCGACAAACCCACGCATCTCGGTCGCTGCGGAGCGGCTCGTTGCGATCAGGTCGGGCGGCTCGGCCAGGACGATGTCCGGGCCGAGCTGGGCGATCGCAGCCGCCTCCTCGGGGGAGTCGGCACAGACGAGCGTGGCGAGGCCGATCTCGCGCGCGCGGCGGATCGTCCGGTTGATGTCGCCGAGGGCCATCCGCCGCTCCGAGTGGTTGAGCAGCGTGCCGACGGCACCCGCCTCACTCAGCGCTTCCGGCAGCATGGCCCCGACGCCGCGGCCGACCGCGACGGGGTCCATGTGCTGGGCGAAGACGAGGAGGCGCTCCGTCGCCCGGGCGACGGCCGGGATGTCGACCGCCTGCGGGTCGAAGATGACCCTGACGTCGAGCTCCTGGCTCAGGCGATCCGCTGCCTCGGCCAGGCGCACGGCCTCGGCACCGTAGACGTACCCCTTGAGCCCGATCTCGAAGATCGGCGCGCGGAGCTCCCTCCCGCCGTCCATCCTCAAACGACGACCGCCTCGATGCCGAGCATCCGGGCCAGGTGGAGGAGCTGGGGAGTCCAGCGCCCCCGGGCGGCGCCCATGTGGTGGGTCGCGCCGGCTCGCAGCCAGGCGTCACACCAGTCGGCGATCGGGAGCGTGTCGTGCCTGAACAGCGTCTGGGGAGCCGCGATGGGTCGCGGCGGGAACGGCAGCAGCTGACCCTCGGAGATCACGAACCGCCATCGTCCGTCGCCCACGAGGACGAGCGCCAGGTTCGTGATCGGTCCGGGCTCGTAGGCGAACTCGAAGCCGGCCCCGAATCCGTGGACGCCCGTGTAGTAGATGGAGTGCGTGACCTTGACCGCGCCGGGCGTGCCGAGGGCGGGGTTCCCGTGGCCGTCGTGGGAGAACATCACGGCGTCGTTCTCGAAGTCGATGACGTAGTTCTCCAGTGTCGTCGCCTGGCCGGCGAGCTCCTGCAGGATCAGCTGGGCCACCGCGGTCGTGACGTCGCCCTCGGGCGAGGCCGGGATGCCGATCTCGCAGAGGCGTCCGGTTCCGTACGAGGGGATGATCCCGACCCGTGGATCGCTCAGCCAGACCTGGTCGAACGCGGTGAAGGCGTCGAAGCGGTGCTCCTTCGCGACCGACTCCAGCGCCAGCGCGAGACGGACGGAACGCTCGAAGAGGGCGGGCTCCATCTCCACCGAGTAGCGGGCCCGCTCGGCCGCGATGGTTGCGTCGACGTCCGCCTGCGCGACCTCGCCGAAGCGGACGGCGACCTTCTCCGGCTCGAGGGGCCACACCACGGGGCCGATCTCCTGACGGAGCGACAGGCCGTCGAACATGAGGTCCGTCATGCCTTCGAATGGATGCCCCACGAGGGCGATCCGCGCCTCCCGCAGGCGGCGCCGGATCGCCGCGGCGGCGATGACCTCGCCGACGCGCCGGCGCCCGTCCGGATCGTCGAAGCGCGACGTCACGAGCGCGAACTCGCGCTTGGTCCGAACCAGTACGGCGGTCAGCTCGGGGATCCCGGCCATGCCGCTGTTGAGCATGACCACGTCGAAGCCGTCCGCCTCGCCGAGCCGCGGGATCTTCTGCGTGTTCCACACGAGCACGGGCGCCGTCGTGCCGAGCAGGCAGCGCGCCGGAACGAGCCCCTTCGTGTAGGCGAGTTCGAGCGCGACGATGATGTCGACATCCTCCGCGTTGAAGAGTCGGGCCGCGGCCGCTGCCTGCTCCTCCTCCTCGACGAGGCCCGAGGGGACTACCTCACCAAACAATGAGAGCGCGTCTGCGATCTCCTGCGCAGCGGCGGTGGCGGCAGGCCGCATGTGGGCCGTCTTGTTGTAGTCGTCCTCGAGGAGCGCCATCACGAGGACGCCGATCTTCGCCTTCACCGCCACGGTCCTCCTCCTAAGCGATACATTCCTGGTCCTGCTGGGTTAGTCGTCGGCCGGCCGCCGGCCGGTCGCGAAGAGCGGCCGGAGCGTGTCGAACAGCTGCACGTAGCGGCCGTACGCGGCTTCGTAGGCTGTCCGCGTTGCCGGGTTCGGTTCGTAGATATCCTTGAGCTTGACCATAGCCGCGGACGCCGCCGCCAGGCCCGGGAACACGCCTGTCGCCACGCCCGCGATCATCGCATCGCCACGGACCGCCGCGTCGTCCCCGTCGAGCGTCAGCACAGGCAGCCCGCACGCGTCGGCCTTGATCTGGTTCCAGAGCGCGCTGCGCGCTCCGCCCCCGTGCGAACGGATCTCTGCCGCGGGTGCTCCTGCCCCGCTCAACAGCTCAAGGTTCCGTCGCAGCATGAACGCGACCGCTTCCAGCACGGCCCGCACGAAGTGCGGCTTGCCATGGTGGAGGGTGAAGCCGAAGAAGACGCCACTCGCCTCCGATTCGTACTCCGGGCTGAAGGCCCCCGCCAGGTGAGGGAGCATGGTCAGGCCCTCGGCACCCGCCGGAACCCCGGCGGCGAGCTCGGTCAGCAGCTCGTACGCGCTCACGCGCTGCAGGGCTGCCCGGGCCACCTCGTCGGCCCCGAACTGGTCACGGAACCATGTCAGCGCCATCCCGCCCGTGGGGCAGACGGGGCAGTAGAGGTATCGACCTGGAGCGGAATGGACGTAGACCGGGGTCTGCCGCGTCGGGTCGCCGCCGGAATGGGCAACCGACGCCTGGAGGGTGAGGGCGCCGCCCGTGCTCTCGGACACCACGCCGCTCCCGACGTTCCCAACGCCGACCGCCCCGGCGCCCTGGTCCATGCCCCCCGCGACAACCCGCACGCTGGTCGGCAGCCCCAGCTCGTGCGCGGCCTCGCTCGAGAGGGTGCCCACGACCGCCCCAGGCCTGACGATCTCGGGCAGCCGTTCGGGTCCGATCCCCACCGCCTCCAGCATGGAATCCCACCAGGCGTTGGCGCGGATGTCGTAGAGCAGTGACGTGGACTGCACGCCGCCCTCCGTGACGAAGCGCCCCGATAGCCGGCGGAGGAGGAGATCCTCGACGAGCACAAAGCGCGAGGCTGCGGCAAACAGCCCGGGCTCGTGCCGCCGCCACCAGAGCAGCTTGCAGGCAGTCCAGGTCGGGGTGATCGATGGGACCCCGGTGTGTTCGTAGACCTCCGCATCACCGAACCGCCCGGCAAGCTCGCGGGCCTCGGCGAATGCCCGGTTGTCCAGCCAGATGACTGCGGGCCCCAGCGCCCTGCCGTTGGCGTCGACGGCCACCACGGTCTCGCCCTGGCTGGACACTGCGATCGCCTCGACGCCGCCCGGGTCGCCGCCGGCGCTGCTGAGCGCACTCCGGACCGCGGCGACGGTCGCCACCCAGTACGTCTCGGGGTCGATCTCCGCCCGGTCGGGCGCGGGATGGTCGATCCGGTACTCCTGTCCAGCACCCGCGATCTGCCGCCCCGACGCATCGAAGACCCCAGCCTTGACGGACGTCGTCCCGATGTCGAGGCCGATCAGGAGGGACATCGCGGGGTCCGCGCCGGAGGCTCAGTCGAGCCCGTGCTTCGCCGCAACGACGGCGGGTTCGGCGCCGTTCTTGACGACCTCCTGGAGCGCCTCCAGGAAGCGCTCCGGGCTCCGCGCCCCGATGACGTTCCGCCCGAAGACCACGCCGCGGGCGCCGTCACGGATGGCGTTGGCGGCCAGCTCGAGGGCATCGACCTCGCGCGGAGCCTTCTTCGACCCGAGCGCGAGGATGGGCACGGGCGTCGAGCGGACGATCTCGGCGAAGCGCGCGCCGGTGTGAAAGGTCTTGACCAGGTCTGCCCCAAGCTCGGCGGCGATCCGGCAGCCGATCGAGATCTGCTCGTGGCGCTCTTCGGGAGCAATGTCCTCGTGGCCCGCAGGGTAGACCTCGCCCACGATTGGGACGCCGACCTCGCGTTTCTCCGCCACGCAGCGTGCGACCTGGGCCACATTCTCGGCGTCGACGAGCTCCGAGCCCGTCTTGATCGACATCCCCACGAGCACGATGTCCGCGCCGAGGGCCACCGCCTGGGCGGCCGAGACCATGGACACGCTCCGGCTCTCGCGGTAGCCCCACTGGGTCGCGTACTGGGTGCCCCAGTTGAGGCGCACCATGAGCGCCGGAGCGCCGCGGTGCTCGAACACCGAACGGAGATGGGGAACCATGCCGGGGCTCATCAGGATCGCGTCCGCGCCGCGCAGCCGGTCGACGATCGGGGCGAGGTTCTCGAAACCTGGCCGCGGCCCGTTGTAGAGGCCGTGATCGATCGCCACGACGACGACGTTCTGCCCGCCGTCGAACAGCCGCTGGAGCCTGATCGACTCGCCGGTCGACACGCTTGAACCTCCCTCGAAGGAACGGCGCAGGGGCCGCACAGGCGACGCGCCGACGGCCCGCAGCGCGGACCAACCGTCGGGAATCTACCATGCTGGCGTCGTTCGTCAATCAAACAGGTTCATATTGACGTATGAATGATGTAGATTCAGCGCTCGCCTGACGCGCAGAAGATCACGGCGTGCTCCGCAGGTCCACCGGTCAATGTTCGGATTGACGTTCGTTTCGCGCAGGGCTATAAACGCCCTCAGCGCGTTGGCGCCCCGACGGACCGTCGGATCCGCCGCGATACCGGCGTAGGGGCGCATGGGCCAGCTTCGATCGAGTTGATCGGGCGACCGGGCCGACTGAGGAGGAGAAACATGGTTCAACGGAAGCTCGCGGCGGCGTTCTTCGCCGCGGCGATCCTGGCCGTGAGCGCCTGCAGCAGCGGTGCCACGACGGCCCCGGCCGCAAGCGCGGCGGCTTCGGCCGGCGCCTCGGCCGCAGCCTCCGTGGTCCCGTCGGCGGCCGCCTCGCCGTCGCCGGCGGCGCCCGTCACGCTCACGCTCTGGCACAACTACGGCACCGAGGCAAATGCCGTCGTGACCAGCGCGCTGGTCAAGGCCTACATGGCCGCGAACCCGAACGTCACGATCAACGTCGTCAGCCAGCCGGCCGACAACTACTTCGCCCTGCTCAAGACCGCGGCCATCGCTGGGTCCGGGCCGGACATCATGACGATGTGGACGGGCCTCTTCGCCCTCCAGAACCAGTCCTACCTCGAACCGCTCAACTCGTACATCCCGACCGGCACACTCAAGCAGTTCACCGGCATCGACTGGTGCTCCAAGGGCTTGTCGCTCGATCAGGGCGCGATCTGTGTCACGCTCGACATGCAGCACTACAACGGCTTCTACAACAAGGCCCTCTTCGCCAAGGCTGGGATCACCACGTTCCCGACCAACTGGACCGAGTTCCTCGCCGCGTGCGCCAAGCTCAAGGCTGCAGGCATCCTGCCGCTGGACTACGGCACCGGCGGCCAGGCTCTCAACGCCGGCTTTTACCCGTACTACGACCTCAGCTACATGATGATGTACCTGCCGGTGAGCGACTGGCAGAAGCTCTACAGCGGCGCGATCCCGTGGACCGACCCGGCGGTCGTCGCCCAGCTCACCAAGTGGGCCTCGCTCAAGACCCTGGGCTACACCAACCCGGACGTCCTGACGAACACCGACTCGGTTGCCCAGTTCGAGGCCGGCAAGGCCGCGATGACGCTCGAGGGCTCGTGGGACTTCCAGGAGTTCAGCGACAAGATGGGCACCAACGTCGGCGTGTTCGTCCCGCCGTTCACCGACACGCAGGCCAAGGGCGTGGTCGAGTTCCCCGGTGACGGCTTCGGTGTCACCAGCTACTCGCAGCACAAGGCCGAGGCCGCGGCGTTCCTCGCATGGCTGGCGACGCCCACGGCCCAGAACATCATCGCCCAGGGCGGCCTGATCCCGGTCGTTGCCGGGACCCCGGCAACCAACCCACTGGCCAACCAGATGCTCGATTTCGCGGCAAACCAGGGCTACACGCGCTACCCGATGATCGACAACGTCATTCAGCCCGAAGTCCAGGACGTGGCGACGAAGGTCCTGAACGCGGTCCTGGCCGGCACCATGACCCCGCAGGGCGCGGCGAAGGCGATGTCGGACGCTCTGAACCAGCTGCCGCCCGATCGACGCGGCAGCACGTACACCGCACCGGCCCCCGGCCGCTCTTCCCCCGATGACCACCATCTCGACGGCTACGGAAGGCGCAGCCCCCGGGCGCGGACGGCGGTGGCGCGGATCCGGTAGCCGGCTGCGGACGTCGCAGCGTCGCGCCGGCTTCGTGTTTGCCGTGCCGGTCATCGTGCTCGAGCTGCTCCTGCTCGCGGTGCCGATCGCCCAGGCGATCTACTTCAGCTTCACCCGCTGGGACGGGATCTCGTCCACCTGGATTGGGACCGCGAACTATGCGCGGCTGTTCAGCGACCCGACGTTCTGGCGCGTGATCGAGAACAACCTGCTGCTGCTGGCGTCGATCCCGTTCGCAATCCTCATCCCGCTTCTTGTTGCGTATCTGCTCAATGAGCACGTCCCCGGCTGGCGCTTCTTCCGCTCGGCCTACTTCCTGCCGACGGCGATCTCCTGGGTCGTCATCGGCATGGTGGCGCTCCGGGTGTTCGCCGGCGAAGGGATCCTCAACCACGTCCTGAGCGCCTTCGGGCTCGGCTTCATCCACACCGACCTGCTCTCGGGCGAGGTCTCCGCGATGGTCGCCGTCGCGATCACATTCATCTGGTCGGTGTTCGGCACCAACACGATCATCTTCATCACCGGGATGGCCACCCTCGACCGCGACGTCTACGAGGCGGCCCGCGTGGACGGCGCCAGCGGGTTCACCACCTTCGTCGAGATCACGATCCCAATGCTGATGCGGTTCATCCAGTTCGCCTTCATCCTGACCCTGATCACGGCGTTCACTGCCCTGTTCAGCCTCATCTTCGTGATGACCGGCGGCGGGCCCGGCTACGGGACGACCACGCTCGAGTTCTACGTCTACCAGCAGGGCTTCCAGGTCGGCGTGTTCGGCTACGCCGCGGCCATCGGGATCGTGCTGTTCGCAATCGTCTTCGCGGTCAGCCTTGCGCAGCTGCGGATCTTCCGCAGCCGGCTGGACTAGACGGGAATGGGACTCACCCGGCGCCGGATCACGCGCAGCCTGATGTTCGTGATCCTGTGCGTGGTCGTCGTGATCATGCTGTTCCCGTTCGCGTTCATGATCCTGACCGCGTTCAAGTCCGAAGACCAGTACATCTCCGGGAACGGCTTCTCGCTCGACAGCTGGGCCGAGCTATTCAACGTCTTGCCGGCCGTGCAGGAGCTGATCAACTCGACTGTCGTGACCGCCGGGGCCGTGGTGCTGATCATCGCGGTCAGCACCACGGGCGGTTTCGCCTTCGCGAAGCTCGGGTTCCGCGGCTCGGGGATGGTCTTCCTGGCCATCCTCGCCGGGATGATGGTCCCGATGCAGTCGATCATCATCCCCGAGTTCGTCAACATCGCCCGGGTCGCCCACCTGAACAACCAGTACCCAGGAGCGATTCTGGTCTACGCGGCGCTCGGCGCACCGTTCGCGACATACCTCATGACGACGTACTACCGGGGCATCCCCTCGGAGCTCATCGAGGCGTCAGTGATGGACGGGGCGTCGTACTGGCAGATTTTCCGCAAGCTGATGCTGCCGCTGAGCATCCCGGCGGTCACCACCGTGGCCGTGCTCCAGTTCATCCAGATCTGGGACGACCTCCTCATCGGCCTGCTGTTCCTCAACGATCCGCAGGTCCGCACGATCACGGTCGGACTCGCGGTGATCCAGACCGGCCGCGTGGTCAACGTCCCGGCCCTCATGGCCGGCTCGCTCCTCTCCGCCCTGCCCGCGATTGTGGTCTACCTGATCTTCCAGAGGAACCTGATCCAGGGCTTGACGATGGGGGTCAACAAGTGAGCGGGCGCGCCGGAACGCCGATCACGGCACCCGTCGCGAGGGGCGCATCCATCACCACGTCGCGCGCGCCGGAAGCAAACGCGCCGTGGCGCGGCCCGACGGCGCCCGGGGTGCCCAGCGCGCGCGACCGGCGTGACCAGATCGCGCGCCTCGTCGCGGAGGACGAGCGCGTGTCCGTCGCGGAGCTCGCCGGGCGCTTCCTGGTCACCGACGCGTCCATCCGCCGAGACCTCGTGATCCTGGAGGAAGAAGGCCGCTTGCGGCGGGTGCACGGCGGGGCCGTGGGGGGCGCCGCCTCGCGCCACCTCGGCATCTACGCGCGCAAGGCGCGCGAGCATCGCGAGGAGAAGGTGCGCATCGGCGCGGCTGCGGCGGCGATGATCTCGACCGGCGACGTGGTCTTCCTCGATTCCGGGACGACGGTGGCCGCGCTCGCCGCCCGCATGCCCGGTCCGCTGCGCCGGTCCGGCGCGATCACAGTGGTGACCCCCTCCCTGCCGATCGTCGAGGCGATCGGCAGCTGGGAGGCGCCCCACCTCATCTGCCTCGGAGGCCTCTATCTTCCCGACTACCGCGCCGTCGTCGGCCCGCAGACGTTGGCCGGCATCCGCGAGCTCTCCGCCGACATCGTGTTCCTCGGCTGCGAGGGACTCACGACAGAGGAAGGACTCACCACCCCCCACGTGCTTGTCGCGGAGGTCGGGGCCATGATGGCCGCCCGCGCCCGGCGAGTCGTCGTGGTGGCGGACGCCTCCAAACTCGGTCAGTCCGGCTTCACCCCGATCATCCCGATCACCGCAGTGAACACACTCGTCACCGACTCTGGCGCCGATCCGGCACACGTCGAGCAGATCCGCGCGGCCGGAGTCGAGGTGATCCTCGCGTGAGCGCGCGCGCTTCGGGGAGCTGGAGCCTTCACGACATCCCGGCCCTGGTCCTGGAGAATGCGGCGCTCCGCGTCACGATGCTTCCGGAGCTGGGCGGGCACGTGGTCGAGCTCTTCGACAAGGCCCGTGGCCGTAATGTCCTATGGTCGAACCCGCGGACGCAGCCTCGTCGCGCACCCTACGGGGCGAACTTCGACGACTGGTGGTCCGGAGGGTGGGACGAGATCTTCCCGACGGGCGATCGAGCCGACCTCCACGGCGAGCAGCTGCCGTACATGGGCGAGCTATGGTCGGTGCCATGGAGGTCTGAGGTCGGCACCGCAGGTGACCGGGCCTGGATCGCCGCGAGGGGCTTCGGAACGATGGCACCCGCCCGCCTCGAGCGGACCCTGGAGCTCCGCGGTGACGAGCCCGTCCTCCGGGCCCACTACCGCCTCACGAACCTGGACGTGCGCCCGCTGCCCTTCCTGTGGGGAATCCATCCCGCGTTCGCGGTCACCCCGGCGCACCGGATCGACCATCCGGGGCACGAGATGCTGGTCGGCGTCTCGTCCAGCCCGACCATGGGCGAGGTCGGAACAGCGTATGCATGGCCGAACCAGCCTGATCCGACCGCCCCCACCGGATCACGTGACGTCCGGCACGTGCATCCGGCCTCCGACGCGGTCTTCGGAGGCCACTGGGCGACCGACCTACCTGAGGGATGGCTCGCTCTGACGGACACGTCGGCACACCGCGGGGTCGCGGTCCGCTTCGACCGCGCGGTCTTCCCACACGCCTGGCTCTGGCAGGTCTACGGTGGCTGGCGCGGCCACCATCACCTCTGTCTGGAGCCGTGGACGAGTCACCCGATGCAGCTCGAGGCGGCCCAGGCGGCCGGTCGAGCGCGCGTCCTCGGGCCGGGCGAGTCGCTCGAGACGGACGTCGCTTTCATCCTCTACGCGGGCCTCGACGCGGTTGGCACCGTCGATGAGCGGGGGGACGGATTCGCGGTTCGCTGATCGGCCAAGCCGGCGGCGAGACCAGATCGGGGAGACGGCCACCGAGGTCCGCCGCCAGACTCGCCCCTGGTCGTCACGTCGATCCCGCCCGGCGGACCGACCCGCCAAGTCACTAGCATGGGACGCCCGTGAACCCCGTCTCGCTCGACCGCTCGTACCGCGCCCTGCTCCGCGTGCCCTTGCTGGGTCGGGTGCTGCTGGGGATGCAGCTGGCGCGGATCGCCCAGACGATGGTCAGCGTAGCGCTCGTCCTGTTCACGCTCATCCATTACGACTCGCCGGCGCTCACGGGGCTGGTGATCTTCGTCAGCCTCGTCCCCGGGCTCCTGATCAGCCCGGTCGCGGGAGCCCTGCTCGACCGCCACGGCCGCACCCGGCTCATCATCGTGGACTTCGTCGTCGCCCTCGCGTCGCTCACCCTCATCGGCGGGCTCGCCCTCGCCGGCGAGCTGCCGGCGTGGCTCCTCGTGGTGATCGTCGGCGTTGCCTCGCTGACCAACCCGCTGAGCAGCACCGGCCTGCGGAGCCTGTTCCCGATCCTCGTGCCGGCGCACCTGTGGGAACGCGTCAACGCGGTCGACTCGAACGGCTACGTCGTCGCCTCGATCATCGGCCCGCCGCTCGCCGCCGGGCTCGTCGCCCTCGTGGGCGCCCCCGTCACGCTGATCGGCGTCGGGGCCATCTTCGGCGTCGCCGCGCTGGTCCTGGTCGGCGCCCCCGACCCGCGCACCGTCACGACGTCGAGCGGGAACCTGCTGCGCGACGCCTGGGAGGGCATGCGCTACACGTGGCGCAACCCGACGCTGCGCGGCCTCGGCTTCTCGATCTCCCTCCTGAACCTGAGCGGAGGCATGACGACGATCGTGGTGCCCCTGCTCGTGCTCAATCACCTGCACCTCGGCGAGGCCGCCGTCGGCTGGGTCTTCGCCATCAGCGGCGCCACCGGGATCTTCACGGCATTCCTCACTGGCCGGCTCGACACCCGCGACCGCGAGTGGTCGATGGTCGTGTGGCCGATGGCCGGCATGGCCGTTGCGGTGGCCCTGCTGCTCGCCACCGACAGCCTCCTCTTCGTGGCGTTGTCGATGGCGCTCATGGGGATCCTGAACGGACCGCTCGACGTCGGGATGTTCACGATGCGCCAGCGCCGTACCGACCCCGCGCTCCTCGGCCGCGCCTATGCGGTCTCGATGTCGTTCAACTTCGCGGGCTTCCCGGTCGGCTCCGCGATCGCAGGGGTGCTCGCGCCCGCCTCCGTGGACGGCGCGATCGTCTTCGGGGTCGCCGCCTGCCTGGTCGCAGCGGTCGTCGCAGCGAGGCTCATCCCGCGCGCCGTGCCCTCCGTGGAGGCCGCGCGAACCGCGAACCCGGCCCCCTGACGCCTCGACGCCGCGGTGTGGGGCCCGAGCGATCAGGACGGCGGCAGGAAGCCGAACCGGGCGAGGATTGCCCTCGCCGTCCGGCTCGCGTGACCCGGCTATGCACGCGTGCGCGGAGCGTGCGCGCTGGGGCGGGCCTTACCCCGACGCGGTCCGTCCCCCCGCGGCGACCCCGTCGAGCTCGGCGAAGAGCGCCGCCTTCGCGTCGCCGGGCAGGAACGACGCCTCGATGGAGTTGCGGGCGAGCACGGCAAGGTCGCCGTCGCCGAGGCCGAGGCCGTCGGCCAGGGCAAGGTAGTTGTCGACGACGTATCCCCCGAAGTACGCGGGATCGTCCGAGTTCACCGTGACCAGCACGCCGAGATCGAGGAGTCGCTTGAGGTTGTGCCCGTCCATGCGGTCGAACACCTTGAGCTTGACGTTCGAGAGCGGGCACATCGTCAACGGGATCCGCTCGCGAGCGAGCCGCTCCACGACCGTGGGGTCGTCCGCCGCGCGCACCCCGTGATCGATCCGCTCGGCCCCGAGGGCATCGAGCGCACCCGCGACGTATGCCGCCGGCCCCTCCTCGCCCGCGTGGGCGACGACATGGAGGCCAGCCTCCCGTGCCGCCCGGAACACGTCGACGAACAGCTCCGGGGGATTGCCGACCTCCGAGGAATCGAGGCCCACGCCGAGCAGGCGGTCCCGGTACGGCGCCGATGCCTCCCACGTGGCGAGCGCCTCGCGCGCGGGCAGGTGGCGGAGGAAGGACAGGATGAGCCCGACCGTCAAGGCCCAGCGATTCTCGGCTTCCGCGATCGCCCGCGAAAAGCCGGCCATGAAGACGGGAAAGCCGATCCCCCTCGCGGTATGCGACTGGGGATCGAAGAAGACCTCCGCGCGGCGCACGCCGTCCGCGTGGGCCCGCCCGAGGTAGGCGGCCATGAGGTCGTGGAAGTCATCTTCGGTGACGAGGACCGCGGCGCCCTGGTAGTAGATGTCGAGGAAGGACTGCAGGTCGCGGAACTCGTAGGCCGCCCTGACCGCATCGACCGACGTGTACGGGAGCTGGATGCCGTTGCGCAATGCCAGCTCGACCATCATCTCCGGCTCGAGCGTCCCCTCGATGTGGACGTGCAGCTCTGCCTTCGGGAGCCGACGGACATAGGTGGCGCGATCCATCCCGCGATTCAAGCAGATGTCACGGCAGTCGGCGCGCCCGGACCGCGGGCCACGCGCCGCGGCCGCGATCCGCTCCCGTCCGTCCCATCGGGTGCGGGCCGTCCGGCCCGCCCTGAGCGCTTGACGGCAGGACGATCACTCAGTATTCTTTGAGCGGTGAACCTCGCGGACCGCGCTCGCGTGCACGCTGCCCTCGGTGATCCGTACCGCCTGGCGATGGTCGATGCGCTGCTCGCGACTGACCGGACATTCCAGGAGCTCGCGGAGGCGGCCGGGCTGCCCGGCAACCTGGCGGCCCATCACCTGGGCGTCCTGGAGGCAGCCGGCCTGATCGAGCGGCACGCCTCGGAGGGCGACC
>DAOTXE010000080.1:0-21504 GCA_034435355.1 Chloroflexota bacterium
CGCGGAACCACGTTCGCTGGCGCCGCGCGTAGGCCATGTTCCGGCCGGTGTTGGCCGCGAGGTATCCCGCCCGGTCGATCCGCCCGTCGAGCAGGTCCCAGGCCTCCCTGTAGCCGATCGCCGAGAAGGCCGGCAGCGATGCAGGGTAGCGCGCCCGCAGCGCCTCGGCCTCGGGGAGGATCCCCCCGTCGAGCTGCGCCGCGGCGCGCCGCTCGATCATGGCCCGGTGCATCGCGCGGTCGGCGACATCGAGCGCCAGCCGCAGGACGGGGCCGGGGTAGCCACGCGGCGCGGGAAGCGGCGCGTCGCCGGCGAGGGTCGCGATCTCGAGGGCCCGGACGACCCGCCGCGGATTCCGCAGGTCCACCCGCGACGCGAGGCCCGGCGCGGCTTCCCGGAGGCGTTCGACGAGCGAGCCGAGTCCGCTCGCGGCGAGGTCGGCCTCGAGCGCGGCCCGGACGGCCGGGTCCCACGGCAGTGCGTCGAGGTCGAGGCCGTCCGCGATCGCACGAAGCCAGAAGCCGGTGCCGCCCACGAGGATCGCCACGCCCGCGCGGGTCGAGAGTGCCGCGAGGACCGCCTCGACATGCGCGGCGAAGTCGGCGACCGAGAAGCCCTCGTCGGGATCGACCAGGTCCAGGCCGTGGTGCGGCACGCCGCGGCGCTCGGCGAGGGTTGGCTTCGCGGTCGCCACGTCGGTGCCCCGGTAGACCTGGCGCGAATCCGCCGAGATGATCTCGGCCGGGATACCGTCGGCGTCGAGCGCGAGGGCGAGGCAGACGGAGAAGTCGGTCTTTCCGGATGCCGTGGGCCCGCCGATGACGACGAGGGGCGGCCGGCGCTCCGCCCCGGTCCCCTCCCCCATCGTCAGGCGACGACTCCCCGGAGGCTGTACGGACCGGCGGCCTCGATCCGCACGTCGACGATCCGTCCGACGAGCGCCGGCGGACCGGCGAGATGCACGAGGCGGTTCTCGCGCGAGCGGCCGGCCAGGCGCACCCAGCCCCCCGGCAGGGGCGCCGCGAAGGGGTCGCGGCCGGCGAGGGTCGCGGGCGACTCCTCGCCGGGGTCCCCGTCGTGGTCGTGGCCGCGCGGTCGCTCCTGCGCGTCGACGAGGACGGACGCGACGCTCCCGAGCCGCTCGCGGTTGCGGGCGAAGCCGATCCCCTGCTGGAGTGCGAGCAGGCGATTGAGGCGCTCGTTCTTGACCGACGCGGGCACGTCGTCGGGGAGTCGCGTCGCGGGTGTGCCCGGGCGCGGCGAGTACGCGGCCGCGAAGACCTGGTCGTAGCGGACGGCCTCGAGCAGGCGCAGGGTTGCGCCGAACTGGTCGTCGGTCTCACCGCAGAAACCCACGATCACGTCGGTGCTGAGTGCGATGCCCGACATCGCCTCGCGAATTCGTCCGAGGCGTTCGGTGTAGTGCGCGACCGTGTACTGGCGACCCATCCGCCGGAGGACCTCGTCGTCCCCGGACTGGACCGGGAGGTGGAGCGCGGAGCAGACGGCGGGCGTCCCGGCCATCGCCTCGACGAGTCGATCGGAGAGATCCCACGGGTGCGAGGTGATGAACCGGAGGCGCGGGACGGCGGGGTCGCCACCGGGAGCCCGCAGAACGCCGATCGCCCGGATCAGCTCGGCGAGGTCGGGCCGCGATCCCCGCTCGATCCGCCGCCCGGCGCGCCGGGCCTCGCGCACGTGGGCGAAGCGCGCCTCGGCCGGAAGGTCGTGCCCGTAGCTGTTGACGTTCTGGCCGAGCAGGGTGATCTCGCGGTAGCCGGCCGCAGCGAGCGTGCGCGCCTCGTCGACCACCTCATCGAACGGCCGGCTCCGTTCCGGACCGCGGCTGAACGGGACGATGCAGTACGTGCACGTCTTGTCACAGCCGTAGATGATCGGGAGCCAGGCGCTGGTGGCCGACGTGCGACGCACGGCGCCGGAGGCGACCGCCGCTGCGCGCGAGCCCGCGAGGTGGTCGGCGGCGGAGACCGCGACTCCCCCGACGACGGTGGTCGCCGCCGTCCGCGGAAGGGCCGCCGGGCGCGCGAGGCCGACCGCGCCCTGGGCGAACGCCAGGCCGAGGCGCTCGACGAGCTCGGGCTCCTCGTCGGGACGAAGGAACAGGTCCACCGAGGGAAACCTGCGGCGCAGGCCGGCCCGGTCGCGTTCGCGGACGGCGCACCCGGTCAGGATGACCCGGACCGCGGGGTTCGCGGCCTTGAGTCCCGCCAGGGCGCCCTGCCGGCCGATCACCTTCGCCTCCGCCGCCTCCCGGATCGCGCAGGTGTTGATGACCACCAGGTCGGCGGCCTCGATCGCGGGGGCTTCGGAGCATCCCGCGGCGAGGAGGCGACCCGCCATCTCCTCCGAATCGCTCCGGTTCATCTGGCACCCCAGCGTCCAGATCCAGAAGCGCGGCAGGACCGCGCCCTCCGGCCGGAACTCGGCCACCCGCGGGTCTTCGGCGGTGGCAGCGTGCCGGGGCCCGTCCGCTGCGAGGGGCGCCGGGGCGAGATCGAGCACGGGGAGCTGGCGCGACGTCACGCCACCGCCCCGACGTGAAGTGCGGCGAGCACACCGGTCGCGATCTCCGGGGGAACCCAGGTCTCGGCGATCGCCTCCGCGTAGGTCTCGCCGTCCCCGTGGAAGTCCGTCCCGCCCGACGCGAGCAGCCCGAGGTCGTGGGCGACCGCCGCGACCGCGGCCACGGTGGCCGCATCGAAGCTGCGGTGGTGGACCTCGATGCCGGCAAGGCCGGCCGACATCAGCTCGCCGAGGAGCACGCGGCGGGATGGCGCCGCGGCGAAGTGGGCCAGCACCGGGATCCCGCCCGCGCCGCGGATGACGCGGATCGCCTCCACCGGCCCGAGCCCGACGCGCGGCACGTATCCGGGCCCGGCCCGGCCGATGAACCGCGCGAAGGCGTCCGAGACGCTCGTGGCGATCCCGGCCGCGACGAGCGCGCGGGCGAGCGTGGGTCGCCCCAGCGCGTCGTCGTTGTCGAGGTCGAGCCTGGCGAGCTGGGCTTCGACACCGAGCCCCGCGTCACGCAGCCGGGCCGCCATCCGCGCGAATCGCCGGCGGCGCGCATCGCGCTGCCCGGCGAGCGCCACCTCGAGCGCCTCGTCGTCCGGGTCCACGCCGATCCCCACCACGTGGAGCTCGCCGTCGGGGAGGTCAAGTCGGCCCGCGACCGCGTTGATCTCGACGCCGGGGAGCACGCACAGCCCGGCGGGGAGGGCGTCGGCATCCGGCTCACGCAGCTCGCGGTAGCCCGCCAGGGTGTCGTGGTCGGTCATCGCGAGCGTCCGGACGCCGGCCGCAGCGGCTGCAGCCGCAAGCATGGCCGGGGCAAGGAGCCCGTCGGAACGGCAGGTAT
Organism: Chloroflexota bacterium; assembly: GCA_034435355.1. GTDB lineage: Bacteria > Chloroflexota > Limnocylindria > Limnocylindrales > CSP1-4 > CTSoil-043. The sequence goes on from DAOTXE010000080.1 coordinate 3,380, forward strand.
GGACGTGCATGTCGACGGTGCTTGGCTCGGGCGGCACGAGACGGCCGGTCTCCGGGGCCCGGCGCGCACGGGGCATCAGTCTGCCTCGACGATCCGCCGGATTCGCTCCACGGCGAGCGCGCGACCGGTGGCCGGGTCCACGTCGACCAGGAGCGCGTTGAGCACGACCGGCCAGCCGCCGACCTCGAAGCGGGTGGGCAGGCCGTTGAGGAAGCGCGGCAGGACGGTCGCCGGTGCGAACCCGATGACACTCTCGAGGGGCCCGGTCATCCCGAGGTCGCTCTGGTAGGCCGTGCCGCGCGGGAGGATCCGCTCGTCGGCGGTGGGGACGTGGGTGTGGGTTCCGACGACGGCGCTGACCCGCCCGTCGAGGTGGATCCCGAAGGCGTTCTTCTCGCTCGTCACCTCGCAGTGGAAGTCGACGAGGCGGACCGGCGGCAGCGAGTCCGCGCCCTCGTCGAGGAGGCGGTCGGCATCGGTGAAGGGGTTCTCGATCGGGATCATGTAGGTACGGCCCTGGAAGTTCAGGACGGCGATGTCGGTCCCGTCGGCCGCCACGTACGCGCCCCAGCCGCGGCCCGGCACCCCGTCCGTGCCGTAGTTGTGAGGCCGCAGGATCCGCTCGTCCCGATCGAGTGCCGGCAGGATCTCCTTCTTGTCCCAGATGTGATTGCCCGACGTGATCACGTCCACGCCGGCGCGGAAGAGCGACTCGGCCGTCGGTGTGGTCAGGCCCATCCCACCGGCGAGGTTCTCGCCGTTCGCGGTGACGAAGTCCACGCGATGGGCGTCCCGCAGGTCGGGCAGGCTGCGCTCGACTGCCTCCCGCCCCGGCCGGCCGATGACATCGCCCAGCATGAGGACCCGGCAGGGGCGTGCCGCCCGCGCGTCGGCCACGTCTACTTCGCGTACTCGACGGAGCGCGTCTCGCGGATCACGGTCACCTTGATCTGGCCCGGGTAGGTGAGCGACTCCTCGATCTTCTTGACGATGTCGCGGGCGAGCCGGGATGCCGAGATGTCGTCGATCTCCTCGGGGCGGACGAGGATCCGCACTTCGCGCCCTGCCTGCACCGCGAACGTGCGGTCGACGCCGGCGAAGCTGTTCGCGATCGCCTGGAGGTCCTCGAGCCGCTTGAGGTACAGCTCGACCGACTCGCCGCGGGCTCCCGGCCGGGATGCGCTGATGGCATCCGCAGCCTGCACGATCGGCGCCTCGAGGCACGCGTACTCGACCTCCTGGTGGTGGGCTGCGATCGAGTTCACGACCTTGAAGGACAGGCTGTGATGCTGGGCGACCTGGGCCCCGATCGAGGCGTGCGGACCCTCGACCTCGTGGTCCACGGCCTTGCCGATGTCGTGCAGGAGGCCGCCGGTCTTGGCCGCCAGGACGTCCGCGCCGAGCTCGGCCGCGATGACCGCGGCGAGGCGGCTCGTCTCCACGACGTGGTTCAGCACGTTCTGGCCATAGCTGGTCCGATACTTGAGGCGGCCGAGCAGTCGCGTGATCTCGGAGGGGAGCCCCGGGACGCCGGCGTCGTAGGCGGCCGTGTCGCCGGCCTGGCGGATCACGAGATCAACCTCGGCGCGAGCCTTCGCGACGACCTCCTCGATCCGCCCGGGGTGGATCCGGCCGTCCGCCATGAGCTTGGTCAGCGCGATCCGGGCAACTTCCCGACGGACCGGATCGAAGCCCGACAGGATGACCGTCTCCGGCGTGTCGTCGATGATCAGGTCGATGCCGGTCGCCTGCTCGAGCGCCCGGATGTTGCGACCCTCGCGGCCGATGATGCGACCCTTCATCTCGTCCGAGGGGAGGTGCACGACCGACACGGTGTGCTCGGCCGTGTGATCGGCGGCAACCCGCTGGATGGCGGTGACGATCACCTCGCGTGCCCGGTCCTGGGCTTCGTCCCGGGCCTGGCGCTCGATCGACCGGGCGAGGCGCACCGCGTCGTTCTCGGCTTCGGCGCGGACGGCGTCGAGGATCACGGCCTTCGCGTCCTCCTTGCTCAGCCCGCTGACGCGCTCGAGCGCCGCGAGCTGCTCTGCGCGGGAGGCGGCGACATCCTCGCGGACGCGCTCGAGCTCGCGTTCCTTCTCCAGCAGCTTCCGGTCGCGCTGCTCGAGCATGTCGGTGCGCTGGTCGAGCTGCTCGTCGCGGGTCAGGAGGCGCCGTTCGAGGCCGCTGAGCTCGGCACGTTTGGCGCGCGCCTCGTCCTCGGCCTCGCGCTGCAGGCGAAGCTTCTCGTCCTTCGCCTCGAGGATCAGGTCCTTCTGCTGGGTCCGCGCCTCGGCGAGGATCCGGGCTGCCTTCTCCTGGGCTCCCCGGACCGCCTGGGCGGCGACCACGCCGCGCACGAGGAATCCAAGTACGAGGCCGCCGACGATGGCCACGAGGAGGGCCACCGCCCCGACGACGGGGTTATCCATGATGTTCTCGCCTCCCGACCGGCCGGGTGACCGGCCGGCGAGTGATGGTCCGGGAACGGCGATACGTCGGGGACCGGGCCGTGGATGGCAACGATGCGTGGACCCGGATTCGGCGTGGGCTCGCCGCGATGGATGGTTCAGGACGTGACAACCGGCGTCGCACCAGCGGCGCCGTTCGATGGTCTGCGTAGCCTACGGCCGCAGGGCGAGAGGGTCAAACGTCCCCTCCCCGGGGCTGCGGCTACGGCTCGGGCGATGAATCGGGGTCGTCGTCCGGACCGAGCATCCCGGTGGCCGCGAGCCAGGCGGTCGTCGCGCGTCCGGCCGTCCCCGGGTCGAACCCGTGCCGGGCGAGGACCGCATACGCCCTGGCCCGGCGCCTGCGGGGGTCGGGTTCGCGCAGGAGGCTCGCGCCCCTGCGCGCGAGAAGACGCTCCGCCGCGGCCTCGTCCGACGTGTCCGATGCTGCGCGCTCCCCCGCCCCGGGCTCCTGTCCGGGATCGTCCGGGTCGGCGCCGGATGCGAGCGCCTCGCGCACTGCGAGCGCGGCCTCCACGTCCGCTTCGGCGACACCCAACCGGCGCAGCTCGGCGCGCAGCGCGCGCGCCCCGCGCGGCCGCGCCCGGTCGCGCGACTCGACCCAGGACCGCGCGAACGCGGCGTCATCGAGAAACCCGAGGTCCGAGAGCCGGTCGAGCGCCGCCTCGACGAGCTCGGAACGGTAGCCGGCGTCCCGGAGCCGGCGTCGGACCTCTTCCCGTGAGCGGGACCGAACCTCGAGAAAGCGGGCGGCTGCGGCGAGGACCTCCGCGGGATCGACCACCGCGGCCCGCCGCGCTCGGCGCTCGGACCTGGTCTCGCGGGGGGTGGGCGGCATGCCTCGCGAGATCGCTACTCGGCCTCCGAGATCCCCTCGACCGGGATCGAGGCGCTCGCCATGCCGGCCCGGATGCGCGTCTCGATCTCGGTCCCGATGGCCGCGTTGTCGCGCAGGAAGCCCTTGGCAGCCTCGCGGCCCTGGCCCAGGCGCGTCTCCCCGAAGGTGAACCAGGCGCCGGTCTTCGTCACGACATCCATCGCCACGCCCACGTCGAGGAGCCCGCCCTCGCGGCTGATCCCCTCCCCGTACATGACGTCGAACTCGGCGACCCGGAACGGGGGCGCGACCTTGTTCTTGACCACCTTCACCCGGACGCGGTTGCCGACCGACTCGGTGCCGTTCTTGATCGTCTCGACGCGCCGAATGTCGAGCCGCACCGAGGCATAGAACTTCAGGGCGCGGCCGCCCGGCGTCGTCTCGGGGTTCCCGAACATCACGCCGATCTTCTCGCGGAGCTGGTTGGTGAACACGAGCGAGGTGTTGGATCGACTCACGGCGCCGGTGAGCTTGCGGAGCGCCTGGCTCATCAGGCGAGCCTGGATCCCGACGAAGCTGTCGCCCATCTCGCCTTCGATCTCGGCCCGGGGGACGAGCGCGGCGACGGAGTCGACCACGACGATGTCGATGCCGCCCGAGCGGATGAGGGTCTCGGTGATCTCGAGGGCCTGCTCGCCGGTGTCCGGCTGGCTGACGAGGAGCTCGTCGACGTTGACGCCGCAGGCGCGCGCATAGCCCGGGTCCAGGGCGTGCTCCACGTCGATGAAAGCGGCCACGCCGCCGCGCCGCTGCGCCTCCGCGATGACGTGCTGGCAGAGCGTTGTCTTGCCGGACGACTCCGGACCGAACACCTCCGTCACCCGGCCTCGGGGGATGCCCCCGACGCCGAGCGCGAGATCGAGCGCGATCGAGCCGGTCGGGATGAAGTCCACCTGCTGCCGCTCGGCGGAGCCGAGCTTCATGATCGACCCTCGCCCGAACTGCTTCTCGATTGCGAGGATCGCCGCGTCGACCGCCTTCGCACGGTCCGCCCCCGGGACTCCGTTCCGCTCCGTCACCGCCATCTCGTCGTGCTCCTGTCTGGTTCGGTCGGCCCCGACGGAACCGACGATGACGCGCCCGTCCGGCGGCTCAGCCCTCCGGCTCCTCCTCGACGACGGTCCGCGGCTTGCGCTTCGGCTTGATCAGCTCCACGTTCTGTGGCACCTCGAGGAACGGCTGGAGCTTGGGCTTCACGTCCGGTGCCTTGGACTTCTTCTTCACCTCGCGGTGGGGACGGTCTCGCGAACCCATCGTCGAACGCCTCCGCGGAACTCGAGGGTACCGACCTGGCCTTCACGCGAGCTGCACTGCCGATGCACCGTGGCTTCTCCGTCGTGCGTTTAGGCGCAGCTCCGGAAGGCGTTCAGGGAGGTCACCGGTGCGCAGGGCTGCCCGGATCCCGGCCATGAAGTCTAGGGTGAAGGTCAGGTTGTGACAAGTCGCGAGGCGGTATGCGAGCAGCTCGTCCGCCCGGAAGAGATGGGCCAGGTAGGCGCGGCTGAAGCGCCGGCAGAGGAGGCACCGGCAGCCCTCCTGGACGGGCGCCGGGTCGTCACGGAAGCGCTCGTTCCGGATGTTGAGGTGGCCGCCCGGGATCCAGAGCTGGCCGTTGCGGGCGACCCGAGCGGGCAGCACCGAGTCGAACAGGTCGACGCCGAGATGAACGGCCTCGAGCAGGTCGGCCGGCGAGCCCAGGCCCATCAGGTAGCGCACGCGTTCGTCGGGCCCGAGCGCGGAGACAACGACCTCGATGACCGCCTCGCGCTGGGCGGGCGTCTCGTCGCCGGCGAGCCCGCCGATGTTGAGGCCGTCGAATGGGAGCCCGGCGATGAACGCGGTCGATTCCCTGCGGAGGTCGGAATCCAGCCCGCCCTGGATCACCCCGAAGAGCGCCTGGTCGGGGCGACGGTGGGCCGCCAGGGACCGGGCGGCCCAGCGGTGCGTCCGCTCGGTCGCGATCCGGAGCTCGCGGGCGCCGGTCGAGGCGGGCGGAACCGGCTGGTCGAAGGCGACCGCGACGTCCGCGCCGAGCGCCGCCTGGACCTCCATCGAGCGCTCCGCGCTGAACCGGTGGCGCGAGCCGTCGTGATGGCTCCGGAACGTGACGCCCTCATCGTCGATCACGTTGAGGTCGCCCAGCGAGACCACCTGGAAGCCGCCGGAGTCCGTCAGGATCGGGTGCGGCCAGCTCATGAACTCGTGGAGGCCGCCGAGCCGGGCGATCCGCTCGTGCCCCGGCCGGAGGTACAGGTGGTAGGTGTTGGCGAGGATGATCCGGGCGCCGGTCTCCTCGATCTCGTCCGGGTGCAGCGCTTTCACGGTCGCATTCGTTCCGACCGGCATGAACGTCGGGGTCTCGACCACGCCGTGCGTCAGGTGCAGCCGCCCCAGGCGCCCACGCGTGGAGCCATCGGCCGGCGGCGGCACCAGGATCTCGAAACGGGCGGCCCCCGTCACGCGCCGCTCAGGCCTCTCCGGTCGTCGCGCCCGGGCCCCCGTCGGCCGTGGCGGGCACCGCTCGTTCCCAGAGGCCCGGCTCACGATCGATACGGCGTTCTGGAACGTCGTAGCCGAGGGCGGCGAGGTGGGCCCGTGCCCGGTCTGTCGCGACGCGGCCCTGCGGCGTGCGATCCAGGAAGCCGATCCGAAGCAGGTACGGCTCGTACACGTCCTCGACCGTCTCGACCTCCTCCGCCAGGACCGCTGCCAGGGCGGCCACGCCGACCGGCCCGCCGCCAAACTTGACCAGGATCGCTGCGAGCAGCCGGCGGTCGGTGGCGTCGAGACCTTCCCCGTCGATCTCCAGGACGCGCATCGCCTCGTCGACCGCCACCTTCGTCACGCGGCCGTCCCCATGGACCTCGGCATGATCGCGGACCCGCTTGAGGAGCCGGTTCACGATCCGCGGGGTCGCGCGACCCCGGGCCGCGATGGCGGCGGCGGCGTCCTCGGAGATCTCGAGGCCGAGGATGGCGGCCGAGCGGCGGACGATCGAGCGGAGATCCTCCTCCGCGTAGAAGTCGAGCCGGTAGACCGCCCCGAACCGGTCGCGCAGGGGCCCGCTGATCCGCCCGGCTCGCGTCGTCGCACCCACGATCGTGAACGGGCGCAGGGTCAGGCGCAGCGAGCGAGCGGACGGGCCCTTGCCGATCATGACATCGAGGGCGCAGTCCTCCATGGCCGGGTACAGGATCTCCTCGACGGCGCGATTGAGCCGGTGGATCTCGTCGATGAACAGCACGTCGCGCTCGTCGAGCGCCGTGAGCACTGCGGCAAGGTCGCCGGCCCGTTCGATCGCCGGCCCCGACGTGTACCGGATGTTCACGCCGAGCTCGCGGGCGATGATCGTCGCCAGCGTCGTCTTGCCCAGACCGGGCGGCCCGTGCAGGAGGACGTGGTCCGCCGCCTCGCCCCGCTGGCGTGCGGCCTGGAGCAGGACCGACAGGCCGGCCTTGACCTCGCGCTGGCCCAGGTACTCGTCCAGCGAGCGCGGCCGGAGGGAGCGTTCGACCGCGATCTCCTCCGCGTCGAGGAGGTCTGCCGCGAGGAAGCCGTGGCCGTCCTTCATGGCGGCGAGTCTAGCACGCCGCGGACACCTTTCGCACGGATGTTCGAACCGGTCGAGAAGGGTCAGCCGCCCGAGAGCGACCGCAGCGCCGCCTTCACGCGCTCCTCGAGCGAGGCGGCTTCCGGGGAGCCGGTGTTGGCATGGCGCGCCGCCTCGCGCGCCTCGGCCAGCGTGTAGCCGAGCGCCTGGAGAGCGCCGACGACGTCGCCCTCCGCCGACGCGGCGCCGCCGGCGGACCCGGCCGGGAGCGCGGCCGCGATTCCCGCCGCGGAGACCTTCTCGCGCAGCTCGAGGACGATCCGGGCCGCGAGGCGCTTCCCCACGCCGGGAACGGCTGTCAGGGCAGCCTGGTCGTCGGCCATGATCGCGAGCTGGAGATCGGCCACGGGCCGGCTTCCCACCAGGGCAAGCGCAACCTTCGGTCCGACCCCGGTGACCGTCAGGAGAAGCCCGAAGAAGCCCCGCTCCTCCGGTGTCCGAAACCCGTAGAGCGCCTGGAGGTCCTCGCGCACGAGGTGATGGGTGTGCAGGCGCAGTCGTGTCCCCGGCTGCGCCGAGGCAAGCACGCCCGGCGGGGCGAAGACGCGATAGCCAATGCCCCCCACCTCGAGCACGAGGGAGTCAGCCGCGACCGCACCCACCGTGCCGTCGAGCGATGCGATCACCTGGCCGGCTCGTGGGGCGTGTCGACCGGCGCGACGGCGCTCCGGCGCTCCCGGCGGAGCGCCTCGCGCACGGCGCGCTCGAACGGGTTCTCGCCGCTCGCCAGCGGCGAGACCGCGGCGCGATCCAGGCGCCCCGCATGGAGCGGTTCGCCCGTCCGTTCGCGGTTCGCGGTCCAGATCGCGATCGCCAGGGCATCCGCCGCGTCATCCGGCGTCGGGGCGACGGCCAGGCCGAGGATGGTGGCCACCATCGTGGCGACCTGGGCCTTGTCGGCCGAGCCATACCCCGTCACGCCGACCTTCACCTCCGACGGTGTCGCCTCGCGCACGTCGACCCCGTGCTCAGCGGCGGCAAGGAGGACCACGCCGCGGGCGTGACCGACCGCGAGCGCTGTCTGCACGTTGCGGCTGTGGAAGACCCGCTCGACGCCCAGCAGGGCCGGCCCGTGCCGCTCGATCAGGTCCGAGAGGAAGGAATGGATCGCGAGCAGGCGCTCGGGAAGCGCCACGTCGGCCGGCGTGTGAAACGCGCCGTAGTCGATCGCGCGCAGCCTGCTGCCGGTCCGGTCGATCACTCCGTAGCCGAGGGCCGCCGTCCCGGGATCGATCCCCAGGACGATCACCGTGAGCCGGCCGCCCAGCCGGTCACCCGGCGACCTCGGCCAGGAGCTCTTCCGAGATCTCGAGGTTGCTCGTCACGCGCTGCACGTCCTCGAGGTCCTCGAGATGCTCCACGAGCCGGAGGTTCTGGCGAGCCTTGGCGGCGTCGACCGTCATGGTCTGCTTGGCCAGCATGGCCTGCTCCGCGTTCTCGATGGCGACGCCCGCCGCCTCGAGCGCCTTTCGGACGTGCTCGAGGTTGCCGGGCTCGCAGTAGATCTCCAGCGGATCCGAGTCCGACTCCACGTCGGTCGCCCCCGCGTCGATCGCGAGCAGCGTCACCTCGTCCGGATCGATCCCGGCCCGCGAGACGGCGATCACGCCGCGCTGCTCGAACTGCCAGGCGACTGCGCCCGAGACCGCAAGCTGGCCGCCCGCCTTCGTGAAGATCGAGCGAACCTCTGCCGCGGTGCGATTGCGGTTGTCCGTCGCCGCCTCGACGACGAGCGCCACGCCCCCGGGGCCATAGCCCTCGTAGACGATCTCCTCATACTGCTCGCCTTCGCCCCCGCCGGTCGCCTTCTCGACGGCGCGCTTGATCGTGTCGATCGGCATGTTCGCCGCGCGTGCCTTCTCGATCGCGAGGCGGAGCCGGAAGTTGCCGTCCGGGTCGCCACCGCCCGCGCGGGCAGCGACGGCGATCTCGCGTCCCATCTTCGTGAAGATGGCGCCCCGCTTGACGTCGTTGACGCCCTTCTGGCGCTTGATCTGGGACCACTTGGAGTGACCGGACATCGGGCCGAAGTATAGCGGACTATGATTGCCCGAACCCCCGCTGCCGCCCGATCCACGACGTCGGCCGGCAGCGGGTCCGAGCGTCCCGACCACCGGATTGCCCCGTCCTGCGTGAGGTTGACCGAGACAATGGCGACGACGAAGAGCGCTGACCTCCCCCACCTTCGCAGCGTCGTCCTGGCCGGCCACTCCGGTGCCGGCAAGACGACGCTCGCCGAGGCCCTCCTCTTCCGGACGGGAGCGATCTCCCGCCTCGGGCGGGTCGAGGACGGGACAACCACCCTCGATACGGAGCCGGAGGCCCAGAAGCGCCACATGTCGCTGTCGCTGGGCGTGGCCTCGCTCGACGACGAGGGCAACGTGGTCACGATCGTGGACACGCCGGGTTACCCGGACTTCGTGGCCGAGGTCGTGGCCGGCTTCCAGGCGGCCGATGGAGCGCTGATCTGCATGGACGCCACGGGCGGCGTCGAGGCGGGCACCGAGACGGCGGTTGCGCTCGGGCGCGCCAACCACACGGCCGCGCTCTTCGTGGTCAACAAGTGCGACCGGGAGAACGCGGAGCCCGGGGCGGTCGTCGACGCCCTCCGGGCCGAGTTCGGGAACCGGATCGCCCCGCTCCAGCTGGCGCTCGGCAAGGCCGAGACGTTCAGCGGATACATCGACCTCGTCCATCGGAAGGCGTACCACTGGGACGGCCGGGCGGAGGTCGAGGTGCCGATCCCGGCCGAGATGGAGGCCGAGGTCGCCGCCCGCCGCGACCAGCTCCTGGAGGCGGCGTCCGAAGCGGACGACGATGTCCTGACGAAGTACCTCGAGGGCGCGGAGATCACGGACGCCGAGCTGGACGCCTGCCTCCACCGCGGTGTGCGCGACTCGATCCTCGCGCCGGTGCTCGTCGCCTCCGCGACGAAGGGGATCGGGCTGCGTGGCCTAATGGACGCCGTCGTCCGCTACCTCCCGGCGCCGTCCGAGGAGCCGCCGGTCGTCGCGCACGATCCGAAGACGAACGACCCGATCGCGATCGCGCCCGATCCCGACGGCCCGCTCCTCGTCCGCGTGTTCAAGACCACGGCGGATCCCTTCGTCGGCCGCCTCACCTTCCTGCGGGTCCTCTCGGGCACGCTTCGCAGCCAGGGTCATGGGTGGAACGCGGAGAAGGGCGAGGACGAGCGCATCGGCCAGCTGCTCCGGATGCACGGCAAGGACCAGGAGCCGACCGGCGAGCTCCGGCCCGGTGAGATCGGTGCCGTGGCCAAGCTCACCACGACCGCGACCGGCGACACGCTCGCGTCCAGGGAGCGCCCGCTCGTGCTCGACCGACCGCCGTACCCGGTCCCGACGCTCGTCGTGGCGATCGAGCCGCAGACGAAGGCCGACCTCGACAAGATGGGCCCCGCCCTCCAGCGCATGCTCGAGGAGGAGCCGTGCGTGCGCCTGGAGCGCAGCGCAACCGGCGAGCAGGTCATCCTGGCCATGGGCGAGACGCACGTGGCGGTCATCGGGGAGCGCCTCAAGCGGAAGTTCGGCGCAGCGATCACGACCCATACGCCCCGCATCCCGTACCACGAGACGATCCGCGGACGGACCCAGGTCGAGGGCAAGTACAAGAAGCAGACCGGCGGCCACGGCATGTTCGGCCACGTCTGGATCGAGATCGAGCCGAACCCGGACGGCGGCGTCGTGTTCGCGGAACGGGTCGTCGGTGGGACCGTGCCCAAGAACTTCTTTCCGGGTGTCGAGAAGGGGATCCGGCAGGCGGCCACCGAAGGCGTGCTGGCCGGATATCCGCTCATCGACTTCAAGGCGACCCTGTACGACGGCTCCTTTCACACCGTTGACTCGAACGACCTGTCGTTCCAGATCGCGGCCTCGATGGCGCTCAAGAAGGGCGTCATGGACTGCAGGCCGGTCCTCCAGGAGCCGATCATGGCGGTCGCGATCCGGGTCCCCGAGCGCTTCATGGGCGACGTCAACCGCGACCTCAACGGCCGCCGCGGCCGGGTCCTCGGCATGGACGTGACGGGCGACGGCATGCAGGTCATCACCGCCCACGTGCCCCAGGCGGAGCTGTTCAGCTACGCGACCGAGCTCCGGTCGATCACCGGCGGTCGGGGCACCTTCGCGGCCACCCTGGACCACTACGAGGACGTGCCGGCCCAGATCGGCGACAAGGTGATCGAGGCGCACCGCAAGGGGCAGGAGGCCGCCGCGCACTGACGGCCCGGCCGGCCGCGTGGCCCCGGCGCGTCATTCCGCTGCCGCGAGCGCGTCCTCGAGGCTGAGCAGCCCGTCGTAAAGGGCGCGACCGACGATCGCGCCGGCGCAGCCGAGGGCGCGCACAGCCGCGATGTCGGCGACCCCGGCGACCCCGCCGGATGCGATCACGTCGCCGCGGCGGCGCCGCACGAGCGCGCCCAGCAACGCGAGATCGGGGCCGCCGAGCGTTCCGTCGCGGTCGATCGCGGTCACCTCGAACACGCGGACTCCCGCGTCCGCGAGGCGCTCGAGGGCGTCGACGGCCGGCTCTCCCGGAGCACCCGCGACCCAGCCGTGCCCCACCGCCAGGCCGTCCCGCACGTCGAGGGCGACGGCGACCCGCGCGGTGCCGAAGCGCCCGACGAGGCGACCGGCGAGGCCGGGATCCTCGAGCGCGGCGGTCCCCAGGACGACGCGCTCGGCGCCGGCCCTCAGGATCGTCTCCACCGCGGCTTCATCGCGCAGGCCACCGGCCACCTCCACGTGCGCCCGCTCCCCCACCCGGGCCATCACGGCCGCGATCGCATGCGCCTGGCGGGCGCGCGGATCGCGTGCCCCGTCGAGATCGACGACGTGCAGCCAGCGTGCTCCGTGCGCCACGAACGCGTCGGCCGCAGCCGCTCCACCCTCGCCGTACGTCGTGGCCGACGCCGCCTCGCCCCGCACGAGCCGGACGACGCGGCCGGCCTGCAGGTCGATCGCCGGCAGGATCTCGAAGCCGGCGGGCGGCCGATAGCGACTCAACGGACGGTGTGGTAGTGTTGTAGCACGCTACTACGCTACCACGAGGACCTCGCCCATGCAGTCTTCTGCCGACGATTGGCGCTCACCCGACGTGGACGCGCTGCTTGATGCGCTGCTCCGACTGAACGGTCGTGACGAGGCTGCCGCGTTTCTGCGCGACCTCTGCACGCTGGGTGAGCTGCGCGACCTGGCCCAGCGCTGGGCGGTCGTGCGCCTGCTCGACGCCGGGTTCCACTACAGCGAGATCAGCCGGCGGACCGGTGCCAGCACCGCCACGATCACCCGGATCGCGTCCTGGCTGAACCACGGGGCAGGTGGCTACCGGGTCGTGCTCGACCGTGCGGGCGCTGCCGAATGACTGCGACGGGCCCGTCGGGCGCGGGCGCGGGCACGACGGCCGGGCAGGATGCCCGCCGGATGACCCTGGCGGTCCCGAACAAGGGACGGCTCGTGGATCCCACCCTGGCCCTGCTCCACGCTGCCGGCCTCGTCTTCGAGGAGCGCGACCGCAGCCTCGTCAGCCGCGTGGAGAACGTGGCCCTGGACATCCTGTTCGTGCGCACGAACGACGTCGTCGAGTTCGTCCGCGACGGCGTGGCGGACCTCGGGATCACCGGCGGGGACCTGCTGGCCGAGGCGGATGTCGATCTGCCCGTCGTCCGGTCGCTCGGCTACGGGCGCTGCCGGCTCGCCGCGGCTGTCCCGCTCGATGCGCCGCAGCGCATGCTGGCGGACCTGGCCGGCCTGCGGGTCGCGACGGCGCACCCCGGCACGACCCGCCGCTGGTTCGAGGCCCGCGACATCCCGGTCACCATCATTCCGCTCTCCGGCGCCGTCGAGGTGGCCCCGCGTCTGGGGCTGGCGGACGCGATCGTCGACCTCGTGTCGACCGGGGTCACGCTCGGTACGAACGGGCTGCGCTCGATCGGCGACCTCCTCGCCTCCGAGGCCGTCCTGGTGGCCAACCCGGCCCGTCTCCATGCCGAGGAGGACGCGGTCGGACGGCTCGACACGATGCTCGGGGCGGTCCTGTCCGGGCGCCTGCGGAAGTACGTGATGATGAACGCGCCGGCCGATCGCCTCGCCGACCTCGAGGCCCTCCTCCCCGGGCTCGAGAGCCCATCGGTGATCCCCCTGGCGCACCGCGGAATGATCGCGATCCACGCGGTGGTCGGCGCGGACGACGTGTGGGACCTCCTTCCGAGCCTGAAGGCCGCCGGCGCGTCGGGGATCCTCGTCCTTCCGATCGAGAAGCTGGTCGCGTGAACCCGCCAGCCGGTCCGGTCGCGCCGACCCGCGCGCCCGCGGGCTACGCCTGGGAGGCGACCGACGAGCAGGTCAGCGAGCGCTACGGTGCGCCGCTCTCCTCGATCGTGCGCTTCGACCTGAATACGTCGCCGGCGCCGCCGGACCTCGCCCTGCGCCTCATCCGGGCGGGCACGTTCGGGCGGCCGATCTCCGAGTACCCGCCCTCCGACTATCGCGACCTCGTCGCGGCTGCCGCCGCGACCTATCGTGTCGGGACCGACGAGATCCTGGTGGGTGCCGGCGCGGACGAGATCCTCGACCTCGTCGCGAAGGCGTTCCTGCCGCCCGGCGCGGACGCCGTCATCCCGACGCCCACCTATGCCATGTACCAGATCCTGACGGAGCAGCGGCCCGCACGTCCGACCCGTGTTCCGCGACGGCCCGCGGGCGAGGGCCACGCGCTCGACCTGCCCGCGGTGCTGGCGGCGGCCCGCGGTGCCGCGATCGTCTGGCTCTGCAGCCCGAACAACCCGACGGGGCTCCCCGAGCCGGCCGAGACGATCGCCGACCTGCTCCGTGATCTCCGCGCCGGAGCCGCACGCGCGGGGCGGACCGCGCCGATCGTCGTGCTCGACGAGGCGTACGCCGAGTTCATCGGCGCCTCGCTCGTCGGGCTCCGGGGCGACTACCCACGCCTCGTCGTGGTTCGGACCGCGTCGAAGGCGTACGCGCTGGCCGGCCTGCGCGTCGGCTTCGCCCTCGCTCACCACGACGTGATCGCGCAGATGGAGCCGTACCGCCCTCCCGGCTCCGTGAGCGTCCCATCCGTGGCGGTGGTCGCCGCTGCGCTCCGCGACCCCGCGGGGCTCCAGGAGAACGTCGGCCGCGTCGTGGCCGAGCGGGAGCGGCTTGCCGAGGCGCTTGCGGCGCTCGGTGCCCCGGCCGGCCCGTCGGTCACGAACTTCCTGCTCATCCCGTTCGGCGATCGTGCCCGCGCCGTCGCCGTGGCCGACGGGCTGCTGCGGCGCGGCCTCGTCCCCCGCACGTTCGGGCCACATCATGCACTGGCGGCCTGCCTTCGCTTCACCGTCCGTGCTCCGGCCGAGGACGACCGCCTCGTCGCGGCGCTGCGCGAGATCGTGCCGGCCCTGCCCCACCCCAACGCGCAGGCGGCCCAGGAGGTCCTGCCATGACCAGCACACCCGGCTCGTTCGATGTCGTGGCCCGCGAAGGACGCCGCGTCTCCGTCGCGCGACGAACCGCGGAGACCGACGTCGCAGTGACGCTCGATCTCGACGGACACGGAGCGGCCGACGTCCGGAGCGGGATCGGCTTCCTCGACCATCTCCTCGCGTCCTTCGCCCGGCATGGCCTGTTCGACCTCGCCGTGCGCGTTTCGGGGGACCTGGAGGTCGACGAGCACCACACCGTGGAGGACGGCGCGCTTGTCCTCGGGACCGCCTTTGCGGCTGCGCTCGGAGACCGGGCAGGGATCGTCCGCTTCGGCCAGGCGTCCGTCCCGATGGACGAGGCGATCGTCACCGCCGTGGTGGATGTCGGCGGACGCCCGTACGCGGTCGTGGAGCTGCCCTTTCGGGGCGAGCGCGTCGGCGCCCTGCCGACCCAGCTGGTCGAGCACGCCCTCGAGGCGTTCGCCCGGACCTCCGGCACGACGCTCCACGTGAGCGGCACCGGCCGGAACGACCATCACCTGGCCGAGGCGTCGTTCAAGGCGCTGGCGCGGGCGCTCCGCGCGGCCGTTGCGCTTGACGCGCGCCTCGAGGGCGGCGTCCCCTCGACGAAGGGCAGCCTGGGGTGACGCGGATCGCCGTCGTCGACTACGGGGCGGGCAACCTCGTCAGCATCGAGCAGGCGCTCGTCGCGGCCGGAGCGGATGTCGTCCTGGCCCGCAGGGCGGCCGCCCTGGAAGAGGCCGACGGCGTCGTGGTGCCGGGCGTCGGAGCGGCGGGCGCGGCGATGGTTCGCCTGCGCCGGCGCGGCCTCGCGGACCCGATCCGGGAGTGGATCCTGGCGGGACGGCCCTTCCTCGGCATCTGCCTGGGCCTCCAGCTCCTCTTCGAGGCGAGCGACGAGGATGGGGCCCGCACGCTTGGCGTGCTGCCGGGGCGCACGACGCTGCTGGCAGGTGCGCCGCGGCTTCCTCACATCGGCTGGAACCAGGTGGAGCGAGTGGGCGCCCACCCGCTGTTTGCCGGGATCGCGATCGATGCCGACTTCTATTTCGTGCACTCGTACGCCCCGGTGCCGGCTCCGGGTGCCGAGCGGATGATCCTCGCGCACACGACCCACGGCGAGCGCTTCGTCTCGGCGGTCGCGCAGGGCGTCGTCGCGGGCGTCCAGTTCCATCCCGAGCGGAGCGGCCGCGACGGCCTTCGCCTGCTCGCGAACTTCGTGGGGCTCGTCCGGGCGTCCGGGCCCGCGAGGAGGCTCGATCGCCCCATGCCGGTCATCCGCTGATGCTGCGGGTGCGCGTCATTCCCTGTCTCGACGTCGCCGCCGGACGCGTCGTGAAGGGGACCCGTTTCGTGGACCTCGTCGACGAGGGAGATCCGCCCGAGCTCGCCGAGCGCTACGCGGCCGAGGGAGCCGACGAGCTCGTGTTCCTCGACATCGCCGCTGCACCCGACGGCCGCGGCACGCTCCTTGACGTCGTCCGGCGCACGGCCCGGCGCGTGTTCGTGCCCCTCACCGTGGGGGGTGGCGTCCGCACGGTCGCCGAGATGCGGGACGTCCTCCGGGCGGGCGCCGACAAGGTTTCCCTCAACACCGCCGCGGTGGCCGACCCCGAGCTGATCGGGCGCTGTGCCCGGCGGTTCGGCAGCCAGGCGGTGGTCGTGGCGATCGACGCTCGCCACCGATCGGGGCGGGCCGGCGCGGTCGAAGGCTGGGAGGTCGTGGTCAGGGGCGGCCGCGAAGCGACCGGGCTCGACGCGCTCGCCTGGTCGGAACGCGCCGTCGAAGCGGGCGCGGGCGAGCTCCTGGTGACGTCCATCGACCGTGACGGGACAGGCGCAGGGTTCGACACGCGCCTCCTGCGGGCCATCGCAGACCGGGTGCGGGTCCCGGTGATCGCCTCCGGGGGTGCGGCCGGGCCGGACGATTTCGTGGCGGCCGTCCGCGAGGGCGGCGCGTCGGCGGTCCTGGCCGCCTCGATCTTCCACCGGCGCCGGCACTCGATCGCCGATGTCAAGGCGGCCCTGGGGGCGGCCGGGATCCCGGTCCGCCGGGTCGGCGGGGAGGCCGCGTGAGCGCGCCACGGCCTCCCGCTCCCGCCCCATCGCTCGCCGACCCCGGCAGCGTGCGGTGGGGTGCCGGCGGGCTCGTCCCGGTCATCGTCCAGGACGCGCGGGACGGGAGGATCCTCATGCTCGCCTACGCGAACGCCGAGGCACTCGCGGCCACGCTCGCGACCGGCGAGGTGCACTTCTTCTCGCGCTCCCGGCAGCGGCTCTGGCGCAAGGGCGAGACGAGCGGCAACGTGCTGCACCTGCGCGGCCTGGTGCTCGACTGCGACGGCGACGCGCTCCTCGCGACGGTCGAGCCGGTCGGGCCGACCTGCCATCGCGGAACGCGCAGCTGCTTCGACCTGGGCGATGCGCCGTCCGACCGCCGGTCCGGCGAGGCACCCACGACGACGTGGATCCCCTCGCCCCCGATCCAGGGCTTCGCGTGGCTGGAGAGACTGTGGGCGACGATCACGGACCGCGCGGACCGGCGCCCCGCGGGCTCCTACACCGCGACGCTGCTCGCCGCCGGGGTCGACGGCCCGGCCCGGAAGGTCGCCGAGGAAGCCACGGAGGTGCTCATGGCCGCCAAGGACGACGCCGTCGCGGAGGCGTCGGGAGCGGACCGGGCCGTGCTCCGGGATGCCCTCGCGGGCGAGGCCGCGGACCTGCTGTACCACGCCCTGGTCCTCCTTGCCGAGCGGGGCATCCCCCCGTCGGCGGTCATCGAGCGCCTGCGCCGACGGCACGCGGGCTGACGTCCAGGCGCCCGGCCGGGCGCTGCGCCGACCGTCAGGGCAGCTCGTGGTGGGCGCGACAGCGGGCCTCGTAGGTCTCGCGTCGCGGGGTCGGCATCTCCGAGGCAAGGCCGCCGACCACGACCACCGGCTCGTCGGCGCCGGCCGGCCGGCCGTCGATGAGGCGTTGCGTCCGGCTCGCCTCCTCGCCGCAGACCGTGCAGATCGCCGTCAGGGAGGTGATCCCGTCCGCGATTGCCATCAGCTGCGGCATCGGGCCGAACGGTCGGCCGCGGAAGTCGGTGTTCAGGCCGGACAGGATCACCGTGCGTCCTGCGTCGGCCAGCCGCTCGACGACGGCCACCAGGCTGTCCGGGAAGAACTGGGCTTCCTCGATGGCGATCATGTCGGCCCAGGCATCCTTGGCCAGGGTCTCGATCTCCGTCGGATCCCCCACCGATTTCGAGCCGTACGCGGCACCGGACCGGCTGCGCACGACCTCCGCCTCGGTGCGATCGTCGAGCGTGGGCCGGACGAGGAGGATCCGTCGCTTGGCGATCTCGGCCCGCCGCAGGAGGCGCAGCAGCTCGTCGGTCTTGCCGCTGAACATGCAGCCGGCGATCACCTGGATATGACCCCTGGCCACGTCGCTCACGCCTTCGCCAGCCCGCGCACGAGGACCCGCTGGTCCCGCTTGCCGCGCCGCACGAGAAGGTAGCGCCCGGCGAGCAGGTCGTCGCTGGTGAAGCGCTGCTGGAGGTCGACGGCCGGCCTGCCGTTCACGTGGACGCCGCCCTGCTCCACGAGATGCCGGGCCTCGCTCCGCGAAGCGACCGCTCCCGCGAGGACCAGGACCTCGACGAGGTCCAGGCCCGGCTGGTCGGCCGTGCCCTGGCCTTCCGGCCAGGGCACG
>DAOTXE010000081.1:0-14659 GCA_034435355.1 Chloroflexota bacterium
CGACCCGCCCTACTGCGGGAGCGGCCGCCGGCGCGAAAGATCCGCCACCTCCGCCAGGTCCGCCAGCACCGCCTGCTCGAGGCGGTCGGTGAGCGCCGCCGCGAAGGTCGCCGTCAGGTGCCCGGCATCGCGGTAGACGAGCAGGTTCCCGAGGATGGCCGGGCACGGGCTCGAGGGACAGACCCAGGGCGTCGGATCGATGAAGCCCACGCCCTCGGCGTCGGCGAGGTCCTGCTCCTCCTGCAGCCAGGCGGCGTTGATCGCGGACTTGACCGGGGTCGCGCAGGCAAGGACGCTCGTCGGGTGGGCCGAGAGGCAGACCGGCGGGTCGACCAGCGACAGCGGCGTGTCGGCGAGCATGATCACTCGCCCCGCCGCCGGGATCAGGCGTGCCAGGGTGCGCTGCATGCCTGCCTCCCAGGCGCTCGTCCGCGCATCGCCGGAGAGCAGGTGGCCGGAGCCGTCGACGACGGCGAACCCGCGGGTCCCGGTCACCAGGATGAGCGTCGGGTGGGCCTTGACCAGGCGATCGATCGCGAGGTTCCGCCAGTTGGCGCATGCCGTCGAGACCCGGTTGTAGGTCGGGTTCCAGACCGGCATGTCGGCGGGCGAGCAGGCCGACATCGTCAGGCTGAGCAGCCGCCAGCCCTGCTCCTCGGCCATGCGCTCCACCGCCGGGAACCAGCTGAGGGCGTGGCTGTCGCCGAACAGGGCGATCGTCGTCCTGGACGCGAGGTCCCCGTACAGACACGGTGCGGTCGAGGGCGGCTGCTCGGTCTGCGTGTGGCATCCATCCAGGTAGGAGGCGGGATAGTCGTCCCGGGCCTCGCCGAGGGAGGGCTGCAGGTTCGAAGGCACGGGGCCGTTCGGCGTCGCCGGCCGCACGGGCAGCCCGCGCGGCGCAGGAGTGGGCACACCCGGGGTCGTGCTGCCCGGGGTCGTGCTGCCCGGGGTCGTGCTGCCCGGGCTCGACGTGCCGGGCGTCGGGGCACCGGTTGCCAAGGCAGAGGGCGCCGCTCCAGTCGGGGCCGGCGTCGGCTGCTCGCTCCCGAGGGCGTTCAGGATCGCGTCGAGCCGTTGCGTGTTCGCGGCGGCCGACGCCGTCGCCGCGTTCCCGTGCAGGCTTGCCGCGCTCGAGAGGTTGACGCCCATCGACAGCAGGGCGATGGCCAGCGTCAGGGCCCCGGCCAGCGCGAGGTTCCGGCGTGGCAGGGTCCCGATGATCCGGCCCCGCCGGAACGGGTCCTCCACCCAGCGGTGCGTGGCCGCCGCGAGGACGACTGCGAGGATGACGAGCCCGGCACGCTCCGTGAGCGGCAGCGGTGCGGCGGCCGCCACGGCCGGCAGTACGAGGACCGGCCAGTGCCACAGGTAGAGCGAGTAGGAGATCCGCCCGAAGAAGCGCGGGATCGCCGTGTCGAGGAGCCGGGCCGGTCCAAAGGCGGTCGGCCTGGCCCCGCTCACGATGACGAGTGCGGCACCCACGGTCGGCAGGAGCGCGGCAGACCCGGGGAACGGCGTGGTCTGGTTCAGCACAGTCCCGGCGAGGACGACCAGCGCAACGCCGATCCAGCCGGCGACGGCGGCGATCCGCTCGGGGACGAGGCTCAGCCTGGCCCCGGCGACGGCGAGGATCCCGCCGATGGCCAGCTCCCACGCGCGCGCCGGCAGCGAGAAGAACGCCCACGGCTGGGCTGCCGAGGTCAGCCAGTACGAGAACACGAACGAGGTCCCGGCGATGGCCCCCAGGGCGATCCCGACCCGCGCCACGGGCCGGCTCGCTCCTCGCGCCACGAGCAGGACGATGAGCGGCCAGAACAGGTAGAACTGCTCCTCGACGCCGAGCGACCAGAAGTGGAGGATCGGCGACGGCGCTTGGCCGGCGGCGAAGTAGTCCGTCGCCTGGACGGCGAAGCGCATGTTCGAGACGTAGAGGGCGGCCGCGGCCGTATCCGTCGCCACGCCGGGCACGAGCAGGGGCGGGAGCACGACGATCGAGGCTGCCAGCGTGACCATGAGGACGAGCATCGCCGCGGGCAGCAGGCGCCGCGCCCGGCGCGAATAGAAGGCGGAGAGTGAGATCGTCCCGCTGGCCAGCCGCTCGCGCAGCAGGAGCCCGGTGATCAGGAAGCCGGAGATGACGAAGAAGACGTCCACCCCGACGAAGCCACCGGCGAAGCCGTCGATCGAGGCGTGGAAGAGGACGACGAGGATGACGGCGATGGCACGCAGGCCCTCGATGTCTCCCCGGCGCGCCGCGTGGGCCCGTGCGGAAGCCGCGTCGGTCGCGCGCCCGTCCATCCCGGGATCGTAGCGGGATGCCGTCCGGGCCGCCCTGGACGCGTCCGGCCCGGCACGACCGGGTCCCGCCGGACGCGCTCGCGCCCTCAATCCCCGAGCTTGACGAACTTAATTGCGCGTGCAATCATCCGGGGACGCTCGAAGAGGCACCGCTCGCCATGCCCGCCATCGCCGTCGACGACATCACCATCCTGCCCCGCATCCCGGAGCCGGACCCGATGGTGGCCCGCCAGCGCCCCGTGCGTAGCATCACGAGCGCCCCGCGCGGTCTCGAGGGCGAGGGTTTCCCGGTCCGACGCGCGTTCGCGGGGGTCGATCTCGCCGAGCTCGATCCGTTCGTCCACCTGGACCAGATGGGCGAGGTGGAGTACGCGCCGGGCGAGCCGAAGGGCACGCCCTGGCACCCGCACCGCGGGTTCGAGACCGTGACCTACATGATCGACGGGACGTTCGAGCACAGCGACTCGAACGGCGGCGGGGGCGTGATCACCAACGGCGACACGCAGTGGATGACGGCCGGCGCGGGGATCCTCCACATCGAGAAGCCGCCCGAGGCGCTGGTCGTCAGCGGCGGCCTGTTCCACGGCTTCCAGCTCTGGGTCAACCTGCCGCGTGCCCTGAAATGGTCGGCGCCGCGCTACCAGGACCTGCGTGCGCGGGAGGTCGTGCTCGTGGCCTCGAGCGACGGAGGCGCGCTCGTGCGGGTGATCGCCGGGGAGGTCGGGGGCCATGCCGGGCCGGGCTCGACGTATTCGCCGATGACGCTCGTGCATGCCACCCTGGGCCCCGGCGCGCGGCTCAGCATGCCGTGGCGGGCGGACTACAACGCGCTCGCCTATGTCATGGCCGGCCAGGGCACGGTCGGCGTCGCAGCCAGCCCGGTCCGGACCGGGCAGCTGGCCGTCTTCGGGCCCGGCACCGCGCTCACCGTCGCCGCCGCGCCCGTGCAGGAGGCGCGCAGCCCCAACCTCGACCTGCTGCTCCTGGGCGGACGGCCGATCCGCGAGCCGGTCGCGTGGATGGGCCCGTTCGTCATGAACACCCGCGAAGAGGTGATCCGGGCCTTCGAGGATTACCAGGCGGGGCGGCTCGGCAGCATCCCGGCGATCACCGCCGTGCACAACACGCCGACGTCCGTCGTCGAGTCGGGCGGGAGCCGCGAGGCTCGCGGGGGGTAGCCCGCCGGCCAGCGCGAACCAACGCGGCGCGGCGGCGCGCCGCATCGGGCAGTGCGACACGCACGGCGCACCACGCCTGCCACGGCCGCTCAGCCCTCTCAGCCCTCCCTGGCGAGCGCCGCGTGGAGCTCCACGGCGTGAGTCCGGAGCCAACGGCGCTGTGCCACGTGGTCGGGCCTCCGGCCCGCGACGAGGGCCCAGAAAGACGGGCCGTGGCCGAAGACGCGGAGGTGCGCCAGCTCATGGACGGCCACCGTCTCGAGGACCCCGGGCGGCGCCAGGACCAGCCGCCAGGAGAAGGAGAGGCTCCCGGCGCGGGACGCGCTCCCCCACCGGCTGCGCGTGTCGCGCACGGTGACGCGGGCCGGCGTCACGCCGAAGGCCGCCGCGTGGCGGGCGATGGCAACGTCGAGCGCATCGCGTGCCCGGACCCGCAGCCACGCCTCGAGGACGCCGGCGAGACTGCGTCGCTCGCCGGCCGCGAGCGTGACCAGCAGCTGGTCCTCCTCGTCCCCGCCGACCCTCTCGACGCGGGAGCGGCGGCTTCCCGGCGGGCCGGCGGCGACGCGAACCCGGTGCGGCTCGCCCAGGTAACGCAGCAACGAGCCGTCTCGCACGGGACCCGCTGCGGCGGCGAGGGAGGCCGCCGCAGCCTGGCGGGCGAGGTGCCGGCGCAGCCATTGCTCCCGCTCCGCGAGGAACGGCTCCACGAGGGCGCGGGCCCGCGCCTCGGAGGTCCGGACGCCAGGGACCGTGGCGATCACGCCGCGTCGCGGGTCGATCGTCACCCGGAGGCGGCGCGCCCGGGAGGATCGCCGCAGGGTATACGCAAGATCGCCAGCGCCCAGCGCAGCGCGTGCCGGCGTCTCGAGGGCGGTGTCGCGACGAACCACGGGGCGGCGTGCCATGCGCGGATCGTGCCATACGGGGGTCGGGTCCCGGCAGGGACATCGGGTCCCGGCAGGGACATCGGGTCCCGGCACGCGGTGATCCCCTGCTATACTCCGCCTCCGGACGAATGGGGCTATAGCTCAGCTGGAAGAGCGTCTGAATGGCATTCAGAAGGTCCGGGGTTCGAACCCCCGTAGCTCCACCAGCCCCCTGACCAGCGCCGCAGATACGACCCCCACGCCCGTGCGGCGGGGGGTCGTTTTCGCTACCAGAGGCCCATGCCGTGACCACCGATCGGACCCGGATCGAACGCTACGACCCCGCGACGGTGGAGCCGCGCTGGCAGGCGCGCTGGACCGAGCTGGGCCTGTACCGGACGGACCTCCACGACACGACCAGGCCGCGGTTCTACCTGCTCACGATGTACCCCTACCCGTCCGGCGACCTTCATGTCGGGCACTGGTACACCAAGACGCCGACCGACGCGATCGCCCGCTACCACCGGATGCACGGCGACAACGTCTTCTTCCCGATCGGGTTCGACGCGTTCGGCCTCCCGGCGGAGAACGCAGCGATCAAGAACCGGATCCACCCGGCCCAGTGGACCTGGTCCAACATCGAGAACATGCGCCGCCAGCTGCGGAGCATGGGTGCGACGTTCGACTGGGACGCCGAGGTGGTCACGGCCGACCCGGCCTACTACCGCTGGAACCAGTGGCTCTTCCTGCGCCTCCTCGAGGCGGGCCTCGCCTATCGGGCCAAGGCGCCGGTGGACTGGTGCCCGAACGACGGCACGCTGGCCAGGGAGCAGGTCGAGGGCACCGAGCGGCGCTGCTGGCGGTGCGGCGCGAAGGTCGAGAAGCGCGACCTCGAGCAATGGTTCCTGCGCATCACGAAGTACGCCGACGAGCTCCTCGACTTCAGCGGTCTGGATTGGCCCGAGCCGATCCGGATCATGCAGACGAACTGGATCGGTCGCTCGGAGGGCGCGGAGATCGTCTTCACGACGGCCCCGGACGACCGCCAGCCCGGTGGCGACGAGCTGCGCGTGTTCACCACGCGGCCGGACACGCTGTTCGGCGCGACGTTCATGGTCCTGGCGCCCGAGCACCCGCTCGTCAATAAGCTGACCTTGCCCGATCGACGCTCGGACGTCGAGGCATACGTGGCGGCTGCACGCGTGCAGACCGACATCGAGCGCCTCTCGACGGAGCGCGACAAGACGGGCGTCCCGACCGGCGCGTTCGCGATCAACCCGGTCAACGGCGCACGGATCCCGATCTGGATCGCCGACTACGTGCTGGCCGGCTACGGGACGGGCGCGATCATGGCGGTCCCCGCCCACGACGAGCGGGACTTCGCCTTCGCCACGAAGTTCGGGCTTCCCGTCGTCGAGGTCATCCGGGCCACCGGGGCGCCGGCCCCGGATGGCGGCCTGCAGGAAGCGTACGTGTCGAAGGCCGAGACCGACGTGATGGTCAACTCGGGTCGCTTCGACGGCCTCGCCGCCCCGACCGGTTTCCGTGCCGTGGTCGAATGGCTGAAGTCGGAGGGGAAGGCGGATTTCGCCGTCACCTACCGGATCCGCGACTGGCTCGTCAGCCGCCAGCGCTACTGGGGCACGCCGATCCCGGTCGTGTACTGCGCCGCCGACGGCATCGTTCCCGTCCCGGCCGACCAGCTCCCGGTCCGGCTGCCCGAGACGGTCGACTACCAGGGTTCAGGCGAGAACCCGCTGCGGCGGGACGCCGCGTTCCTGAACACCGTCTGTCCGCGCTGCGGCGGCCCCGCGACGCGCGAGACGGACACGATGGACACCTTCATGGACTCGTCGTGGTACTGGTTCCGCTACCTCTCGCCGGCCTACGAGGGCGGTCCGGTCGACCGCGATCTGGTGGACCGCTGGACCCCCGTCGACCAGTACACGGGCGGCGCCGAGCACGCCGTCATGCACCTGCTCTACAGCCGCTTCTTCACCAAGGCGATGGCCGACTGCGGGCTCGTCGGCGAGCGCGAGCCGTTCAAGCGCCTCTTCAACCAGGGCCAGCTCCTGGGCGCAGACGGCGAGCGGATGAGCAAGAGCCGCGGCAACGTCGAGGATCCCGACGCGCTGATCGCACGCTACGGCGCCGACACCGTCCGCCTCTACCTGATGTTCATGGGACCGTGGGACCAGGGCGGGCCGTGGAGCCCGTCGGGCATCGGCGGGATCGCGCGCTTCATCGGGCGGATCTGGACGCTCGCCCTCGACCCGCACGGGACCGAGCCAGGCGACCCCGCCTCCGGCTTGCTGGCAGCGAGGGAGGACGCGGCGGCCGCCGGGCGCACGATCCGGAGCGCCGCCCACCGCACGCTCGTGACGGTCACGGCTGACTACGAGTCCTACCGGTTCAACACCATGGTCGCCCGGCTGATGGAGCTCTCGAACCTTCTCTTCCGCTACCGCGGCACGCAGGTCGCCGGAGGCGCGGCGTGGGACGAGGCGATCTCACTGCTCCTGCTGATGCTTGCCCCGGCCGCGCCGCACGTGACGGAGGAGCTCTGGTCGCGCCGCCTGTCCGCGCGGGGCGAGGCGTGGCGGTCGATCCACACCGAGACCTGGCCGGCGGTAGACGAAGCGGCGGCCGCCGTCGAGACGCGCGAGCTGCCGATCCAGGTGAACGGCAAGGTCCGCGACCGGGTGGACGTCGCCGTCGGGCTGTCCGAGGCGGAGGTCGAGGCCATCGTGCTCGCGCGCCCCAAGGTCATCGCCGTGCTCGCCGGGAAGACGCCGCTCCGCGTGATCCACGCAGGCGGCGGGCGGATCGTGAACATCGTCGTCGGGGGATAGCGTGCGGAGCCGCGGGCTCGGGACGCCGCACCGGGTCGCGGGAGCTGCGGCGCTGGCCGTGGCGGCCTCGCTCATCGGTGGGTGCGCGGGCTGGACGACGAACCCGGCGCTGACCCTGCACGTGGACAGCTCGCTCGACCAGCCGCTTCTCGTCTACGTGAACGGCGACTGGGTCGGCACGATCCCGGCGGGTGCCACCGGTTCCGTCGGCGCCCACGACGCAACCGTGCCCGCGGACGGACACGGCGGGCCGCCCTGGACGGTGGACGGTCGCTCGTCGTCCGGCACCACGCTGATCACGCTCCACGTCGACCGCGCGCCTGCGGGCGGGGGCGGCGCCACGACCACGGCCACGCTCGCCTGTGGACGGATCACGTTCACGGTCGGCACGCCGGGGGCCGCCCCGACGCCGACGGTGCCGGCTCCCGGGGCGACGCTCCCGCCCTGCGAGTAGGGCTGCCGCCCCGGCGGGCGGCAGCGGCGCCTAGAGCTGCATCTCCGCCCGGACCACGTCGTCGGATGGCCCGGCGCTGATCGTGAAGCCGAGCCGCTCGCTCGCCTTCCGCATCGCCAGGTTCTCGGCGCGCATCTGGGCGCCGATTACCGCGACGCCCTCGGCGCGCGCGATCTCCACCAGCCGGCGAAGCAGCTCCGTGCCAAGGCCGCGACCCTGCCACGCATCGGTGACGAGGACCGCGAACTCGGCATCGTCCGTCCCGAAGACGCGGCTGAGGCGGCCGACGCCGACGATCGTCGGCCGGCCGGTGGCCGGGTCGTCGTGCTCCGCGACGAGGGCCATTTCGCGGTCGTAATCGGAGAAGCAGATCCGGATGAGCCGTTCGTGGGCCGTCCGCTCGCTGAGGCCCAGGTGCCCCAGGTAGCGCTGGAAGACCGTCTCCTCGGAGAGCGTCCGGTGGAACTCCACCATGCGCGGCTCGTCCTCCGGGCGGATCGCCCGGACCCGGATCACCTCGCCGTCATGGCAGGCGCACGTGCCGGAATAGCGGAGTGGGTACGGGCGGATCGCGAGCCGCGGGAGCTGGTCCTCGGTCATGGCCGGGTCGTGGAGCACGACCCGCGCATCGAGCGCGATCAGGCGCTCCGGCGACGCGAGGAGCGGGTTGATGTCGATCTCGCTGATCCAGCGCTGCTCGACGACGAGCTGGCTGAACCGGACAAGCAGCTGCTCGAGGGCCGGCAGATCCACGCCACGCCGGCCGCGGATGCCGCCGAGCGCCGTGTAGATCTTGGTCTGCTCCATCATCCGCCGGGCGAGGGTCGTGTTGAGCGGTGGCAGCGCCAGCGCGCGATCCTTGAAGAGTTCCACGAGCTGACCCCCGAGCCCGAAGAGCAGGACGGGCCCGAACTGCGGGTCGATCGACGAGCCCAGGATCAGCTCGTAGCCGGTCCAGTTCACCATCGGCTGGACCGTGACGCCCTCGAAGTGCTCGGCGCCCTTCTTCTCGGTCACCGAGACCCGGATGGACTCGTAGGCAGCACGAACCGCCGCTGCATCCTGCAGGTTCAGCTGGACGCCGCCGACGTCGGTCTTGTGGCTGATCGTGTGCGAGTGCAGCTTCACGACCACCGGGTAGCCGATCCGGTTCGCGGCCGCAACCGCCTCGTCGGGAGTCGGGGCGACCACCGTCTCGGTGATCGGGAGGCCGTACGCCGCCAGCAGGCTCTTGGACTCGTCCTCGGTGAGAAGCGTCCGGCCCTCGGCGCGGACCGTCTCGATGAGCGCCTCCGCCCGGGCCCGGTCCACCGGGTGCTCCTCGTCGGACGGGAGCGTCGGGGTCTCGTAGAGGTGGCGCAGGTGGCTGGCGAAGCGCCACGTGTCGTTGAAGATCTCGACGGCCTGGTCGGGGTACGCGAACGTCGGGATGCCGGCCCCGGTCAGGATCGCGGCGCCCTCGGCGACATCGGAGCCGCCCATCCAGCTGGCGAGGACCGGCTTGCCCTCGATCTTCGCGAACCGGACCAGCTCGCGAGCGGTCGCCGTCGGGTCGGTCATCGCCTGGGGCGTCAGGATCACCAGCAGCCCGTCGCTCGCCTCGTCGCGGGCCGCGACCTCGAGCGCCCTGGCATACCGCTCGGGAGCGGCGTCCCCGATGATGTCGATCGGGTTGTTGTGGCTCCACGGCCCGGGGAGGAAGCCGTTGAGCTCCTCCATCGTCGCGGGCGAGATCTCGGACAGCTCGCCGCCGCCGGTGATCAGGGCGTCGGTGGCAAGGACGCCGGGGCCGCCGGCGTTCGTGACGATCGTGAGGC
Source organism: Chloroflexota bacterium (assembly GCA_034435355.1). Classification (GTDB taxonomy): domain Bacteria; phylum Chloroflexota; class Limnocylindria; order Limnocylindrales; family CSP1-4; genus CTSoil-043. The sequence continues at coordinate 9,472 of DAOTXE010000081.1, forward strand.
GCTTCCCGCGCGGGAGCGGTTGCTTGGCCAGCACGTCGGCAACATTGAACAGGTCCGAGATCGCGTCGACACGGAGCACGCCCGCCCTGCGGAACGCGGCGGCAAGAACCTCGTCGGAGCCGGTCAGCGACCCCGTGTGGGAGGCCGCGGCCTTCGCCGCCTGGGCCGTCCGGCCGGGCTTGATGACGATGATCGGCTTCGAGAGCGCCACCTCGCGCGCAGCCGAGAGGAACGCGCGTGCGTCGCCGATCGTCTCCATGTAGACGACGATGCTCCGGGTCGCCGGATCGTTGCCGAAGTAGTTGATGATGTCGCCCCAGCCCACGTCGAGCATCGAGCCGAGGGAGACGACCGCGCTGAAGCCGACCTTCTCGCGGGCGCTCCAGTCGAGCACAGCCGTGAGCAGGGCGCCACTCTGGCTCACGAAGCCGACAGTCCCGGGCGCCGAGATGCCCGCCGCGAACGTGGCGTTGAGGCCGGTCGTCGGCCGCATCACGCCGAGGCAGTTCGGTCCGACGATCCGCATCCGGTTGGCGCGTGCCGTCGCCAGGATCTGGCGCTCCAGCTCCGCGCCTTCGGGACCGACCTCCTTGAACCCCGCGGAGATGATGACGACGGCCTTGACGCCCGCGGCCGCGCACTCCTCGATGGTGGCAGGGATGGTCACGGCGGGCGTCGCGATCACGACGAGCTCGGGAGCTTCGGGGAGCGCGGCCAGGTTCGGGTAGGCCCGGACGCCGAGGATGCTGGCCCGCTTCTGGTTGACCGGGTACACGGTGCCGCCGAAGGGGCTGCTGATCAGGTTCCAGAAAACGGTCCGGCCGACGCTGCCTTCCTTCTCCGTCGCACCGATGACAGCGACCGAAGACGGCGAGAAGAACGACTCCAGCGGGTTGCGCTCGTAGCCGAGCACGTCGCTCGAGCGGTCGCTGATCGGCATGCCGGCGCGCAACGATCGGTCTGCGGGGTCGGCTGGCAGCCCGGCGGACGTGGGGGCAGAGATCGGAGAATCGAGCACGGGGCGGCTCCTTGCGGCGGTTCGGCGGCGGGTGGTGCGGCCGCGTGGCGGCCGCCATCGATTCGCAGTCGCCCACAAGCGTGCCATGTTTCGCAGGCGGCCCGGGAGGGCCGACCGACACATGCGGGGGTGCCTCCCGGCCGCGTCCGGCGGGCCGCGTCGTACGACCGACGCCCGATGGACGGGGACGAGGCATGCGCCGCCCGCCGGCCGGCGGGCGGGAAGGTGCGATGATCTGGGTCGCCCCGACGTCCGGCCTGTCTGAAGGGCCGCCCGATCTTCGAGAAACCTGGAGGCACGGGGAGGAGAGCACGATGCGCAACGAACCGGTGGCCCCCGCGACGAGAGGCGTCGCGGGGGAGGTGCGTGCAACGGTCGACCTTGCCGGCGACGAGTGAATCGCCCGCGACCGCTCGCGCGCGTCCAGCTGCCCCTTTCCATCACGGTCGAACATCCTGATCACATGGAGCGTGAGTTGAACGAAGTCAAGCTCGGTGCACTCTGCTGGAACCAGTACACGGCGTGGCCCGCCCTGCTCGAGGCGGGCATCCGGGCCGACCGGCTGGGCTACGACAGCCTGTGGACCTGGGACCACCTCTACCCGATCGTCGGGGACCCGCACGGTCCCAACTACGAGGGGTGGCTGACGATCACGGCCTGGGCCGCGAGAACGGAGCATGTCCGGATCGGCCTCATGGTCGGCGCCAACCCCTATCGCGAACCGTCCCTCGTCGCCAAGATGGCGACCACCCTGGACCACGTCAGCAACGGCCGTGCGATCCTCGGCATCGGCGCGGCGTGGTTCGAGGGCGAGGCGCACGACTTCGGCTTCGAGTTCGGGTCCGGCGCACCGGAGCGGCTCCGCTGGCTCGGGCAGGCCCTCCCGATCATGCGAGGAATGCTCGACGGGGCCGAACCGTCCGCTCCGGATGGCTCGCGCTATCGCGCCTCCCGGGTGCGGAACGATCCGCTGCCGATCCAGCGTCACCTCCCGATCTGCGTGGGCGGCGGCGGCGAGAAGGTCACCCTCAAGCTTGTCGCCCAGTACGCGGACATGAACAACGTCGGGGGCAGCATCGAGGCAGTGCGCCGGAAGGAGGCGATCCTGCTCGAGCACTGCGCGGCCGTGGGCCGAAACCCGTCGGAGATCGAGCGCACGACCGGGATCGGGACCGTCTTCATTCGCGACGACCGGGCCGAAGCGGAGCGGGCCTTTCAGGCCGCCTTCGAGCGGAACCGGGTCGCCCGACCATGGCAGGACCAGCCCGTCGGCACGCCGGAGGACGTGGCCGAGATGCTGGCGCCGTACGTCGCGCTCGGCTATCGCCACCTGGTCGCGGGCTTCCCGGCCGACTACGACGAGGAATCGATGACCCGCCTCGCGACCGAGGTGAAGCCGATGCTCGAAAAGACCCCCTGAGCGGACTCGTCGAACCCGGGCGTGGGCTCGCCGCGTGCACGTGGGGGCCCGGCGGGATGGAGGTCTTCGCGATCTTCCCCGACGGGGCGCCCAGGGACTGCCACTGGGACGGCACGAGCTGGCACGCGTGGGAATCGCTGGGCGGTTCGCTGAAGTCGTCGGCCGTCCCGGTCACCGCGTCCTGGGGCCCGGGTCGCCTGTCGGTCATCGCCTGCGGCATCGACGGCGCCACGTGGCAACGGTGGTGGCACGGTTCGCGCTGGGTGGAGTGGGAGCTGCTCGCCCCCTGATCGCCGGGCAGGCGGCCCGTGTCCCTCGCCCGCCATCACGACCGTTCCCGATAAGCCACAGGTAATCCGGCCGGGCTAGTCTCTCCGGCAACGTCCGGTGCGCCGGTTGTGCCCCCAGCGCACCGGACGTCACTCCCGTCGCCCCGGAGCGTCGTGGCCGCGAGCGGCACCCGAGCTTCGCGGCGCGGGCTCCGCGGTCCTCCACCCCGCCCGTCTCTCGCCGCCGCAGTCCCGCCGGGGAGCTGCACGTGGACCGAGACCTCCCGTGGCGTGTGCTCGAGGTTCCCGAGACCGAGGCGACGACGCCCTCGGATGCCGGGCCCGATGGCGGGTCGCCGCCCGATTCCCGCCGGGCGATCGCCATTGGGGCGCTCGCGATCGCCGCACTCTTCGCCGCCGCGATCGCCCTGCTCCTGGTCCTCGCCGGCCCGCGGCCGGGCACCCTCGCCGTCGATGCGGCACCGGGCCCGGTCGAGTCCGGGACGGCGAGCGGATCGTTCGATCCGGATGCGGCGCTCGTCGCAGGGCCGGGCCTGGTTGTCGACGTGGCCGGCGCAGTGCTCCATCCGGGCGTCTACCACCTTCCGGCAGGATCCCGTGTGGCCGACGCGATCGGCGCAGCCGGAGGGTTCGGCCCACGTGTCGATGCCGGCGCGGCGCAGGCGCTCAACCTGGCGGCACCGCTCGCCGACGGCATGCAGGTCCGCGTGCCGTCCCGCGACGATGGGACGAGCGGCGCCGCCAGCGCCCCGACCTCCGGCGGAGGGACGGGAACGAGCAGCACCGCGTCGCACGGCCTCGTCGACCTCAATGCGGCATCGTCCGCGGAGCTCGACGCGCTGCCCGGGATCGGTCCCGTGACGGTAGCCAAGATCATCGGCAGCCGGGCGGAGAAGCCGTTCGCTGCTGTCAACGACCTCCAGACCCGGAAGCTGGTCGGCGCAGCGACCTTCGCGAAGCTCGCGAGCCTCGTGACCGTCGGCCCCCCGTGACGCGGACGACGGGCCTCGCGCTCGGGGCGATCGCGGGCGCACTGCTCGCCACCGACGCGACCCTCGTCGACCGTGCGCCGGCGCTTGCGCTCCTCGTGGTTGCATCTGCCGCCGGGCTCCGGCTCCTCGGGCGCGGGCAGGGGGCGCGGGTCGCGGCCTCGGTCGCCCTCGGCCTGCTGGCCATGCTCGCCCGCGTCGCGGTCGGAGGCACGGCGGAACCGGCGAGGACTGTTGCGCTGCCGGGCGGTGAGGGTCCGTGGATCGTCCGCGTCGCGTCCCTCGCGGCACCGCGCGACGGGACGCAGCGCTTCGTGGGAAAGATCGAAACCGAGGGCGGGTTCCAGGTCGACATCACGGCGCCGCGCTACCCACCCCTGAGCGGCGGCGATCGCGTCGAAGTCGATGGCGCCCTGCGGCCTCCGCCCGACAACGGCTACGGCGCGTACCTGGCCCGGACCGGCGTCGCGGCGACGCTCACCACGCGCTCGCTCCGCACGCTCCCCGCCGAGCCCGATCCGGACCGGCTCGTGCAGGGCATCCGGGCCGCGGCAGGCGATGCGCTCGAGGAGGCCCTGCCCGAACCGGCCGCCGGGCTCGCGGCAGGGATCCTCGTCGGGCTCCGCGAGCGGGTCGACCGGGCCCTCGCCGCGGACTTCACGACGACCGGCCTCTCGCACATCGTCGCCATCTCCGGCTGGAACATCGCGCTCGTCGCCGGGCTGGTCGCCGCGCTCGTGAGCAGATGGCCCCGGAGGCGGCGGGCGCTGGCGACGACGGCTGCGATCGCGATCTACACGATCCTCGCCGGCGCTTCTGCCTCGGTCCTTCGCGCGGCGGTCATGTCGGCCGTTGCCCTGCTCGCCCGGGAGACCGGCCGCCCCGGCACCGCAGCCCGGGCGCTCGCGTGGGCGGTCGTCATCCTGGTTCTGTGGAGCCCGCCGACGGTCACCGACGCCGGGTTCCAGCTCTCCGCGGCCGCCACGGCGGGCCTGCTCGCCTGGGGCACGACCATCGCGAGCGGCCTGCGGACGCGGCTCCCGCGCCTGCCCGGGTTCGTGGTCGAGGGCCTCGCGGTGTCGTTCGCGGCTCAGGCGGCGACTCTTCCGATCGTCCTGCTCACGTTCGGCCGCCTTGCTCCCCTGTCGCCCATCCTGAACCTGGTGGTCGTGCCGCTGGTGCCCGCGGCGATGGCGACGGGGACCCTGGCACTCGTCGGCGGATTCCTCGCCGGGGCGGGCGCGCCGGCCGTGGTCGGCATCCTGCTCGGCCTGCCGGGCGCGCTCGTGATCGGCCTGCTCGCCGGCATCGTCGAGGCGGCGGCGGATCTCCCCGGCGCGGGCCTCACGCTGCCGCCGCCGGCCGGGGCCGCGCTGGGCGGGATCGCAGCGGCGGCCCTCCTGACCATCGCGGCTCGCCGGCGGATCGCCGGCCTCCTTGGGCCGCGCCGCCGGGCGTCGCGGTCCCCCCG
>DAOTXE010000082.1:0-29476 GCA_034435355.1 Chloroflexota bacterium
GCCGCAGGACTCATCGCGGCGCGCCGGATTCTCTAGGGCTGCCACAGCCGCCGAGCACGCAGCGCCGCTACCGACGGCTGCGGGCCGCGTTCTCGGCGAGCCGCGCCTTGACGATCTTCTCGACGACCGGGGCCGGGAGGGGCGTGTCCGGGCGGAACTGGATCGTCCCCTTGGCGATGCGGTAGCCCGCCAGTTCCTCCCGGTGTGCCTCGACGAGCGCCCCGTTCCCCGGGAAGAGGCTGCAGTGGTCTCGGAAGGCACCCATCCACACGAGCATCCGGCCGTGGGCCCGGAAGGCGGGCATCTGGTAACTGATCGTTTCGGTCGCCTCGGGTGCGGCGGCCTTGATCATCGCCCGAAGGTGCTCCAGCGCGGCTCTCATGTCCTCCGGACAGGCGGCCAGGTAGGCCTCGACGCTCGCTGGTGTGCCCATGCCGCTCCCCCTCGCTGAATGGCGACCCCGTCGGGCGATCGTGCCACGATGGGCGTCGGGCGGCAATGGAGCCAGCAGCCCGTTGCGGCAGCGACGCGGATCACGTTGGGGATCGTGAACTCCCGCACGTCCCGATGCCGGCAACTTTCAGAGGGTCCCAGTCTCGGGTGGCGGGCCGATTCGGACTGGACGATCGCTGCCTATCCGTCAGCGCGAGTCTCTTCTGGCGCGTGATGTGCTCTGAACGCCCGGAACAGCAGCAGGTCGTAGGCGATCTTCAGGCCGCCCGCGATGACGAAGGGCGTCCACGCGAGGGCTGCGCTCAGGTAGAGCGGCGCAGCGATGAGCGGCGACGCGGCCACGCCCAGGCTCCGGGCGATGCCGGTCACGCCCGCGGCCGCTGACCGCTCGTCGGGCGCGACGATCGCGATCGTGTAGGACTGCCGCGTTGGTACGTCCATCTGGCTGATGCTGAAGCGGAAGAGGAGCACCGCCGCGGCCAGTGGCAGCGACGGCATGAGGGGCACGAGGATCAGCAACACGTTCGAGGGCAGATGGGTGAAGACCATCGTCCGGATCAAGCCGAAGCGCCGTGCCAGTGGGCCCGCCGCGAGTGCGGACAGGCCGGCCAGCAGGTTCGCCCCGAAGATCAGCGCCCCGAGCACGGCGGGATCAAGGCCGAACCGCCCCTTGAACCACAGCGTGATGAACCCCGCGATCACGAAGCCGCCGGCGAAGGCATCGAGTGCGAACAGCGCGGACAGACGCAGAACAACGCGCTGCGACCGGTGCAGGCCGAGCCGAGTGCGGATCGCCTGATCGGTCACGTCGGAGGCCGGAACCTCGACGCGGGCGGAGACGCGGCTGAACAGCAGCGCGAGGGCGATGCCGGCGAGGGCATAGCCGACGATCACCAGGCGGTATGCGTCGGCGGACGATGCGCCGGCGCCGATGGCCAGCTGTGCCACCCCGCCGCCGGCGAGGGCGCCGGTCGCCGTCGAGAACGACCCGACCAGCTGGTAGCGCGCGAAGACGCTGGTCCGCCGCTCGGCCCCGACAATCTGGCTGAGCGAGGCCTGTTCGACGGCGAGGAAGGGGCCGACCTCGTTGCCGCTCGGGCTGATGACGCCGATCGTCGCTGCGATCACGAGGACCGCGTACACCGGCGTGGCCACGAAGGCGAGGCCGGCGGCGAGCATCAGGCCAGCGCCCGCGACCAGGACCCGGCGTCGCCCGATCCGGTCCGCATGGGTCGTCAGCCACAGCGAGACGGCCGCGTCGCCGAGGAGCGTGAGGGCCAGCAGCAGCCCGACCTCGAACGCGGACAGGCCAAGGGCCGTCAGGTAGAGCACGAAGACAACCGAGAGGAAGCCATAGCCGAACATCCGGACCGCTCGGGTTGCAAAGAGCAGCGCGATGTCGGGCTGGATCGCGACCCGGCGAGGTGGCCGGCGCGGCGACCACCGCATCATCGGTCCGGACCGATGACGGTACCGGAGCGCCCCATCGCGTGCCCATTCGTCCCGGTCCGCGCGAACCATCTGCCCGGAATCTCGGTCGGCGTCGGGTGCGACGCAGCCCGGGGAGAGCACCGGCCGGAATACGTGAGAACGGAGGCCCGGTGGGGCGTCGTCTGGCGAACCAACATCCAGGATCCTTGCCTGCGGAAGTCGATGGTCACCTGTGCGTCAAGAATCGTCCCCGCCAGCGATCCGCGCGATCGGACCGCGGGCCCTTCGGGTTCCTTCCTCGCATGGCACCGGAGTCCCGCTTGCACGCGGCTTCCCAGGGGCCGCCGCATCGCCTTACGGCTGAAAGCCTCCCTCGATCCAGCGCCGGAGAACGGAGACGCGCTCAACGGGCCACGCCCCGTCGCAGGGCATGTCGCCCCCCTCGATTGCCGACAGGATCGCCTCCGCGTTCGCGCGGACGGCCTCGCAATCCCAGAGGTCGAACAGGAACGTCATGGCTCGTCGATCACGCTCGCGAAACAGCGGTCTGATGTCGACCGCAAAGCCGGGTGCCGGTGTCTGCATCGTCTCGTTTCCCCTGTCTGTCGAGCCGCCGACCCCACCAGGCAGCCCGCGGCGGTCAGCGCCCGTTCAACGACGATCGGCCATGATGGTACGGCCGCGATCCGTTCCGGGCCCTCGGCACGCCTCCGAGGACGGGCACGCGTGGCGTCGTGAGGACCGGAGGCCGCCGTCGAACGGATACCAGGGACCCACGGCTGGAAGGAGAGAGGCCGACGCCGAGGCCGAGAATTGGCAACTGTCGGTAGCCGCGCAACCTGCAACCGAGAGGACGGCCCCGAGCGTCAGGAGGAGCGGACATGAGCAACGTGCGTTGGAAGGACGAGCCCGACGAGCATGACTATCCGGCTGCCGCCTCGTACCTTGCCCTGATCGCGGATCGCGCCACCGTGACCAGGCTCGTCAAGGACCTCAAGAAGGCGTCCGTCGCCCACGCCAAGGCCAAGGACATCCTGCGCGCCTCCGGGCTCCCGGATCTGCCCCTCGACAACGTCCACGTCGCGAAGGACGCCGCCAAGGTCAAGGCCGGCACTGCGCTCTCCCCGGTCCTGCTCGTGCGCGGGAACATCACGCGGGGGATCCCGCTGCAGATCGCCGACGGCTACCACCGCGTGTGTGCCAGCTACCGCCTCGCCGAGGACACCGACATCCCCTGTCGGATCGTCGGGCTCGCCTGACCGGCTCCCGGACATTCGGCGCTGCGGGCTCGATGTGCCGCCGGCGCGGCTCCTGCTCGACTCCGCGTCGTCGCCGCTGGTCATCCTTGCGTCCGAGCGCCCCCGGACGGCGATGCCGAACGGTTGAGAGTTGAGCGAGGGCGACGCCGGAACCTCTCGGGACGTCTGCGTCCTCGAAGCGCTTGTGCCTGCCGGCTGCGCGACTGGCGTCCATGCCGGGGCCGGAGGCTCCGCGCCTGGTGGCGACCGTGGCGTCCCCCGAGGCCGCGAGAGCCACGCTCCGTCTCGTGCTCCGGTCTTCCAACGCGGTCATGCCGGCCGGCCCGCGTGAGGCTCGAGGCCGCCCGGTGACAGCGGACCTGGCACGAGCATCCGCCACAATGAGCGCCGCATGCAGCTGATCGACGGGGCCCCCGTCTTCTCCGCCACCGACCTTGTCGGCTTCCTTGCCTGCGACCATCTGACCGGGCTCGAGCTCGCGGGAGCTGCGCGCCTGGTCGAACGGCCGGTTCGCGACGACCCCGAGCTGGAGCTCATCCGGAAGCGCGGCTACGAGCACGAGGCGCGCTACCTCGCCGGGCTCGAGGCTGCGGGTCGGCGAGCCACGACGATCTCGCCCGACGGCTCGATCGAGGACCGGCTCGCGCAGCTCCGCCTGGCCGCCGCCGAGACGGAGGCGGCGATCCGGCGGGGCGACGACGTCATCTACCAGGCGACGTTCTTCGACGGCCGCTGGCGCGGCCACGCCGACTTCCTCCTCCGGGTGGGGGTCCCGAGCCACCTCGGGTCGTGGAGCTACGAGGTCGCCGACACGAAGCTCGCCCGTCACGTCAAGGGGAGCGCGCTCCTCCAGATCTGCTCGTACGTCGAGCCGCTGACCCGGATCCAGGGCCGCGAGCCCGAGTGGATGCACGTGGCTCTCGGCGGGAAGGCGCACGCGGCCGAACGCTTCCGGGTGGCCGACTACATCGCCTACTTCCGGCTCGCCAAACGGCTCTTCGAGGAGCGGGTTGGGGCAACCGAGCCGGCGTACCCACCGGTCGGCACGTACCCGGACCCGGTCGAGCACTGCGAGGTGTGCCGCTGGGACGAGGTCTGCTCGGGTCGGCGCCGGGTGGACGACGACCTCTCGCTCGTCGCGGGGATCACGGGCCGCCAGCGCCGGGCCCTCAAGGAACGCGGGATCGGGACACGTTGCGGGCTCGCCGGCCTCGAGCTGCCACTCGTCCCGCCGCTCGACGGCGGGGATCCGGCGAGCCTCGGGCGGACCTGGCGGCAGGCCCGGATCCAGGTCGCCGGCGATGCCGCGAAGCCGAAGCTCCTCCACGAGATCATTGCGCCCGCCCGCCTGCGGGACGGCTCGCTCGAGCCCGACCGGGGCCTGCTCTCGCTCCCGGAGCCGCGCCCGGGCGATCTGTTCTTCGACATCGAAGGGGACCCGTTCGCGTTCGAGGACGGCATCGAGTACCTCTTCGGCGTGCTCGAGCCGGGCGTCGCCGGCCCGGACGGCGAGCCGGCGTTCCACGCGTTCTGGGCCCGCGACGGAGAGGGGAACGTGACCGATGACGCGGAGCGGGCCGCCTTCGAACGGGTCGTCGACCTGTTCACCGACCGGCTCGCGGCCGACCCTGCGATCCACATCTACCACTACGCGCCGTACGAGCCGACCGCGCTCGCGCGCCTGATGGGCCGGCACGCGACGCGCGAGGGCGAGGTTGACGCGCTGCTCCGCGGCGGTGTGCTCGTCGACCTGTACCGCGCCGTCCGCCAGGGGATCCGCGCCTCGGTCGAGAGCTACTCGATCAAGCGGCTTGAGCCGCTCTACGGGTACGTCCGCGAGGTCGAGCTGCGAGACGCCGGTTCCTCGATCGTCGCGTTCGAGTCGTGGCTCGGGGGCCTCGATGGTGCGCACGGGGAGGAGACGCTCGCCGAGATCGAGCGCTACAACCGCGACGACGTCGTCTCGACGCTGCTCCTGCGCGACTGGCTCGAAGCCCGGCGCGTCGACCTCGCGGCCGAGCTCGGCGAGCCCGTGCCCCGGCGTGCGCCGCGCAGCGGGGCGCCGTCCGAGGAGCTCGGCGAGGCCCTTGCCCACGTCGCCGAGGTCGCGGAGAGTCTCGCCCCCGGCGGCATCGACGACGACACGCCCGGGGGGCACGGGCGCTGGCTCCTCGCCCAGCTCCTGAGCTGGCATCGCCGGGAGGAGAAGTCGTTCTGGCGCCGGTACTTCGAGCTGATGGACGAGCTGACCGACGAGGACCGCGTCGCCGCGCCCGAGCCGCTCGGGGAGCTGACGTACGTCGGGGTCGTCGGCACGCCCGCCCGCTCGGAGATCCACCGCTACGCGTTCCCGCCCCAGGAGCACGAGGTCCGGGTCGGGCGGGATGCCCGCGATCCGGCGACCGGCAAGTCGGCGGGGACGGTGGTCGCGCTCGGCGACGCGGCCGGGACGGTCGACCTCTCGCGGGGTGTCGGGAGCGTGGCCCCGCACCCCCGCTCGCTGGTCCCGTACGACCACGTGTCCACCAAGGACCTCCAGGCGAGCCTCCTGCGCATCGGCGAGTCGGTCGCCGCGCGCGGGATCGACGGCGACGGGCCCTACCGGGTCGCGCGTGACCTCCTGGCCCGCCTGCCGCCGCGGGCCGGCCAGGCAACCGGGGCTGCCGTCCTGCGGGCCGGCGAGGAGGCGGTCGACGGGGCGGTCCGGGCCGCGCTCGCGCTCGACCGGAGCTACCTCGCGATCCAGGGGCCGCCCGGCTCCGGGAAGACGTACACCGGGGCGCAGATCGCCCTCTCGCTCGTCGGCACCGGCAGGACGGTCGGGGTGACCGCGACCAGCCACAAGGTGATCGGCCACCTGCTCGAGGAGATCGCCGTGCAGGCGCGGAAGCAGGGCCGGCCCGCGCCACGGATCGGGCAGCGGACCGACAAGGATGGGCACCACACCTTCGACGGCGCGATCCCCTACACGTCGAACGACGCCGCGCTCGCCGCCCTGGCGGCCCGAGAGGTCGACGTCGTGGGCGGAACGGCCTGGGTCTGGTCGCGGGCGGAGGTCGCCGGTTCGGTCGATGTCCTCATCGTCGACGAGGCGGGCCAGATGTCGCTCGCGAACGTCGTCGCCGTCTCGCCCGCGGCGGACTCGCTGGTGCTCCTCGGGGATCCGCAGCAGCTCGACCAGCCGCTCAAGGGTTCGCATCCCGCGGGTGCCGAGCGATCGGCGCTCGCGCACCTGCTCGACGGCACCTCGACGATGCCGCCCGGACTCGGCATCTTCATCGAGCAGACGCGCCGGCTCCACCCCGACGTCTGCGGGTTCACATCCGAGGCGTTCTACGAGGGCAAGCTGGAGTCGTTCCCGGGCCTGGAGCGCCAGGAGCTTGACGGTGTCGCGCCGCTGACCGGGACGGGGATCCGGCTCGTCGGCGTCGCCCACCGGGGGAACGCGAACGACTCCCCGGAGGAGGCGGATGCGGTCGCCGCGCTCGTGGGCCGGCTGCTGGACGGCGGCTCCTCGTGGACGGACGCCGACGGGGAGTCCCACCTGCTCTCCCTCGACGACATCCTCGTGATCACCCCGTACAACGCGCAGGTCGGCCAGATCGATCGCCGCCTGCCCGCGGGAGCACGGGTGGGCACGGTTGACAAGTTCCAGGGCCAGCAGGCGCCGATCTCGATCTACTCGATGGCGACCTCGAGCGCCGCCGAGGCGCCGCGCGGGATGGAGTTCCTGTACAGCCTCAACCGGCTGAACGTCGCGACCTCGCGCGCCCGCTGCCTCGCGGTCCTCGTCGCAAGCCCGGAGCTCCTCCGCGTGCGCGCCCGGACGCCGCGCCAGATGCAGCTCGCGAACGCGCTCGCCCGCCTCGTGGAGTTCGCCAAGCCGAGCGGCGCGGCCGGGGAGGGGACCGGCGGAGAGGGTAGGGCGCGCGCGTGACCAGCAGCGGGCCAGCCAGGCACGGAAGAGTGGGCCAGCCAGGCAAGGAAGGAGTCGTGAGATGGCCGCCGGACGGATCGACTGGGAGCGCTACGGCCGGGCGCTCCATCGCGCGATGAGCGAGGTCCTCGAGGAGTTCCCCGAGGAGGCCCGGCCGCACGCCCTCGAGACGGCCGACTACTGGATCAGCGTGGGGCTCACGATCGGCCTCGAGCGTCCGCACCAGGCACGCCGGCTCCTCGCGCTGATCGAGGCCGAGGAGGCCGAACGTGCCGCCCTGCTCGACGACGCTGCTGCCTTCCTGGCGGAGGCGCTCGAATGAGACGGCGGGGCCTCGTCTCCAACCTCTACCGGACGGCCCGCCTCGCGAATGACATCTCCGTCATCGCCTCGGGCAATCCCCACCGGATCGCTCGCCGGGCGAAGAACAAGATCGTCGGCCGGGCGCTCGCCCGGGGCGGCTTCTGGCGGATGCTCTGGGGTCACTGAGACGCGGGTCACCGCGACTGGTGGGTTCCGTGCGCCCGCTGGCTCGAGCGCACGCAGGGCGGCGTCGAGCAGCCGGGGGCGGCACGTTCGCCGACGAGCGGCGGGGGTACGCTGCGACGGTATGATCGCCACTGCGCACAGGGCGGGCCGAACCGCAGGCAGGATCCGGGCTGCCGGCGCAGGCGAGCCCAAGCGATGCGCGGCCCACCATCGTCGAACGAGGAGCGAAGCATGAAGCGCACCCCGCTGTACGCGCAGCACGTCCAGGCGGGCGCGATCATGGTCGACTTCAGCGGGTGGGAGATGCCCGTCCAGTATTCGACGGGGATCATCAAGGAGCACCTGGAGACGCGTCGCGCGGCGGGCGTCTTCGACGTGTCCCACATGGGCCGCTTCGTGGTCCGCGGCGCCGACGCGCTGCCGTTCCTTCAGCACGTGCTGACCGGGAATGCCGCCGCGCTGCTCCCCGGCAAGTCGCAGTACACGATGATCCCGGACGCCGACGGCGGCGCGATCGACGACGCGTACCTCTACTGCCTGGACCGCGACGACTACCTGCTCGTGGTCAACGCCTCGAACCGCCAGAAGGACTGGGACCACATCTCGGCGCATGCCGGCGGATTCCCGGGCCTCGTCCTCGAGGACCACACCGAGGAGATCGCGATGATCTCCGTCCAGGGCCCCGCGTCGCGGCGGATCGTCGAGGAGATCGCCGCGGCCGGCCGGCTCCCTGAGCCCGGTCGGAACAACCTCTGCGCCTCGAAGATCGGGGGAGCGAAGGTCGTCATCGCGAGGACCGGGTACACCGGCGAGGCGATCGGGTTCGAGCTGTTCGTCCCCGCCGAGGTCGCCGGCGCGACCTGGGACCGGGTCGTCAGCCTGGGCGCGTCCCCGGTCGGTCTCGGCGCCCGCGACACGCTCCGCCTGGAGGCCGCGCTCCCGCTCTACGGGCACGAGCTGGGCCTCGATCCGGCGGGCGCGCCGATCCCGGTCTTCGCCTGCCCGCTGGCCCGCGTCGCGGTGAGCTTCAGCGCCCTCAAGGCCGACTTCATCGGGCGCGTTGCGCTGGCCCGCCAGTTCGACGCCCAGCGCAGGATCATGCGGCGGGATTACGGCGATCACGGGGTGCTGCCCCGGATCGTGCGGCCCTTCCAGCTCCTCGACCGGGGCGTGGCGCGCCAGAACGCGGACGTGTACGTCGGCGAGCGCCACGTCGGCTGGGTGACGAGCGGGACCGTTGCGCCGTACTGGATCTACGCGGGAGAGGGGCTCTCGAGCGTCCTCACCGAGATCAGCGAGAAACGGGCGATCGGGCTCGCCCTCCTCGACGCCGACGTCGAGGAGCACACCGACGTCGAGATCGACATCCGTGGCAGCCGGGTCAGGGCCCACATCGCGCCCTACCTCCTGCGTGCCGATGCCCCGCCGTTCACCCGGCCGATCTCCTTCGGGGAGATCCCCGCGCCGTGGGCGGCGGAAGTGGCGGCCGTCGCCGGGTACGCGACGCGGGCCTCCGACCTCGTCCGCCGGGCGGTCGACAACACCCGCTGGCGGCAGCAGCAGTGCATCAACCTCATCCCGTCGGAGATGACGCCGTCACCGCTGGCCCGGACGCTCTCGATCATGGACCCGGCGTCCCGGTACGCGGAGCACAAGCGAGTCCGGGCGCTCCTCGACGCCGACATCTACTACTACCAGGGCACCGGCTTCATCGCCGAGGTCGAGCGCGACCTGGTCGCCCAGATGCGAACGTTCCTCGGGGCCCGGGAGGTGGAGACCCGCGTCATCAGCGGCCAGATGGCGAACATGGTCGTCTTCTCCGCGCTCGTCGACTACCTGAACCGCGACGACCGGCGCTCGGAGCAGCGGCGCATCCGCTCGGTGGTCAACAACCACATCATCAAGGGCGGCCACCTGAGCGCCCAGCCGATGGGCGCGCTGCGCGACTACGTCGCGCGCAACCCGTCCACCGAGGCGCCGGCGGTGTTCAACTTCCCGGTCCGCGCCGACGACCCGTACCGGATCGACCTCGAGGCCCTGCCCGAGCTGTTCGAGCGGGCCAGGCCGGAACTCATCATCCTCGGCAAGAGCATGATCCTGTACCCCGAGCCGGTCGCCGCGGTGCGCCGCCTCGTGGACGAGATGGGCCTCGACACCGTGATCATGTACGACATGGCGCACGTCCTGGGTCTCGTCGGGCCGCACTTCCAGGAGCCGTTCGCCGAGGGCGCGGACCTCGTCACGGGGTCCACCCACAAGACGTTCTTCGGCACCCAGCGCGGCGTGGTCGCCGGCAACTGGGCCGAGGACGACCAGCGCTTCCGGCTCTGGGAGACGATCGAGTCCCGCGCCTTCCCCGGGAGCGTGAGCAACCACCATCTCGGCACGCTGCTCGGGCTCCTCTTCTCGGCCTACGAAATGCTCGCCTTCCGGGATTCCTACCAGCCGGCGGTCCTTGCGAATGCCAGGGCGTTCGCCCGCGCGCTCGCGGACCTCGGCATGCACGTCGCCGGCGACCCGTCCCTCGGCTACACGCAGACCCACCAGGTCGTGGTCGAGGTCGGCTACGCGAAGGGGATCGATGCCGCCCGACGGCTCGAGGACAACAACATTGTCTGCAACTACCAGGCCACCCCCACCGACGAGGGCTTCACGACTGCGGGCGCGCTGCGGATGGGTGTCTCCGAGATGACCCGCTTCGGGATGGAGGCGGAGGACTTCCGGCAGGTCGCCCAGTTCATCAAGGAGGTCGTGGTCGACGGGGCGGACGTGCGCGACGAGGTGGCTCGCTTCCGGGCCCGCTTCATCGACCTCCACTACTGCTTCACGGGCGCCGAATCCACCGAGCAGCTGCGCAGCCTCAGCGCCTTCATCTGAGATCGGGGGCGATCAGGCCGAGCGCCAGGTCACCCGGGAGAGCTTCCCGGGTCTTCGTCGCGCCGCGCACCGATCCACGCCTCGCGCCCCTCGCGGAACGCCAGCAGCGAGATCCCGATGGCCAGGAGGGCGTCCGCCCACCACCACCCGAAGAGCGCCGTGAGCGCGAGCCCGGCGAGGACCGCCCCGGCGAGCGAGCCGTCGACGAGGCTGAAGCGGCCGTCGGCGACGACCGTCGCGCTGCCGAGCTCGCGCCCGACCCGGAGTTTCGCTGCCCCGAGCACGGCCATCACGACGACCGTCGACGCCAGCAGGAGCATCCCGATCGGCGAGCCCTCCGGCCGGTTGGCGACCCGAAGCGCGTTGCCGGCATCGAGGAGCACGTACACGGCGACGACGAGATAGGCGCCGCCGATCGACTTCACGGCGCGCCGCTCCCTGCGGCGATCGACGCCCCGCAGCTCCCAGACGACCACCACCGAGGCGAACACCTCGACCGAGGAGTCAAGCCCAAAGGCAACGAGGGCGACCGATCCGGCGAGAAGCCCCGCGATGATCGCGGCGAGCCCCTCGAGGACATTCCAGGCGATCGTCGCGTATTCGAGCGTGAGGGCGCGGCGGCGGAGGTTCGGCACTCCGCGGCTCACGCAGCCCGGCCCCGCTCCGACGTCGTCCGCCGGCCCGGAAGGGGAGGCCGTCGTCCGGCCAGCTGGCCCGCCACGATGACCGTGGCACCGCTGGCCACGATCAGGAGCGCGGACCCGAGCATCCCGGCGCCGAGGCCCGCGACCCCGGCGATCAGGCCAACGAGCGGGGGGTAGGTGATCGACCCGACGACGCCCATCGTCGCCACGATCCCCGCGACGGCGGCCGCGCGATGCGGGAAGAGCGAACCCGCGACCGACATGATCATCGGGTAGACGGGTCCGAAGGCGAACCCGGCGGCGAGAAACAGGCCGATCCGGATGGGGCCGGAGGCGAGGCCGACCGCGGCCAGGATCGCGATGCCTCCGGCCGCGGCGCAGGTGACGGTGAACGCGACCGGGTCGAACCGGTCGGCGATCCGGCTGGCGGTCACCCGGCCGGCGGCGATGCCGGCCCAGAAGAGGCTGAGCGCGAGGGTGGCTGCGGTCATCGGCTCGTCGGCGAGGAATCCCACCAGCCAGCTCGAGACACCCGATTCGGCGGCGACGTAGCAGGCGATCGCCAGGCCGAACGCCGCGAGCGCGAGGCGGAGGCGGGCCGGGGTGGCTCCGCCGCTCGGCACCTTGGTAGTGGCGGCCGGGGCTCGAGGCCGCGGCGGGACCGCACCAGCGCGGGCGAGCGGCTCCGCCAGTGCCAGCGCGGCCATGCCCGTCGCCCCCGCGAGCAGGCGCCACTCGATCCCGAGCCCCACGAGGACCCCGATGGCGACCGGCGCCACGAGGGCGCCGACGCTGTAGAAGAGATGCAGCAGGCTCAGCCTTCCCCCGCTGCCCGGGGCCGCCATGTCCATGACGATGCTGCTGCCCACCGTGACGACCACGCCGCAGCCGGCCCCGGTGAGCCCCGCGCCGGCGAGGAAGACGGGCCACCCGGGGGCGACGATCTCGAGGGCCATCCCGGCGGCGATCAGCAGCGCGGCGAAGGCGTAGACGAGACCGCGGCCGATGCGACCGGCGACGAGCCCGGAGGACAGGGCGCCGACGGCAAACAGGAGCGCGATCACGAGGTAGAGGAGCCCAAACTCGGCGTCCGAGCGGTCGAAGTCGGCCTGCAGGACCCGGATGAGCGAGGGTATGAAGAGCCCGGTCCAGCCGGCGAGCGCGAAGCCGGCGTACGAGGCAAGCGTGACCGTGCGCGCCGCCGGCCCGCCGTCCGTCCGGGCAGGGCGACCGACGCCGGGCTCCGCCGCGACCGCAGGATTCGGAACGCTGCTGGTAGATGACGAGGGCAGACGCATCACCACGGATCATCGCCTACCAGCGCCGGCGCCATCGCGCGGGCACGTCAGAGGGGAGGCGGCAGCGTGCCGGCCGGAGCGCCATCCCGGCAGCGCCGCCGGGAGCCGGGCCTTCCCCTCCGTTCGCCTCGCCGAGCCAGGTCGTCGAGCCAGGTCGTCGAGCCATGTCGTCGAGCCAGGTCGTCGAGCCAGATCTCCTCGGGGTCCCCCACCGGGGCAGGGTGTCCGATCAGCCCGCGAGCTCCGGCTCGATCGGGTAGGGCGCAAGGGCCTGGCCGCCGTCCGCGGTGACGCGGTAGACGTCCTCGAAGCGGACGCCGCCGAAGCCCGGGATCGCGAGGACCGGATGGCCGATCGTGATCGTCATGCCCTCCTGGAGTGGGAGGTTCCGGTGGGCTGGGATGATCGTCGAGGCCGGCGGCTCCTCGAAGCGCAGCCCGATCCCGTGGCCGATCCCGTGGACCCCGTACTCGGCAAGTCCGTGGCGCGCGCGGACGCCCGCGGCCGCCTCGTCGAGCTCTGCGACCGTCGACCCCGGGCGCATCGCCGGTCGGGCGGCGTCGATCACCTCGCGGTACGTTGCGAGGAGCTCACGCTGCCGCTCGTCCGGCTGGCCGAGGACGAAGGTCCGCGCCAGGTTGGCGCAGTAGCCCTCCACCTGCGGGGTCAGGTCGACGAGGGCGAGCTTGCCGCGCTCCAGGGACTTCGGGCTCACCCGGCCGTGGAGCATGCAGGTCTCGATCCCGAAGTTGACGTAGATGGGCGTGCTGGTTCCCTGCGCCCCGGCCCGCATCATGGCGTGGATCGTCTCGGTTGCGACCTCGTGGGCGGTCACCCCGGGGAGGAGCAGCTCGCGGGCCCGATCCATGCCGACACCGGCGATCCGTTGCGCCTCGGTCATGCAGGCGAGCTCGTCGGGGTCCTTGATCGCGCGCAGCGGGTCCATCACCGGGTCCGACGAGACGAGCTCGACCTCCGGGTTCACCTTGCGGAACAGGTCGACGAGGAAGGCCGGCGTCTCGAACCACATCTGCATCCCGACCTTCGGGCGGCCGCCGCCGGGCGGCTTCGGGGCTGCCGCAACGATCTCCCGGAGGCGCCCGACGATGTCATGGATCTGGCCCCCGACCGAGCCGAAGACGCGGACCTCGCCGCTCGCGAGGCCGGCCCGGAGCTCCGGTTCCTCGCCCGTGAAGGCGATGAGCTCGGGCGGGCCTTCGGACGGGATGAGCGCCCGCGGCTGGGATCGGTCGGCTCCGAACAGGTAGCGGTAGTCGTCGTGGTTCATGACCACGATCGCGACGAGACCCTCCTCCCGCATGCGGGCCTGGACGCACGCGATGCGATCCTGCCGGACGTTCATGCGACCTCCCTGTCGTGGTCCACGATTCTGCACCCTCCGGCGGTACCGGCCCCCAGTTCTCGCTTTCCCGAGCACGGGAAACGACGGACTATCCAACCGGCCGGCGATGGAGCACACTCCGCGAGACCGGCGGGGGGAACCGGCCTCCTCCGCCGCGGCGCCTCACGGCCAGTTCGGCCGTCGCGGAGAGGAGGTCTCGATGCAGGCTCCGGGTCCGTTCGCGGCGAGCATCCTTCGCGAACCGTCGCCCACCGCGACCTGCACATGCCGGCACTGGGTCCACTGCGATTGTGCCTGCCACGACCGGCGCTGCGACCCGTCCGAGAGCACGTGTGACGTCGCGTACCTGCCCGATGACGGAGGTCTCGCGTTCTGGGGCTGTCCGACCTGCACCCCTGGTGAGGGCGCGCCCCACTACCTCGGCTGCGAGCTCATGGGCTGGAACGTGCCGGTGCAAGGGGGGTTCGCTGTCCTCGCGTAGTCCGGTTCCCGACCGGCGCCGTCAGGCCGGCGTTCCGGCCCGCTCCTCGACGGCCGCGAGGACGATGGCGGCAGTGCCCGCGAAGCCGATCCGCCCGGTGTCGATGGCGACGTCGTACAGCCGCACGTCCAGCCAGTCGCAGCCGTAGACCTGCTTGTTGTAGGCCCGCCGGTTGGCGTCCATCTGGTGGACGCGCCGCTCCGCGGCTGGCCCGTCGAGATGCTCGCGCTCCATCACGATTCTCTGGCGGAACGCCAGGTCCGCGTGGAGGAACACGTTGAGCACGTTCGGGCGGTCGCGCAGGAGGTGCGCCGCACCCCGTCCGACGATCACGACGTTGCCGGTCAAAGCGACCTGGCGCACGACGTCCTGGGTCAGCTGGAGGACCTCGCGCCGAGGATCGTAGGCGGCGTCCGGGTAGGGCGGATCCCACGCCACGCCGAGCCCGGCCGCCAGCGGCGAGAAGGCGCCCGCGAGGCGATCGAGGAGCGAGCTCGCGCGCTCATCCTCGGCCCTGACGTCGTCGGGAGGAACGGAGGCGCGCTTGGCAACCTCGGCGATGAGCGCCTGGTCGACGACGTCGAGACCCAGGCGATCCGCGACCAGCCGTGCGACGCTCGATCCACCCGCACCGAACTGCCTCGAGATCGTGATGACCGGCATCTGTCACCTCCGTTGCCTCGGCTCCCGGCCGAGCATGATCTGCGTCGTCGGTCCTCGCCTGTCTCGTCGGTGGACGTCCCGATCGTAGCGCCGCTCAGTCGCGCCCCTCGACGGCTACCGGCACGGCCGTGCCCTCGGGGGCGCGCCCCGGCACGTGCTGGGTGGCCGCGTGCGTCGACCGCAGGGGCAGCTCGTGGAGGAAGACCGCCGAGGCACACGCAATGATCGCTGCTCCGACGCCGATCCACATGGAGTTTCCGAGCGCGATCGAGAACGCCTCGTGGAAGCCGTTGAGGAAGATCTGCTGGAACTGCGCCGGGACCTGTGTCAGGAACTGGGTCGAGCTGCCGCCGCCCACCGAGGTAAGGTCCTGCCCGATGTTGAACCCCGCCGGCGCGACGGGCGGGACGGCCGCCGCCGGGGCGCCCTTCGCGACGATCTGGTCGCGAAGAAGGCCCCAGGTCAGGTTGTTCTGGAAGACCGTGAAGGCGACGGTCAGGCCGACCGACGTGCCGATCTGGCGAAACAGCGTGAGGTCGCTCGTGGCGGTGCCCAGCAGCCGGAACGGCACCGCGTTCTGCACGATCAGGGTGAAGACGGCCATCATCGGCCCGACGCCGATGCCGGTCACGATCATCCAGAGCCAGAGGGTCAGGGTCGGCGTCTCGGTGCGCAGGTTGGTGAACAGGGTCAGGCCGACCGCGACGAGGGCCATGGACCCCACGAGCAGCCACTTGTAGTGACCCGTGCGGCTGACGATCTGGCCGGACACGACCGAGCTCGCGATCAGCCCGAAGAGGAACGGGAACAGGTCGTAGCCGGACGCCGTCGAGCTCGCCCCCTGGACCACCTGGAACCAGAGGGGCAGGAAGATGATCGCCGTCGCGAATCCGAACGTGGCGAAGAACGTGGCGATGGCGGAGACCGTGAAGGTGCTGTTGCGGAACAGCCCGAGCGGGATCACCGGGTCCTCGGCGCGGTGCTCGACCAGCACGAAGACCACGAGGAAGACGGCGCCCATGACGAACCCGCCGATCACCTCCGGCGCGGTCCAGTCGCCGTTCTCGGCGATGGTCAGCGCGATGAGCACGGGAACGATGGCCAGCATGAGCGTGACGACCCCGGGGATGTCCAGGTTGAGGCGGCTGCCCGCCCGCCGGACGGTGGGGAGCAGGTGCCAGATGAAGTAGAGCGAGATCAGCCCGATCGGCAGGTTGACGTAGAAGACCCAGTGCCAGCTGATGTTGTCGGTCAAGAACCCGCCGAGGAACGGGCCGACGAGGAACGCGATGCCGAACACGGCCCCGAAGAGCCCCTGGTACTTGCCCCGCTCGGCCGGGGTGAAGAGGTCGCCGATCACCGCGAGCGAAATCGGGAAGAGGGCGCCCGCCCCGAGGCCCTGGATGCCGCGGAAAAGGATCAGCTGCCACATCGTCTGGCTCAGGCCGGAGAGGGCGGAGCCGATCAGGAACAGCACGATCCCGAACATCAGGAGGGGTCGCCGGCCGTACAGGTCCGAGAGCTTCCCGTACACGGGGATCGTCACGGTGCTCGTCAGCAGGTAGGCAGTGACCACCCAGGTGTAGTAGTCGGCGCCCTTCAGGTCGGTCACGATCCGGGGGAGCACGGGACCCACGATCGTCTGGTCGAGGGCGGACAGGAACATCCCGAGCAGCACGGCAAAGAGGATCTCGAACCGGGCGCGCGGGTTGACCTCGATCGCCGGGTGCGTGAGATCTGGGGAGTCGGCGCTCACCGGCATGCTTTCCATGGGACGTCTCTCCTGGTCGAGGGATCCGGGATCCGGGATCCGCCCGGGAGTCTGCTGCGACGAGCCAACCACGGCGGCGATCCATCCCCCGGGAGGCGCAATTCTAGCCCATGCCCCCGTCGGCGCCCGTAATGCGGCCCCGCGGTCCTCCCGGAATACCGCCCGAGGCATGCCTCCGGCGCATATGCCAGTTGCGGGCATATCAAGGGGCGTGGACGGACCCACCCGTCACTCCCATCGCAGCACCGCGAACCCTCCGGTCCACCGCCGTGATCGAGCCCTGCGTGGCGCCTGTCCCATTTCCCCGAGGTCCTCCGCGATATGCCCGTAACTCGCATCGTGCGTCGAGATCCCTTCGCTCTCGTATGCCTCGGCGTGCCTGCGTATGCATCGGTCGTCCGTGGATGCAACGCCTCGCTCGCCCGCGTGAGCAGGCGCGTGCGATCCGAGACGGCAACCGAAGCATCCCTTCGTCGGTACCCAACCTCGCGCGCCGGGTTGGTATCGTCGCGCGACCGTTCGCACGAAGGGAACCAGCGTGGTCGCGTCCCAGTCCCTCTACGAGCCGTCGTTCGAGCACGATGCCTGCGGGTTCGGGTTCGTGTGCGACATCGCGGGCCGGCCAGCCCACGCGATCGTCCGCGACGCCCTGACCGTCCTGGTCAACCTGGAGCATCGCGGCGCCAGCGGCTCGGAGCGGAACACCGGGGACGGGGCCGGAATCCTGGCGCAGGTGCCGTTCGGCTTCCTCCGAACCGTGGCCGCCGAGCAGGGGCTCCGCCTGCCCGCCGCGGCCGGGCGCGGCATGAGGGGCGGGTTCGGCGTGGGGATGGTCTTCCTCCCCCGTGACGAGACGAGCCGCGCGGCCTGCGAGGAACTCCTCACGGCGGTCCTGGCGGCCGAAGGGCTGGACCTGCTCGGCTGGCGCGACGTCCCGACGGTGGCGGACGGCCTCGGCGAGACCGCCCGGACCAGCCAGCCCGTCATCCGCCAGGTCTTCGTCGGCCGACCGCCCGGCGTCGAGGATGACGTCGCCTTCGACCGCCGCCTGTTCGTGGCCCGCCGGCTGGTGGAGAAGGCCGTCTCGCGCTCGGCCCTGCCGGGCCGGGGAGACTTCTACATCTCCTCGCTGAGCTGCCGCACGATCGTCTACAAGGGGATGCTGAACGCCTCGCAACTCCTCACGTTCTACCCGGACATCGTCGACCCGCGCTTCGAGAGTGCGATCGCGATGGTCCACTCACGCTTCTCGACCAACACGTTCCCGTCATGGTCGCGCGCACACCCGTACCGCTACATCTCCCACAACGGCGAGATCAACACCCTGCGCGGCAACGTCAACTGGTTCCATGCCCGGCAGTCGATGTTCCGCTCGTCGCTCTTCGGCGAGGACCTCCAGAAGGTGCTCCCCGCGATCGACCCCGATGGCTCCGATTCGACGATCCTGGACAACGTCCTCGAGCTGCTCCACCTCTCGGGCCGCTCCCTGGCCCACGGGATGATGATGCTGATCCCGGAGCCATGGAACCGCGACGAGACGATGTCGCCGGAGCTGCGCGCCTTCTACGAGTACCACGCCTGCCTGATGGAGGCGTGGGACGGACCGGCCTCGATCGCCTTCACCGATGGCGTCCGTGTCGCGGCGACCCTCGATCGGAACGGGCTGCGGCCGGCGCGTTACTACGTCACCGCCGACGGCCGGGTCGTCATGGCGTCCGAGGCCGGCGTCCTCGACATCCCCGCCGACCAGGTGGTGGCGAAGGGCCGGATCCAGCCGGGCCGCATGTTCCTGGTGGACACCGCGCAGGGCCGGATCGTCCCCGACCACGAGCTCAAGCACGAGGTTGCGTCGGCCCAGCCGTACGCGGACTGGGTCGCCCGGTGGCTCACCCGTCTCGAGGACCTTCCCCACCCATCCCACGTCATCGAGCCGGACCACGAGACGGTGCTGCGACGGCAGGAGGTCTTCGGCTACAACGCCGAGGACGTGCGCCTCATCGTCAACCCCATGGCGACCACGGGCACCGACCCGGTTGGCTCGATGGGCAACGACGCTGCCCTGGCCGTCCTCTCCGACCAGCCGCAGCTCCTCTACGGCTACTTCAAGCAGCTCTTCGCGCAGGTCACGAACCCGCCCGTGGACGCGATCCGCGAGGAGATCATCATGGCCACGGAGACGTCCATCGGCCCGGAGGACAACCTGCTGGAGCCGGGGCCCCGGGCCGCGTTGCAGGTCGCGCTGCCTTCGCCCGTCCTTTCCAACATCGAGCTCGAGAAGATCCGCCGCCTCGACGGCGGGCCCGCGGCGCGCGGCTTCCGGTCGGTCACGCTGCCGATCCTCTTCCGCGCCACGGAGAACGGCCAGGGGCTCCGGCGCGCGATCGAGGACGTGCGCCGGCGGGCGTCGGAGGCGATCGCCGAGGGCCACAACCTCGTCATCCTGTCGGATCGCGGCCACGACGAGAAGGATGCCCCGATCCCCGCGCTCCTCGCCGTCGCCGCCGTCCACCACCACCTCGTGCGGGCCGGCACCCGAACCCGGGTGGGGCTCGTGCTCGAGTCCGGCGAGCCGCGCGAGGCGCACCACTTCTGCCTCCTGATCGGGTACGGCGCGAGCGCGATCAACCCCTATCTCGCCTTCGAGACGATCGACGACCAGGTGCGCCTCGGCGCGATTCCCGGACCGACCGAAGCCGCCGAGGCGCGCTACCGCAGGGCGCTCGTGAAGGGAGTGATCAAGGCGATCTCCCGGATGGGGATCTCCACGGTTCAGAGCTACCACGGCGCCCAGGTCTTCGAGGCGCTGGGCCTCAACCGCGATTTCATCGACGAGTACTTCACCTGGACGCCGACCCGGATCGGGGGGATCGGGATCGAGGGCGTCGCCCGCGAGGCGAGGGCTCGCCAGGACCGCGCCTACTCGACCCGACGGCCGGCCGTCCAGCACCAGCTCGGCATCGGCGGGCAGTACCAGTACCGGGTCGAGGGGGAGACGCACCTCTTCAATCCCCTCACCATTCACCTGCTCCAGCGCGCGGTCCGGACCGGCGACTACGCGACGTTCAAGGATTACACGAGCCTCGTCGACGACCGCTCGAAACGCCTGGCGACGCTGCGCGGCCTGATGGAACTCCGGCCCGCGCTGCGCCCCGTCCCACTCGACGAGGTCGAGCCGGTCGAGGCGATCGTGCGCCGCTTCAAGACCGGGGCGATGAGCTACGGCTCGATCTCGGCGGAGGCCCACGAGGCCCTCGCGATCGCCATGAACCGGCTGGGCGGCAAGTCCAACACCGGCGAGGGCGGCGAGAACCCGGCCCGCTACGAGGCGCTCCCGAACGGCGACTCCCGCAGCAGTGCGATCAAGCAGGTGGCCAGCGGGCGCTTCGGCGTGACCAGCGAGTACCTCGTCAACGCTCGCGAGATCCAGATCAAGATGGCCCAGGGGGCGAAGCCCGGCGAGGGCGGCCAGCTGCCGGGCTCGAAGGTCTACCCGTGGATCGCCCGGACGCGCCACTCGACCCCTGGCGTGGGCCTGATCAGCCCGCCGCCGCACCACGACATCTACTCCATCGAGGACCTCGCCGAGCTGATCCACGACCTCAAGAACGCGAACCACCACGCCCGCATCAGCGTGAAGCTGGTGGCCGAAGTCGGCGTGGGCACGATCGCGGCCGGGGTCGCCAAGGCCCACGCGGACGTGGTGCTGATCAGCGGCCACGACGGCGGGACGGGCGCCTCGCCGCTCACCTCCATCAAGCACGCAGGCGTGCCCTGGGAGCTCGGGCTGGCCGAGGCGCACCAGGTCCTGATGATGAACGACCTGCGCTCGCGGATCGCTGTCGAGGTGGACGGGCAGCTCAAGACCGGGCGCGACGTCGTGATCGGGGCGCTTCTCGGCGCCGAGGAGTTCGGCTTCGCGACGGCCCCGCTCGTCTCGCTGGGATGCATCATGGTCCGGGCCTGCCACCTCAACACGTGCCCGGTCGGTGTCGCCACGCAGGATCCGGAGCTGCGACGGAACTTCGCGGGCGATCCCCAGCACGTCGTCAACTTCATGACCTTCATCGCCTCCGAGGTCCGCGAGCACATGGCTCGCCTGGGCTTCCGCACGATCGAGGAGATGGTGGGCCGGTCCGACCGCCTCGAGATGGTCCCCGCGATCGAGCACCCGAAGGCCCGCAGCCTCGACTTCAGCCGGATCCTCTTCCAGCCCGAGGTCCCCGCCGGCCGGGGTCGAACCTGCACGATCCCCCAGGAGCACCGGGTCGAGGACTCGCTCGACGCGACCACGCTCCTCGAGCTGGCCCGCCCGGCGCTCGAGGATGGCCACACGGTCCGCGCCACGCTCTCGATCCGCAACGTGAATCGCGTGGTGGGAACCATGCTTGGCTCCGAGGTGACCCGGCGCTGGGGCGGCAAGGGGCTGCCGGACGACACGATCGATCTCACCTTCCAGGGCTCCGCCGGCCAGAGCTTCGGCTCGTTCATCCCGCGGGGGATCACGCTCCGCCTGGAGGGTGACGCGAACGACTACCTGGGCAAGGGGCTCTCCGGCGGGCGGCTCGCCCTGTACCCGCCGGCCGGCGCGCGTTTCGCGGCCGAGGACAACGTGATCACCGGGAACGTGGCCCTGTACGGCGCGACGGGCGGCGAGGCGTTCATCAGCGGCATCGCCGGGGAGCGCTTCGCCGTCCGCAACTCCGGGGCGACGGCGGTCGTGGAGGGGGTGGGCGACCACGGTTGCGAGTACATGACCGGCGGCCGCGTGGTCGTGCTGGGCCCCACCGGGCGCAACTTCGCCGCGGGCATGTCCGGTGGCATCGCCTGGGTCCACGACGCACGGGGAGAATTCGCGCTCGCCTGCAACACGGAGATGGTGGCCCTCGAGCCGCTGGCGGACCCCGCCGAGGTCGCCGAGGTCCGCGCGCTCGTCGAGCGTCATGCGGCGCTCACCGGGAGCGCCCGCGCTGCCGCCCTGCTCGCCGAATGGAGTGCCGCTGCGGGCCACTTCGTGCGCGTCATGCCCCACGACTACCGGCGCGTCCTGGAGGCCCAGTCGCGCATGAAGGCCGGCGGGCTCGGCGACGACGAAGCGGAGATGGCCGCCTTCGCGGAGAATGCCGCCGATCTCGCCCGGGTCGGCGGGTCATAGGCATGGGCAAGCCGGCCGGCTTCATGCAGTTCGGGCGCCGTGCCATGGAGAGCCGCCCGCCGCTCGAGCGGATCCGCGACTGGAGGGAAGCCCACCCGCCACTTGACGCAGCGACGGTAGCCGAGCAGGCGGCCCGCTGCATGGACTGCGGCGTGCCGTTCTGTCACACCGGGACGCTCATCTCCGGCATGGCATCGGGCTGTCCCATCAACAACCTGATCCCGGAGTGGAACGACCTGGTCTATCGCGGGCAGTGGCGTGACGCGAGCCTGCGCCTGCACCGAACCAACAACTTCCCGGAGTTCACCGGCCGCGTGTGCCCGGCGCCCTGCGAGGGGTCGTGCACGGTCGCGATCACCGGCGACCCGGTCGCGATCAAGACGATCGAGCAGGAGATCGCCGACCGGGCCTGGGAGAACGGGTGGGTGGTCCCCGACCCGCCGCGCACGCGGACGGGGCGGAGGGTCGCCGTCGTCGGGAGCGGCCCGGCTGGTCTCACCGCCGCAGCACAGCTCAACCAGGCCGGCCATCTCGTCACGGTCTTCGAGCGCGCGGACCGGATCGGCGGCCTGCTCGTCTACGGGATCCCGAACATGAAGCTCGACAAGGCGGTCGTCGCCCGGCGGGTCGAGCTCATGGCCGACGAGGGCGTGCGATTCGCCACCGGGGTGGAGGTGGGCGCCGACCTTCCGGCCGACCAGATCCTGGCCGACTTCGACGCCGTCGTGCTCGCCACTGGGGCGACCGTGGCACGCGACCTCGTGGTCCCGGGCCGCGAACTGGGCGGGATCCACCTCGCCATGAACTTCCTGCGGGGGAACACGCGACGGCTCCTCGACCACGGGCCGGACGCGGAGGTGCCGATCGATGCGGCCGGGAAGGACGTGGTGGTCGTCGGCGGCGGCGACACCGGGACCGACTGCGTGGGCACCGCGATCCGTCTCGGCGCCCGGCACGTCCGCCAGCTCGAGATCCTGCCCCGGCCACCCGATGCCCGCGCGGCCGACAACCCGTGGCCGGAGTGGCCGAAGGTCTACCGCCTGGACTATGGGCAGGAGGAGGCCAGGGCCCTCTGGGGCGAGGATCCGCGCCGCTACTCCACCACGACGCGGCGCTTCATCGGCCGGAACGAGCGGGTGACGGGGATCGAGACCACCGGGATCGAGTGGACCGCAACGGCCGAGGGTCGCTTCGAGATGCGGGAGGTGCCCGGGACCGCGGAGGTCGTCCCCGCGGATCTCGTCCTGCTTGCGCTCGGCTTCGTCGGCCCGGAGCCCGGGGTGCCAAGGGCGTTCGGCTGCGACCTCGACCCGCGCGGGATGGTCCGGACTGGCATCGACAAGATGACGAGCGTGCCCGGCGTCTTCGCGGCCGGCGACTGCGCGCGCGGCCAGTCCCTCGTGGTGTGGGCGATCCGCGAGGGTCGTGCGGTGGCCCAGGGCGTGGACCGCTATCTCGGGCACGGACAGACGCTCCTCCCGGCCTGAAGGCGCAGGACCGGGACCCGGGGGTCGCGCCGATGCGCAGCGGGCCTGCAGATGGCCCCGGGTTTCTGCGACTCTTCGGAGGTACCGGGGCGGCCGGAAGGGGAGCCGGTGCGGCCCGGGGAGGAGTGAGGCGTCGGAGGAGGGTTCGGGGTGTCTGCTGCGGTCGGGTATGTCCGGGGCATGTTCCAGTGGACGGTGAAGCGCGAGGGGATCATCGCGCCGGACGAGCGGCCGCCGGCCGCGCAGTCGCTGGCCCTGGGGATCCAGCACATCTTTGCGATGTTCGGCGCGACGGTGCTCGCGCCCGTGATCATGGGCTTCAACCCGAACACGGCGATCTTCTTCTCGGGCATCGGGACGCTGATCTTCTTCGTGTGCGTGCGCGGCCGCGTGCCGAGCTACCTCGGATCAAGCTTTTCGTTCATCGCCGTGGTGCTATCTGCCGAGGCGATCGGTGGCGGCCACAACATCCCGGTGGCGCTCGGCGGGATCATCGCCTGCGGCGCCGTGTACGCGGTCATCGGCCTGATCGTCATGGCGGTGGGCTACCGCTGGGTGGAGTTCCTGATGCCCCCGATCGTGACCGGCGCGGTCGTGGCGGTCATCGGCCTCAACCTCGCCCCGGCGGCCATCAACTACATGATCGGGTCGGATGCGGCCCATCCGAGCAACTTCGGGATCCTCGTCGGCCTCCTCACGGCGCTCGCCGTCGCGCTCGTGGCCGTCTATGCGCCGGGCATGCTGCGCCGCCTCCCGATCCTGATCGGGGGCATCTTCGGGTACCTGCTCTACTGGCTGCTCTCGAACGTGCTGAGCCTTGGCGGAACCCCGATTGACTTCAACGCCATCAGCGCCGCGCCCCTCCTCGGCTGGCCGGCGCTCACCGCCCCGCAGTTCGACTCGCACGCGATCACCCTGATCGTCCCGGTTGCGATCGTGCTCGTGGCCGAGAACCTCGGGCACGTCAAGGCGGTCGCCACGATGACCGGGCGCAACCTCGATCCGTACATCGGGCGGGCGTTCTTCGCCGATGGCCTCGCGACGATGATCGCCGGCTCCGGCGGCGGCACGGGTGTGACGACCTACGCCGAGAACATCGGCGTCATGGCCGTGACCAAGATCTACTCGAGCCTCGTCTTCGTGATCGCGGCCGTCGTTGCCATCCTTCTCGGGTTCTCGCCGCTGTTCGGGGCGCTCGTGCTGTCCATCCCGCAGCCCGTCCTGGGCGGCATGGCGATCGTGCTCTTCGGCCTGATCGCGACGACCGGGGCGCGCATCTGGGTCGAGAACAAGGTCGACTTCACGAACAACACGAACTTCATCACGGCCGCCGTGGCGCTCACCCTGGGCGCCGGGAACCTGGCCATCACCCAGGGCGACTTCTCGCTCGGCGGGATCGGCACGGCCTGCATCGGCGCCCTGCTCATCTACCAGGTCCTCAACCGGTTCGGACTGGGCAGGGCGGCCGCGCGTCCGTAGCCAGCGACCGATCGCCGGCACGGGTAACGTGAGGGAGGTGCGTCCCGAGGCGACGGGCAATGCCCCACATTGATTGGAAGGCGATATGGCGGCGGCTGAGTACAACGCGACCGTGGCCCAGCGGGTCGAGCTGGCGCCCGGCCTGATCATCCTGCGGATCGTCCCCGATCAGCCTCGTTTCGCGTTCAAGGCCGGTCAGTACGTCGTTCTCGGGCTCAAGGCGTCGGAGCCGCGGATCGACGAGGCGGAACCGGACCAGCTTGCATACCGGCCGGCGCCCGGGGAGCGGGCGGCCGAGACAGGGGTCCCGGCGTCGGCCGAGCCGATACCGGAGTCGGCGGCAGAGCAGGCGGTCACGACTGCGCGTCCCGACCCGGACAAGCTGATCCGGCGTGCCTACTCGATTGCGTCCGGGAGCCTGTCCGAGGACTACCTGGAGTTCGTCATCACCGTCGTGATGAGCGGCGACCTCACACCGCGGCTCTTCAGGCTCGGGATCAAGGACCGCCTCTATGTCGGCCCCAAAGCGGTGGGGATGTTCACCCTGGGCAAGGCGCCGAGGGACCACCACGTGCTCCTCGTGGCCACCGGGACCGGCCTGGCGCCCTACGTGTCGATGTTGCGCAGCGACCTGGAGTGCGGCGGGACGCGCAGGATGGTCGTGCTCCACGGGGCGCGGTGCTCCTGGGACCTGGGCTACCGGACCGAGCTTGCCAGCCTTGCCCGGCACTGCCCCAACTTCACGTACATCCCGGTGATCACGCGTCCGCACGAGGACCCAACCTGGCGCGGCAGGACCGGCTACCTCCAGGACCTGCTCTCCGCGGGCGTCGTCGAGGACGAGACAGGCCTTCCGCTCGATCCCGACAGCTTCCACGTCTACCTGTGCGGCAACCCCGGGATGATCGAGACGGTCACCGGGCTGCTGGGGGTCCGCGGGTTCGTCCGGGACCGCGGCCACGACATCGGGACGATCCATACCGAGGAGTACTGGTAGCCGGTCCGGCCAGCCGGCCGGGGCAGCCAGCCGGGCGAATTCGGTCCCGGAGCCTCTGGCGCGCCGGCCGCGGGTCGAGTACGATCCGCGGTCCAGCCATCGGAGGGTCTCCATCGCCGGTTCACCCTCGGGCGGACGGCCGACCCCAGCGGGCGACCCGAGGTCCGGGACTCGTCCCATCGACCCCCGTCACCTGCGCACGCTCGGTCCCTCGCCCGTGCGTCAGGCGCACCGTGCCGCCCTGGGGGGCGGTCTCCGCGTGGGTCCCGGCTGGGTCGTCGGCGGCCTGCTCGCCTTCACGTTCCTGTCGACGGGGATGGCGGCCGGATCCACGCCGACCGGCGCCGTCGCCGGTGCGCTCTCGTCGGGACCGGCGGTCGCTCGAGTGTCGGCGTCGGTCGCCGACGACCGTGTCGCGGTGCGCGATCCGGTGGGGGCAGCCTCGGCCGACGCCTCCCGCGCAGGATCGAGTCTCGACGTCATGGTCCTCGGTCCGGTCCTCGCGTCGCTCGAGACGGACGGCGCGAGGTTGACGCCCGGCATCCCGGTGACAGGCGCGGCGGCGTCTCCCCGCCGCGTGGCGACCGCGCTCCCGAAGGAACGGGCGGCGCCGCGCCCCACGTCGACACCGGTGCAGAAGCCGACGGTCAAGGCGACGACGGCGAGGTCGCCGAAGCCGGCGCCGAAGCCGACCCCGAAGCCGACCCCGAAGCCAGCGCCGAAGCCGACCCCGAAGCCGGCGCCCGCGATCATCTACGCGTCCAAAGCCGTCGGGCGCGCCACCTGGGGGCAGTTCGGTGGCGCGGTGGTCACTCGGCTGCCTCCGGGGACGTTGATCCGGGTCTGTGGCCGCACGGGCTGCTGGGCCGGGGTCTCGTCCGGCTTCGGCCCGTCGCCCGCCGGGGGCAACCTGGTTGACCTCGACGCGTCCATCTTCCAGCGCATCTGCGGTCCGCTGGACACCGGGGTCGGATCGATCGTGCTGAGCTGGCGCTGACGGGCGGAGCGCAGCGGGATCTCGAACATGGCAGCACGCCATTCGGTCCAGCGCTTCGTGCTCCGCGTCCACGAGGTGATCTGCGAGCTTCGGGGGATGTCGATCCCGGCTGCAGGCGGCTGTGGCAGCTGGTCAACGAGGGCAACCACGATCGCTACGAGGAGTACCAGGCCTCGAGCGACCGATTGATCCCGCTCGTCGTCGTGTCGCCGCTCGCGCGGCGGGCCGTGCAGCCCACAGCCGAGATCCTCTGATCCAGCGCGCCGCGGCCCGAAGGCCGCCGCACGTCGCCTCGTGCGCACGTCGATGCCGGCTCGTGCCTGGGTGTGCATTGCGTCTGAAGCGGGTATCCGGACCTGACGCGTGTTGCGGGCATATCTGCTGCGTCGCGCTGCTGCGTCGCGCTGCTGCGTCGCGCTGCCGCGTCGCGCGGTGCCCACGGGCAGCCTGCCGCCGAGAACGAGGCAGCAGGCACGATGGCTGTTGACGAAGCCGTCGCGCCACCGTTCCGGCGCGCCCTGACGCCATATGCCTGCAACACGCATGTCGTGGCGCGTGGTCTCCTGCGCCGTATGCAGGCACGTGGTCGACACTGCATCGGACCTGGCGCTGCGCCACAATCGGATCGCCCGACCGGCGGCGAGGATCCGGGCCTCGCTGCCGCTCCGGCGAGGTGTGGGCACTTCCCGCACCGAGGACAGGGAGGCGTCGCACCCATGGCTGACGACATCGCCATCGCCGTCGAACGCCTGCCGCGGACCCGGCTCGCGACGCTGCCGACACCGCTTCACGAGCTCCGGCGGCTTCGGGACGCCCTCGGCGGTGCCCGGCGTTCGCCCCGGATCCTCGTCAAGCGCGACGATCTCACCGGCCTCGCCGGCGGCGGGAACAAGGCCCGCAAGCTGGAGTTCCTCGTTGCCGATGCACTCCGCGAGGGCGCCACGGTGCTCGTCACGACCGGTGGCGTGCAGTCCAACCACGCCCGGATGACGGCAGCGGCTGGCCGAATGGTCGGGCTCGGCACGAGCCTCGTCCTGACCGCGGGATCGGACGCGCCCGAGGTCCAGGGCAACCTGCTGCTCGACCATCTCTTCGGCGCCGAGGTCCACTTCATCCGCGCGTCCAATGACCCCCGGATGGCAACCGGGCCGGACGAGACCGAGATGGTCGCCGAGGTCGTGGCCGCCCTGCGTGTCCGGGGCGAACATCCCTACCTGATCCCGATCGGCGGCTCCAGCCCGATCGGCGTGCTGGGCTACGTTTCCGGGACCCTCGAGCTGGTGGCGGAGCTTGCCGCCGCTGGCGAGCGACCCGTGCACCTGTACGTCGCCGCCGGCTCGCGAGGCACGACTGCCGGGCTCGTCCTGGGGGCGCACCTCGCAGACGCCCCGTATCTCGTGCACGGCGTCGCGGTGAGCGGCGGCGACCCGGCGAAAAGCGAGCACGCCGCGGAGATCTCGAACCACGCATCCGCGCTGCTCGGCAGTCCCGTCCGGCTGGTCGCGGGTGATTTCGAGACCGACCAGTCGCAGATCGGGCCGGGGTACGGACTGGAAACCCCAGCCTGCCTGGAAGCGATCTCGCTCCTCGCCCGGACGGAGGGCATCCTGCTCGACCCGGTCTACACCGGGAAGGCGATGGCCGGCCTCCTCGCCGACATTCGCGCCGGCCACCTCTCGCCCTCGGAGAGCGTCGTCTTCCTCCACACCGGCGGGCTGCCCGGGATCTTCGCCCACGCCGCGGCGCTGGCGGCCTCGGTCGGGGCGACCGCGAGCGGTTAGCGTCGCCGGAAGCGGCCGTCCGACCGGGCCTCGACGAGTCGATCAAGGCGCCCCGCGAACCAGCCGATGCTCGCTCCCGGGCGGTCGTCGAAGGCCGGGATGTACGGCTTGATGTCGAGGAGTGGCGTCCCGTCGAGCATGTCGACGTCCTCGATCTCGATCGTGGAGCGACCGAGGCCGATGAGCCGGACCGTGGAGATCCCCATCGGGTTCGGCCGGGCGGGCGAACGAGTGGCGAAGATCCCGTGGGGGCTGGCATCGAGGAACGGCGTCACGACGAGGCGGGGCGCCCCGGCTTCGTGCAGGTGGTACAGCAGGATCAGGTGGCTGAACCCGCCGAGGTCGAGCAGCCCATCGACACAGGCCGGGTCGATCTCGATCGTGCCGCGGACGCCGGCGCCGGCCGTCGGCTGGATCGGCATCCCGTCGATGTCGCTGAACGGGGTGCGGATGCGGCCGATCGGCCGGTAGACCACCGGCGCCGGCCGGTCAGTCATCGACGGCGAGCATCACCTCGGTCGCCTTGACGACCACCTTGACGCGCCGTCCCGGGACGAGCCCCAGCCGTCGGGCGGACTCCGCGGTGATCGCCGCGGCCACCTCGTGGCCGCCGTCGACCTCGACGACGACCTCGGCCATGACCTGCCCCTCGGTCACCGAGCGCACCGTGGCCGGCATCTGGTTCCTGGCGCTGATTCGCATGCTGCGTGTGCCTCCGGTTCCGGGTTCGTCCCGCCACTGCACTCTGACACAGCGAGCGGGTGCCGTCATCCGCGAAGGGCGTCAGCCCAGGCTCCGCACGTCGAGCACCCGACCCCAGTGGAGGGCCCGGACCGCGACGAGGACGCCGATCGCGACGAGCACGAGGATCGCCGCAGCCGCGATCGAGCCGTCGAGGTCGCCCCCCTGGAACTCGC
>DAOTXE010000083.1:0-6092 GCA_034435355.1 Chloroflexota bacterium
GGGCGATGAACGGATCTCGGTCGGCGACGCGATCGCGCTGCGCCGCGTGATCTTCCACCTCTACGCGCTCCTGAAGGTGCACCTCGCTGAGGAGCAGGTCTACCTGGACATCCTCGATCGGCGCGAGGCGCCCGAGATGGCCGAGGCGCTCGCGTCGGCGATGGCGCACCCCGGCAGCCCGGAGGTCTGAGCCGGCTCTCCGGCCCGGGTGGCCGCGGCCGCGGGAGGGCCGGCCGGCGTTACGAGAGCCGGCGCGCCTGGGGGCGTGAGCGGGCGGCCCGGCGCGGTCCCTCTGCCCACGAACTCATTCATGCGCCGTTCCGCTATCTCTCCTGCATGCTCGGTGCGTCCGCCACGCATCCGGGCGGCGGCCGCATGTGCTAGCCACCTGGCATATATCAGAGCACTCCCCACGTGCGGACGCTATCGACCGATTGATAGCCTGCAGGCACGTAACCGCCTATCATCGTCCCCATGACCAACGGCCGCCCGACTCGACAGGCCCCGCAGCGCAGCGCCGGCGATGCTCTGGCCGGCTGCATGGAGCGGATCACAGTCGCTGCGGTCGCCCTCACGGCGCGAGCCCTGGCCGGGGCCGACGGCGGCGCCGACCTGACGTTCCCGCAATGGCGCGCCGTCGTGGTGCTGGGCGAGCGCGCGGACGGGACTCGGGTCGGGGAAGTCGCCGCCCGGGTGGGCGTCACGATCCCGGCGACGAGCCGCCTCCTGCGGCGACTCGCGCGGCGCGGGCTCGTTGCGCTTGGGGTCGACGAGCAGGACCGCCGAGCCACCCGCGCGCGCCTGACTGATGACGGCGTCGCCGTTCGGGCGGCCATCCTCGGGCACCGGCAGGCTGTCCTTCGCGAGGTCGTGGCCACGTTGTCTGATCCAGAACACCTCGATCTCGCGGACGGGCTGGCGACCATCGCTGCCGAGCTCGATCGGTTCGCGTGACCGCCTTCGCCGCGCGGCGCATCGATGCCGGACTTCGCGCGGTCCGGTACCGGATCCGCAAGGCGAGCTACCTGCGCCGATGGGTGGTCCTCGGGGCGGGCATCGGCGTGGTCGGCGGGCTCGGCGCGATCATCTTCTACTCGGCCCTGGAGATCGCCTCGCACGTCTTCCTGGGTGTGCTGGCCGGGTACACCCCCCCGACGCCCGCCGGTGAGGGTGGCGCGCCGATCACGGACGCGCTGCGACCCTGGGCGATCCCGCTGGTCGTCGGGCTCGGCGGCCTGCTCTCCGGGATCATCGTCTTCCGCTTCGCCCCCGAGGCCGAGGGGCATGGAACGGACGCAGCTATCGGGGCCTTCCATCACGACCCGCGCGGCATCCGGGCCCGGATCCCGCTGGTCAAGCTGGTGGCATCGGCGCTCACGATCGGCTCGGGCGGCTCGGGCGGCCGCGAAGGCCCCACCGCGCAGATCAGCGCGGGATTCGGCTCGTTCCTGGGCCGTCTCCTGGACCTCGAGGCGCGGGACGCGCGGATCGCCGTCGCGGTCGGGATGGCGGCCGGCATCGGCGCGATCTTCCGGGCACCGCTCGGGGGCGCGATCCTGGGCGCGGAGCTGCTCTACCGCGACGACATCGAGTCCGACGCCCTCTTCCCCTCGTTCATCGCGACGATCGTGGCCTACTCGATCTTCGGGTCCGTCGAGGGCTTCAGCCCGATCTTCGGGACCCAGGCCCTTTTCGGCTTCTCGAACCCGGCCCAGCTGGTCTGGTACGCGGTCATCGGCCTCGTCTGCGGCGCAGTCGGCCTGCTCTACATCCGCGGCTTCTACGGCCTCACGGACTGGTTCGGGCATTGGACGATGCCCCGGGTGCTGCGTCCGGCGATCGCCGGCCTCATGGTCGGCTGCCTGGGGCTGGTGGTCCCGGGCGCGCTGGGTACGGGCTACGGGTTCGTCCAGGCCGGGCTCGACTCGCAGTCGCTCCTGGCGATCCCGCTCTGGATGGTGCTGATCCTGCCGTTCGCGAAGATCCTCTCGACCTCGCTCTCGATCGGGTCGGGGGGCTCGGGCGGCGTCTTCGGGCCGGGCATGGTGATCGGCGGCCTTCTGGGCGCCGGGATCTGGCGCCTCCTGGAGCCGATCGCGCCGGCGATCCCGACCAGCCCCGCACCGTTCGTGATCGTGGCGATGATGGCGCTCTTTGGGAGCGTCGCCCACGCTCCGCTGGCGGTCATGCTCATGGTCGCCGAGATGACCGGGAACCTCTCCATGCTCGCCCCCGCGATGATCGCCGTGGGCCTCGCCACGTTCGTCGTCGGGCACTCGAGCATCTACAAGAACCAGCTGGCGACGCGCTCGGACTCGCCGGCCCACCGGTTCCGGTTCGCGATGCCGCTTCTCGCCTCCGTGCTCGTCGGCGACGCGGCCCGGCAGGCCCGGGTGGTGGTGAGTGTCGACGAAGTGGCCGCCGTCGCGTGCGCGAAGATGGAGGCGGCCGGTGTCCCGGGAGCTCCGGTGGTGGCCCGTGATGGCACGGTCATGGGCCTTGTCGACCTGGACAAGCTCTGGCTGGCGCCGGGGGGTGGGCGGGTGGGGACGTCGGACTACCTGCGCGATCCGATCCTCGCCGCAGACGACGGGCTCGATGATGCCCTCGGCTCGCTCGCCGACCATCATCGATCGTGGGCCCCGGTCGTGACCAGCGGTCGCGTCGTGGGTATCCTTTCGGTCCAGGACGCCATGGCGGCCTACCGTACGGCCCTGCGGGGGAACATCCGCCAGGTGCGCGGGCTCGGCGCGGGCGGAGTGATCATCGAGACCGAGGTTGCGACGGGCTCGGCGCTGGCGGGACGGCGGGTCGCGGAGATCCCCTGGCCGCGGGAGGCGGTCCTGGTGGCGATCGAGCGCGACGGGGCGCTCCTCGTTCCTCGTGGCGACCTCGAGCTCCGGGCGGGCGACCATGCGTCGATCTTCGCGGCGCCGTCGGCGCGGCCGGCGGTGGAAGAGCTTCTGGACACGGGGGCCGCCCGAGTGGACGTCGGAGCGCCGGCACCACGGCTCGGAGTGGAGGGGCGCGAGGCATGAGCGAAGCGGAAGTGGTCGTACGGATCGACGGCCTCGTGAAGCACTACGGGCAGGTGGCGGCGGTTCGCGGGATCGACCTGCAGGTGCGGCGCGGCGAAGTGTTCGGGTTCCTCGGGCCGAACGGCGCCGGCAAGAGCACGACGATCCGCTGCCTGCTCGGTCTCCTGCGACCGACCGCCGGCACGATCGGCGCGTTCGGCCTCGACGCGACGCGCGACGGGGTCATCATGCGGCGCCGGATGGCATACGTGCCGGGCGAGCTGCGCCTGCCCGAGCGGCTCTCGGGAGCGGAGCTGGTCGCGAGTCTCGGCCGCCTCCGCGGTGGCTTCGATCCGATCCGCCGCGACCAGCTCGCGGAGCGACTTCACCTGGATCTCGGGCGCCCGCTGCGGGACCTGTCCTCCGGGAACCGCCGAAAGGTGGCGCTCCTGCTCGCCTTCCTCCCCCCAACCGAGCTGCTCGTCCTCGATGAGCCGACCAACGGTCTTGACCCGCTCATGCAGCACGAGTTTCTGGCGATGGTCCATGAGGCGCGTGCCACCGGCACCACGGTCTTCCTGTCGTCGCATTCGCTCAGCGAGGTCCAGCGGGCCGCCGACCGCGTCGCGGTCCTGCGGGCGGGCACGGTCGTCGCCCAGGGCACGGTCGCCGAGCTTCGCGGGCGGGCCCGGCAGCGGGTCGAGGTCTGGTTCGAGGACGACCCGCCGAGTGACGCGCTCCAGGCACTGCCGGGAATCGTGAACCCGGTCGTTGACGACCACCGCTTCACGGCCACCCTGTCGGGCTCCATCCAGCCCTTGCTGGGCCTGCTGGCCAGCCGGCGCGTCATGTCGATGCTGGTGGAGGAGCCGGACCTCGAGGAAGCTTTCCTCGATCTATACGAAGAGGCGACGCCATGAACACGAGCACGTTCGAGCTGGTGGCGGGCCCATTGCGCGCCGTGCGGCGCGCGACCATCGGGTGGTCGGTCGGGCTGGCGAGCCTCGTGGCCGTGACGGTCGCCTTCTGGCCGGCCTTTCGGGGCTCGTCGGGGCTGTCCCAGGCCTTCGATCAGCTGCCGTCCGGGGTCGTCCAGGCACTCGGCTTCGAGGACATCGGGACGCCTGCCGGGTTCCTGCGCGGCAACCTGTACGAGGTCTTCATTCCGCTTCTCCTCGCTGCAGCTGCCATCGCCCTCGTCAACGGCCAGACCGCCGGCGACGAGGCCGCGGGGCGACTGGAGCTCTACCTCGCCCAGCCGGTCGACCGGCGCGCGATCTTCCTGGGCAGGGCCGTCGCCGCGCTGGCCGCTCTCGTCGTGATCGCGATCGTGCTGGGAGTCGTCCAGGTCGCGGCGGATGCGCTGTTCGACCTGCAGATCGCCCCGGACCGCGTGACTGCGACGCTCGTTCTGTGCGCTCTGCTGGGGCTCCTCCACGGCAGCCTCGCGGTCGCGATCGCGGGCCTGCGGGCGCGCCCGACGCTCGTGCTGGGCGCCGCGGTGGGGATCGCGGTCGCCGGTTACGTCGTGGCCGCCCTGTTCTCCCTCAGCAACGAGCTCGCCCCGCTGCGCCACCTGTCGCCGTGGGACTGGGCGTTCGGGGGCAACCCCCTGGGGCAGGCGACCGAGGCCTGACGCTATGCCGCGCTTGCCGTCCCGTCCATCATCCTCGTGGCGATTGGCACGCTCGCGGTTTCGAGACGCGACATCACGGCGGCCTGATCGGACGTTCCCCGAGCAGCCCGCGGGCATGGCGAGCGGACACCGCCGGTTTCAGCTGTCCGGCTCAGCCTCCACGGCGCTCGTCGCACCCTCTCCCTGGACGCCTGCCCAGCGCAGGACTCTCGCCGCCGTCGTGCCCTGCACCAGGAGGGTGAACAACACGACGCCGAATACGGTCCCCTGGAGCAGCTCTCGATCCGGGGTGCCCTCGGGAATCGAAAGCGCGAGCGCGGCCGCCACGGCCCCGCGCAGGCCGGTCCAGTTCATGACGTGCAGCCACGCCAGGGGCAGCCACGGGACGAGTCCAAACCGGCGCTCGACCCGTGCCGCGCTACCCAGCAGCCCGTACATGACGATGGCGCGGCCCAGCAGCACGGCCACGACGCCCCAGAAGATCGAGACGGCCGCCGCCCCAAGCGTGGGAAGCGGGATCG
This sequence comes from Chloroflexota bacterium, assembly GCA_034435355.1. GTDB lineage: Bacteria > Chloroflexota > Limnocylindria > Limnocylindrales > CSP1-4 > CTSoil-043. The sequence continues at coordinate 5,175 of DAOTXE010000083.1, forward strand.
CGATCCCGATCAGCAGGAACGCGGCGCCGGTGAGCACGAAGGCGAGGAACTCCCACACGACGTCGATCGCGTCCTGGGCGCGCGGGCTGATGCCCTCCCGCCGTCCATACGACCCGAGCACGATCCCCGCGACTACCGTGGCGATGATCCCGGAGGAATGGACGAGGTCGGCGACGAGGTACGTCCCGTACGCGGCGAGGACGGTGAGCGTGAGCTCGATGAGGTGGTCGCTCGTCGTCTTCAGGGCGCGAGAGATCAGGAAGCCGGAGATGGCCCCGATCGCGACGCTGGCCAGGAGCGCGGCCGCGAACTGGAGGATGCTGTCGCCGAGGGTCGGCGGCCGGGATCCGAGCGCGGCGACCGCGACCACGAACGCGAGAGCGGCGGTGCCATCGTTGAAGAGGCTCTCCGCGTCGACGAGCGTCACGAGGCGGCGCGGCGCGTCGAGCCGGCGCATCGTGCTGACAACGGCGACGGGGTCGGTCGCCGAGACGATCGCGCCGACGAGGAACGCCTCGTTGACGGGCAACCCGGTCGCGGTGTGAAGGATGAGCGCGACGACGGCCGCCGTGACCAGGACGCCCGGTACGGCGAGGAGCGCGACGCCCCCGAACGCACGCCGCAGCTCGTTGCCGTCGAGGCGATACGCGGCTTCGAACACGAGCCCGGGCAGGAGCACGGTGACCACGAGCTCCGGCGAGACCACCGGCTTCTCTTCGATCGGCAGCGCGGAGACCGCCAACCCGACGAGGACGAGTGCCACCGTGTAGGGCAGGCGGAGGCGGCCCGACAGGAACGCGACGACCGGCATCGCCACGAGGAACGCGACGAACAGGATGAGGTCGGTCGGCGGTGCGTTCCCGGACATGCCGACATGGTAGGCGCCGGAGGCTGCGCACCGGGGACCGAGGTCGCCAG
>DAOTXE010000084.1:0-12756 GCA_034435355.1 Chloroflexota bacterium
GCCGGGCCGGGATCTGCGCATAGGGGGGCCGGGTTCCCGGCGCCACGACGGGGCGGGCGAAGCGGCGCATCCGGACCGCGAGGTAGTACTCCATGACCTGGCGCACCTGGGCTTCGCCCAGGGCGTCGTCGGCGCGAAGGGCGTATTCGACCCGGGCTGTCGGGTTCATGGTCGCGCCGCCGGAAACGAGGCCCAGGTACTGCGGCGCGTCGGCGTCGTCACGGATCTCGCGCAGCCCGCGCGCCAGCTTGGTCGCCGTCCCGAGCGAGGGAGTCCGGTCGCCGCGGATGAGGCGCGAGATCGTCGAGTGATCCACGCCGGACGCCTGCGCCAGCTGGCGCTGGGACATCTTCTTGGCCTTGAGCTGGCCTCGCAGCCACTCGTTGAACGGCCGGCCGATCTGCGTCGTCATCTCGGGCTGAGCGCTCCCTGGTCCACGCGGTGGGTGCCGCGTCGCTGCCACTATCGGAAGTGGCGCACCCGGGAGCCATGGCCCGTTGGTACCCCCGGGATTCGCCGGTCGGCCGGGGTCGCCGCCCGCTCAGGCCCCGGAGGGGATCTCCGTGCCCAGGTTCGCGCCGCCGCGGCGGAGTGGCGAGACCGCGTAGTAGATCCCCCCGATCACGATGATCGAGAAGACGCTGATGGTGCGGTCCACGAGCGCGATCGTGGTGGCTTCCGTCAGGGGGATGTGATAGGCGGCGGTCATGACCCCGACCACGCCCAACTCCACGATCCCCAGGCCTGCCGGGCTCAGGGGGACCGCCGTGAGGAGCGAGCCGATCAGCGCCACGAAGAAGGCGCCGGACAGCCCGAGGTCGACGTCCGGGAGGGCAAGCGCGCGGACGACGAAGTAGAGCCGGAGGGCCTCCGTGCCCCAGATGAGCCCGGTCACGACGACGAGGCCGGGGAGCGCCCGCAGGCCGACCGCCCCGAAGACGCCTTCCTCGAATCGGTCGTAGAGCTCGACGAGCCGCTCACGCCGCGGGATGGGCAGGGCGACGAGGATCCGCCGCCCGAAGTTGCGCATCGTCAGGAGCAGCAGCGCGAGCACGACCACCACGCCCGCGCCGATGGCGAAGACGACCTGGATCGAGGGTGGAAGGCCGGAACGGAAGCTCCAGTAGCCGGCGGCGAGTCCCAGCACCGCGATCACGAAGAGGTCGAGGACTCGCTCGATGAAGACGGTCCCGAACGTCCGCGAGAGCGACGCAGTGCTGTTGATCTTCAGGAGGTAGGCGCGGTAGACGTCGCCCAGCTTGGCGGGCACGAGGCAGTTGACCAGCCACGAAAGGAACAGGATGCGGGTGGCGTCCGGCGTGCCCACCCGGAAGCTCGCGCCGCGCAGGAGGAGAGCCCAGCGGAATCCCCGCAACGGGAAGCCGGCGTAGAAGACGAGGAATGCCACCAGGAGCAGCAGCGGGTTCGCGGCCCGGACGCCGGCCACGAGCTGGCCCACGTTCACGTTGAGCGCAACCCGGAAGACGAGCACGAGGAGCACGATCGGGACGACGAGGCTCAGGATCGTCCGGGGCTGGCGCAGGCGCCGGCCGAGCGAGAGCTGGTCGGTGACGGCGTCGCTCGTGCGCGCGTCGGGCGGGTCGACCGGATCCTGCGGCGGGACGGCTGTCACCGCGGGTCGCCCGGCGAGGGGCGGCGCGGGCGCCCGTTGCCCCGGGCTCGCTGGAGGAGCTTCGCGATGGGGGTCAGACCTCGAACCAGGTAGGTTGCATGGCCCGGCTGCACCGCTGCCGTCTCGAGGGCCCGAAGCAGCCCGGACGGGGTGGACGGGTCGCCGCGCAGGCGCGTGGACGCGACGCCGACCTCCAGCAGCGAATGCGCGTCGGAGACCGCCACCCCGGGCAGGCCGGTCCGCAGCGCAAAGGCCTGGGCGCGCTCGTTTCCGTCGCCGAAGATCACCCGCGCGTTGAAGGCCTCGACCCAGTCGACGAGGCCGGCGAGCGCGTCGAGCTCCGCCTCGGCGTTGGCCATCGAGTTCCGGTGCCGGTCGAACGGGTGCGGGATCCCGACCAGGCCGCCCTGCTTGCGGACGAGCGCGATGGTCGCCGCAGGCGTCAGGCCGGGCGGCACGGCGGCCTCGAGAAACAGGCAGACGAGGTCGCCGGCCGACGTCTTGACCTCTTCGCCGACGATGACGGTCAGCCCTTCCGGGGCGGCGGCGCGCGCCCGGAGCGCCCCGTCGATGCGATCGTGATCGGTGATCGCGAGGTGCGTGATCCCCCGCCGCTGGGCCGCGTGCGCCACCTTCGCGGGGTCGGAGAGGCAGTCGAACGATGCGTTCGTGTGGCAGTGGAGATCGACGAACGCGACGTGATCCGCGGATCCCCGGGGCTCCTCCGGCGCTGGCCCGTCCACGATGCGGATCAGATCTGCTGGACGAGCGACTTCTTGAAGAAGTCGAAGTGCTCCAGGGCCAGGCCAGTGCCGAGCGCGACGCAGTTGAGCGCGTCCTCGGCGACGTGGCACGGGACGCCGGTCACCTGGGTGAGGAGCCGGTCGATGTTGCGGAGGAGCGAGCCGCCGCCGGACATCACCATGCCCTTGTCGATGATGTCCGAGCTCAGCTCGGGTGGCGTCTGCTCCAGCACGCTGCGGACCGCCTGGACGAGCTGCTGGAGCGGGAGCTCGATCGCCTCCATCACCTCCGAGCTGGTGATCGGGATCGTGCGCGGAAGCCCCGCGATCAGGTCGCGCCCGCGGACCTCCATCTGGAGCTCACGTTCGAGCGGCAGGGCGGTCCCGATCGCGATCTTGACCTCCTCCGCGGTCCGGTCGCCGATCATCAGGTTGTACTTCTTGCGGATGTAGGAGGCGATCGCCTCGTCGAACCGGTTGCCTCCGACGCGCAGGCTGTTGCTGACGACGATCCCGCCGAGCGAGATCACCGCGATCTCGCTGGTGCCGCCGCCGATGTCGATGATCATGTTCCCGGACGGCCCGCTGATCGGCACGTTCGCCCCGATCGCGGCCGCCAGGGGCTCCTCGATGAGGTAGGCCTCGCGGGCGCCTGCCTTGAGCGCCGCGTCGCGGACCGCCCGCTTCTCGACCGAGGTGACGCCCGCCGGGACGCTGATCATGACCTCTGGCCGCGACAGGGCGAACGAGCCCTTTCGGGCGCGGCCGATGAAGTAGCGCAGCATCGCCTCGGTGATCACGTAGTCGGCGATGACGCCGTCCTTCATGGGCCGGATCGCGGAGATGTTGCCGGGCGTCCGGCCGATCATCTCGCGGGCCTCCTCGCCCACCGCGACGATGCGGTTGTCGTCGGAGACCGCGACGACCGAGGGCTCCTGGATGACGATGCCCCTGCCCTTGACGTAGACGATGACGTTGGCCGTGCCGAGGTCGATGCCGATCTTCATGGAGTTGGCGTGCTCACCGGTTCGGGGAGGCGCTCGATGCGGGCGCCGAGGTCGTGGAACTTCGTGTCGATGTTCTCATAGCCACGCTGCACGTGGTGGGCCCCGTGGATCACGGACGTCCCGTCCGCGGCCAGGGCGCCGAGGATGAGCGACGCGCCGGCCCGCAGGTCCGAGATGGCGACCTCGGCGCCGTGCAGGCGGGTGGGGCCGGTGATCGCCGCATGGCGCGAATCGCCGATCTCCACCCGGGCCCCCATCCTGCCCAGCTCGGCGAGCCACTCCAGGCGGTCCTCGAAGATCGTCTCGTGGACGTGGCTCGTCCCGCTGCCGCGGGTGAGCAGCACGCTGACCGGCGACTGGAGGTCGGTGGCGAGGCCGGGGTACGGCGCGGTCTCGACGTCACAGGCGCGGTAGGCGCCCTCGCCGGGCGGGATCCCCCGCACCTCGATGCTGTCGCGGCCGCAGGCCACGTTCACGCCCATGGCGGCGAGCGTGTCGAGGAAGGCCCCGAGGTGCTCGCACGGCGCGCCCTCCAGGGTCACGTGCCCGCCGGCGAGCGCGGTCGCGACGACGAAGGTCCCCGCCTCGATCCGGTCCGGGATGACTGCCTGCTCGGCCCCGCGGAGGCGGCGCCGGCCGTCGACCACGATCGTATCCGGGGCGACCCGCTCCACCGCCGCACCCATCTTCTGGAGGAAGCTGATCAGGTCGTCGACCTCGGGCTCGCGGGCGGCGGGCCGGATCGTGGTCCGCCCGTCGGCCAGGGTGGCCGCGAGGATCGCGTTCTCGGTCCCCATCACCGAGACGAAGGGGAACGTCACCTCGCCGCCGCGGAGCCGCCCCGGCGCCTTGGCGAAGTAGTAGCCGTTGCGGTACTCGATCTCCGCGCCCAGCGCGCGCATCGCGTCCACGTGCAGGTTGACCGGCCGCCGCCCGATCCGGTCGCCGCCGGGGTTGCTCATGATCACGCGGCCGAAGCGCGAGAGCAGCGGTCCCAGGAGGATGAAGCTGGCCCGCATCTTGGCCGCCGCCTCGAGCGGCACGAAGAGCCAGTCCACGTCGCCGGAGGCCACCTCGTAGACGCCGTGGCCCGGGTGGTCGACGACCACGCCGAGGTCGACGAGCGTCGCCACCATGACCCGGACGTCCTCGATCTCGGGCACGTTCGTGAAGCGACAGCGTTCGCCGGTCAGGACCGACGCGGCGAGGAGCTTGAGGGCGGCGTTCTTCGCGCCGCTCACGCGGACGGTGCCGGCGAGCGGACGGCCTCCCTCGATCCGGAAGAGCTCGCGCGGAACCGCCTCGGGGGTGAACTCCCAGTGGAACGGGCGGGCGTCCGCCATGGCCGTCCCTGGCCGCCTTCGGCGCTACCCGCGCCGATGCGGCCCCTCCCGGTGACGGCGCTCGGCGACCCGGATCCGGACGACCGCCGCCTGCAGCTCGGCGCGCGCCTGGGCAAGGTCGACGGGCTCCACGATGCCGGCCTCCAGGAGCCGCTCGGCGGCGGCGCGTGCCTGCTGGGCCCGATCGAGATCGATGTCGGCCGCGAGGTCCGCGGTCTCCGCCATCACGACCACCTTGTCGGGCAGCACCTGGACGAAGCCGCCGATGATCGCGAACGACTCCTCCACGCCGCCCTTGCGGACGCGCAGCTCGCCGGCCCCGAGGATCGAGATCAGGGGTGCATGGTGCGGCAGGACGCCCAGCTCGCCCTCGCTCCCGGGCAGCGTCACGAAGTCGACGTCGTCCGCGTAGGCACGCTTCTCCGGGGTCACGATCTCGAGGCGGAACGGCATCGCCGGCCCTATCCCTGCAGCTTCGCGGCGTTCGCGCGGACGTCGTCGAGGGTCCCGGCCAGGAAGAAGGCCTGCTCGGGAAGCGAGTCGGCCTTGCCTTCGAGCACGTCCCGGAACGAGGTGACCGTGTCGCGGATCGGCACGTACACGCCCGGGCGGCCGGTGAAGACCTCGCCGACGAAGAACGGCTGGCTCATGAAACGCTCCAGGCGGCGCGCCCGGGCGACGGTCGCCTTGTCCTCCTCGGACAGCTCGTCGATGCCGAGGATCGAGATGATGTCCTGGAGGTCGCGGAAGCGCTGCAGGACCCGCTGGACCTCGCGGGCAACGTCGTAGTGCTCCTGGCCGACCACGTTTGGGTCGAGCACGCGCGAGGTGGAGGTGAGCGGGTCGACGGCCGGGTAGATGCCCAGCTCGGTGATCCGGCGCTCCAGGCGGATCGTCGAGTCCAGGTGGGCGAAGGTGGTCGCCGGGGCAGGGTCGGTGTAGTCGTCGGCCGGCACGAAGACGGCCTGGAGGCTGGTGATCGACCCCTTCTTGGTCGAGGTGATCCGCTCCTGGAGGCCCGCCATCTCCGTGGCGAGGTTGGGCTGGTAGCCGACCGCTGAGGGCATCCGGCCGAGGAGTGCCGAGACCTCGGATCCCGCCTGCGTGAAGCGGAAGATGTTGTCGATGAACAGGAGGACGTCGCGGCCCTCCTCGTCGCGGAAGTACTCGGCCATCGTGAGCGCCGAGAGGCCCACCCGCAGCCGGGCGCCGGGCGGCTCGTTCATCTGGCCGAAGACGAAGGCCGTCTTGGCGAGGACGCCCGACTCGGTCATCTCGCCGATCAGGTCGTTGCCCTCGCGCGACCGCTCGCCCACCCCGGCGAACACGGAGACCCCGGCGTGCTCCTGGGCGACGTTGCGGATCAGCTCCTGGATGATGACCGTCTTGCCGACGCCAGCGCCGCCGAAGATCCCGATCTTGCCGCCCTTCTTGAACGGGCAGATCAGGTCGATCACCTTGATCCCGGTCTCGAACACCTCGATGTCGGTGACCTGCTCGTCGAAGGCCGGGGCAGACCGGTGGATCGGCAGCACCATGCTGCGATCGACCGGGCCCTTGGCGTCGATCGGATTGCCGAGCACGTCGAAGACCCGCCCCAGCGTCACGGCGCCCACCGGAACCGAGATCGGGGCGCCCGTGTCGCGGACCTCCGTCCCGCGGGCCAGGCCGTCGGTCGTGGTCATCGCCACGGCCCGGACCCAGTTGTTGCCCAGGTGCGACTGGACCTCGCAGACGAGGTCGGCCTGGTTCGGCCGCAGGATCTCCACGGCGTTGTAGATCTGGGGCAGCTGGCCGGCGGGAAACTCGATGTCGACGACGGGCCCCGTGATCTGGATCACGCGGCCGGTCGCGGCGGGAGCGGCGGTCGCCATGGTGGGTGTCGTGCCTCCGTGCGGACTAGCGCCCGGCCCGGGCGCCGGACGCGATCTCGATCATCTCGCGGGTGATGTTGGTCTGGCGGACCTTGTTGTAGGAGAGCGTGAGGTCCTCGATCAGCTCTTCCGCGTTCTCGGTGGCGCTCTTCATCGCCACCATCTTGCTCGACATCTCCGACGCCGTGGTCTCGAGGACCGCCTGGAAGACGCGGGTGGCCACGTAGCGCGGAAGCAGCTGCTCGAGGACGGTCGCCGGGTCCGGCTCGAAGATGAACTGGTTGCCGAGGACGCGGGGAGCGTCCGGGACCGGCCGGATGGGCAGGAGCGGCGCGGCGGTCGGACGCTGGACCAGGGTGGAGACGAACCTCGGGTAGACGAGGTCGATCTGGCCGTACGTGCCGGCCAGGAAGTCGTCCGAGACGAGGCGCGAGAGCGGCGTGACGTCGCCGAAGCTGGGGCGGTCGCCGAAACCGTTGAAATGCGCGGCGATCGGGAGCCCCGTGCGACGGATCGCGTCGCGCCCCTTGCGCCCCACCGTGACGACCGAGAGCCGGCCTTCGAACGCGGCCGCCTCCCCGAGGGCGAAGCGGATCGTGTTCGTGTTGAGCGGGCCCGCCAGGCCGCGGTCGGTCGTGAACACGACGAGCAGGCGGGTGCCGACGACGGGGCGGGCGAGGAGCGGGTGGTGCTCGTCGCCGAGGACCGCGGCGAGGTCTGCGAGGACCTCGTCGAGCTTGGTCGCATAGGGGCGTGCGGCGAGGGTCGCGTCCTGGGCGCGGCGGAGCTTCGATGCGGCCACGAACTGCATCGCCCGGGTGATCTGCTTGATGTTCCGGACGGCGCCGATGCGCCGCCGAATGTCCCGCTGGCTCGCCACGTGCCGCTCCCGCGCCCCTGCCGGCCGCTACGCGAGGAAGGTGGCGCGATAGGCCGCCACCGCGCTGTCGAGGCCGGCGGCAGATTCGTCGTCGAGGGCCTTCGTGCGGCCGACCGTCTCGAGGATCTCCGGGCGCTCCGCCTCGAGGAATCGGTAGAAGCCCGCCTCGAACTCCTTGACCCGCGGCGTCGGGATGTCATCCAGCTGGCCCTTCGTGGCCACGTACAGGATGGCGACCTGCTTCTCGACCGGCAGCGGCTGGTACTGGGGCTGCTTGACGATCTCGGAGAGCTTCTCGCCGCGGGTGAGCTGGTCCCGGGTGGCCTTGTCCAGGTCCGACGCGAACTGGGCGAACGCCGCGAGGGCACGGTACTGGGCGAGGTCGAGCTTGAGCGGCCCGGCCACCTTCTTCATCGCCTTCGTCTGCGCCGCCGAGCCGACCCGCGAGACCGAGATGCCGATGTTCAGGGCGGGCCGCTGGCCGGCGTTGAAGAGGTCCGTCTCCAGGAAGATCTGGCCGTCGGTGATGGAGATGACGTTGGTGGGGATGTAGGCCGAGACGTCGCCTGCCTGGGTCTCGACGATCGGGAGCGCGGTCAGCGACCCGCCTCCGTTGTCGTCGTTGAGGCGCGCCGCGCGCTCCAGGAGCCGGCTGTGGAGGTAGAAGACGTCCCCCGGATAGGCTTCGCGGCCGGGCGGGCGGCGCAGCAGGAGCGACATCTCGCGGTATGCCCAGGCGTGCTTGGAGAGGTCGTCGTAGACGCACAGGGCGTCCTTCACGAGGCCCTGCCCGGGAACCTCGACGCCGTTCTCCATGACCTCCTCGCCCATCGCCACGCCGGCGTACGGGGCGAGGTACTGGACCGGCGCGGGATCCTCGGCGCCGGCCACGACCACGATCGTGTGGTCCATCGCGCCGTTCCGTTCGAGGATCGCCACGGTGGCCGCCACCGTGGAGAGCTTCTGGCCGATCGCGACGTAGATGCAGACGAGGCCCTTGCCCGTCTGGTTGATGATCGTGTCGATGGCGAGGGCGGTCTTGCCGGTCTGGCGGTCGCCGATGATCAGCTCGCGCTGACCGCGCCCGATCGGGATCAGCGCGTCGATCGCCTTGATGCCGGTCTGGACCGGCGTGTCGACGCCCTTGCGGGCGATGACGCCGGGGGCGATCCGCTCGGCCGGCCGAGTCCTCGCGGCCGCGATCGGGCCCTTGTCGTCGAGGGGCCGGCCCAGCGGGTCCACCACGCGCCCCAGCAGCGCGGCGCCCACGGGAACCTCCACGACTCGGCCCGTCGTCTTGACGACGTCGCCTTCCTTGATGGCGGTGGCGTCGCCCAGGATGACCGCCCCCACGGTCTCCTCGGCCAGGTTCAGGGCCATGCCCATCACGCCGCCGGGGAACTCGAGCAGCTCGGAGGCGAGGGCGCCCTCGAGGCCGTAGATCGTGGCGATGCCGTCGCCGACCTCGACGACCGTGCCGACGTTGCGCGTCTCTGCGCTCGGGTCGAAGCTGTCGATGTTCGCCTTGATGATGCTGAGGATCTCGTCGGATCGGATGGCCATTCGGTGCTCCGTTCGGATGCGGGTCAGCGGGTTCCGGCGCCCAGGCTGGCACGGAGGCGCGCAAGCCGTCCCCGCACGCTGGCATCGATGAGTCGGTCGCCGATGCGGACGGTCAGGCCGCCGATCAGCTCGGGGTCGACGGCCGCGGTGACCTCGACCCGCCCGCCGGCCGTGGCCTGGACGCGCGCGCCGATGGCCGCGAGATCGGCGGGTTCGAGGGGTTGGGCGCTGGTGACGTTCGCGATGACGACGCCGTGCTCGCGGTCCACCAGCCTGCTGTACTCGTCGACGACGCGCGGCAGCATCGCGAGGCGGCCCCGCTTCGCGAGCAGGAGGACGAGGTTCCGGGCCGGCGCCCCGACGCGGATTCCCAGCACGTCCGTGATGACGGCGCGCCGCTGCTCCCAGGAGATCGCGGGATTGTCGACGACCGGGGCGGCCTCGGCCGCACCGACGATCGCCTCGGCACGGCGGAGGTCGCCGAGCCAGGCCTCGAGCGTCCCGTCGCGACGGGCGAGCTGCAGGGCAGCCTCCGCGTACCGCCGGGCCGCCGTCGTCGAGCGGGCCATCAGGACGCCGGTCCGTCCGCGGCGGCAGGTTCGGCGAGGTACTCCTCGACCAGGCGACGCTGCCGTTCGCTGCTCATCGTCTCGCGCACGACCCGGCCGGCGGCGTCGAGGGCGAGGGTGGTCACTTCCGCCCGGAGGTCGGAGATCGCGCGGGCCTTCTCGGCCTCGATCTCGGCCGACGCGCGCTCGCGCATCCGATCCAGCTCCTCGCGGGTCGCGGCAATGTCCGCGGCGCGACTCTCCTGGGCCATCTTCTGGGCCCGCTCCAGGATCTCGCGCGCCTCGCGGCGCGCCGCGTTGAGCTCGGCGAGCGCAGCGGCCGCGCCGGCGGCACGCTCGATCCGGGCCTGGTCGGCGTCGTGGATCCCCTCCTCGATCCGCGCCCTTCTGTCGCGGAGGGTCACCCCGATCGGCTTGAGGACGATCAGGTAGAGGACCGCGAAGAAGATCAGGAAGTTGAGCGCCGCGACGATGATCCAGAACAGGTTGATGGTCAACCCGCCGGTCGCCGCGTCGGCCTGGAGGCGGACGACCTCGCGGGCCGCCTGCCCGGCGTCGACGATTGCCACGGGGGGACTCCGGCTCGCCGCCTACTTGATGAAGATGGCCAGCAGGCCGACGACCACGGCGAGCACGCCGAGCCCTTCGGCGAACGCCGCAAGGATGATCGCGAGGCCGCGGATCTGGGCAGCTGCGTCCGGGTTCCGGCTGATCGCGGTGCTCGAGAGGCCCGCGAGAATGCCGATGCCGATGCCCGGGCCGATGACGCCGAGGGCGGCGATTGCGCCGAGATGGTCCATGAGCTGTTCTCCCTCCTGCCTCCGGGGGTCTCCCGGGGCCTGATGATGACGGGTTACGCCCCCGACGGGCTGGCGCGCATGGCGTGCGCCGGCAGATCGCCGCCCGCGTCGAGCGCGTCGGCGGCGAGGTGTCCTTCCTCGTGCTCGTGGCCTTCCACGGCCAGCAGGATGAACATGAGCGAGAGGACGCTGAAGATGAGCGCCTGGACGAGGTTCAGCAGCCACTCCAGCAGGTAGAGCGGGACGGGCACGGCGGCGATGGTGAGGCCGGTGACCACGCCGAGCGCCACTTCGCCTCCGTAGATGTTGCCGAAGAGTCGCATCGACAGCGTAACGGGCTTGATGAACTCGAGGAAGAGCTCCGTCAGCCCCACGAACAGCGCGATCGCGCCGGCCGCGACGCCATTCCTGAACTCGTAGAGGGGGAAGAACTTGCCCAGGTACCCCACGACGCCGAGCTTGCGGAATCCCTCCGCCTCGAACACGGCGAAGCTGAGGAGGGCCAGGCCGATCGTGATGTTGAGATCGCTCGTCGGCGCGCGCAGCTCCTCGATCTTGCTGACCGGCGAGACGAGGCCGATCCAGTTGCCGGCCACGATGAAGATGAAGAGCCCGGCGAACCACGGCACGTACGGCCGGGCGGCCTCCCCGCCGAGCGAGATGGCGAAGTTCTCGAGCGATTCGTAAGCCAGCTCGGCCGCGTTCTGGAGGCGACCCGGGATGACGTCGCGGCGGCGTGTCATGCCGATCGCCATCACCAGCACGATGACGATGACGATCCACATCGTGAGGATCGTGTTGGTGATGCTGGGCCAGAAGCCGATCTCCAGCGGCCCGGTGGGCGTGGGATTGGCCGGGTTCAGGTCCACGACGACGTGGGGCGCGGGGAACTCGAGGTTCCCGTCGATGAAGCAGACCGGGTAGGCGCAGGTCGTCCCCGACGCCGCGCCTGGCTCGGCCGGGGGCACCGCGACGTACGCGATGACGTCGAGGGCGAGCACGGCCAGCACGAGGTACAGGAGAGCCCGGCCCGTCAGGAACCGGCTCACGCCGCCGCCTCGGCGGACGCCCACCGCGGGCCCCTCCGTGTACCGCTGCTCGCCACGCTCACTCCACGCACAGGAGCGCGACCAGGTCGCCGCGCTCGCCCCGGTTCAATCGTCGAAGGTCACCAGGAACCTGCCGATGAGCAGGTACACGGCCCGAGCACCCGCCCCGAGCCCGACGAACAGCCCGACGAGGACGAAGATCGGCAGCGTCTGAAGCTGCCGATCGACCCAGTAGCCGCCGAGCACGCCCACCAGGACCGTCACGAGGAGCACGACGCCGATCTCGGAGAAGAGAGCGAAGTAGCCCCAGGCCCGTTCGGGCACGGTGATGTGGCCCCCTGGCGAAGCCGCGCGAGTATAGCAACGGGGGCGCGACTCGGGCAAACACCGGCGCGAGCCAACCAGGGTTCACCGCCCCCATCCCGGCCGGGGTCGACGCGGCGCCGTCGAGATGCCGGGCGCGCGCTCATTGCGTTGGCGCGGGCGTCGGCTCGGGCGTGGGGGGCGGGGGCGGCGTGACCACGACGGGCGTCTGCACCGGGGTCGGGGTCGGGGTCGGCGTCGGCGTCCGGCGCGGACGTGCGGGCGGCGGCGTCGCGGGAGCGGGGGTCGTCGCGGGTGCCGGTGTCGGGGAGGCCGCGGGGGGCGGCGTGGCGCTGGGGCCGGGGGGCGGCGTGGCGCTCGGAGCTGCGGTCGGGGCCGGGATCGCCTGCGGTGACGCCCCCGGACCCGAATCACCCGCCGCGGTGGGCGTCGGAGCCGGCGCGGTCGTGGCCGGGACCGACGTCGCCGCGAGAACGGCCCCCTCCGGCGTGGTCTTCGGCTGCCCGACGAGCCCGAAGACGAGGACCACCAGGACACCCACGAGAAGGATCGCGGCGGAGTCCCGCCAGAGGCGGCGCCGCGGCGAGAACGCGTTCTCGCCAGCCCAGGGCTCTTCCGGGCCGGCTCGCTCGGCTCCCCGGCTCGTCGCGACCACTGCCGTGCCCGCCGGCTCGAGGGTCGCCACCGGCCGTTCCCCGGGCTCGGAGATCAAGAGTGTCGGGGGTGCCACCCAGTCGAGCCGCTCCCAGATCACGCGCTCGGTGGTCAACCGCTCCTCGCCCTGGAGGAGCCGCCTCCGGCGGCGCTCGCGCGCCACCATCGGGACCGCAATGCCGAGGACGACGAGCGCGAGGACCGTCGCCGCGATCACGATCGCGATCGACGTCATCCCGCCACCACCCCCGGGGACCGGCCGCGCTCGCCCGGGCCGGACCGCGCGGCGGCAAGCGCCTCGGCAGACCCCGAGGCGA
>DAOTXE010000085.1:0-6126 GCA_034435355.1 Chloroflexota bacterium
TTCACGCCCTCCGACAGGACGTCCGTGGTGAGAAGGATGTCGTAGCGGTCGGTCGCGGTCGGGACGCCCGCGGCCGTGAGCGGCCCCGCCGTCGCAGGCGCGACGCCCGCGAGGATGCGCGCCCGGGACGTCTGGTCGATGCCCTGCTTCCGGCCCCGCACCGCCTCCGGGATCCTGTCCTTGGCCTCGACGGCGTGATCGTACGCGCGGGTGACAAACGTCCTTGACAGCTCCGGACTGACAAGCTACCTTGACAGGGTGACGAACGGAGTGCGGCAGCTGCGCGAGAGCCGTGGCCTCAGCCAGGGCCAGCTCGCGCAGGAGCTGCGCGTCTCCCGCCAGACGGTCAACGCGATCGAGACCGGCCGCTATCTGCCCTCGCTGCCGCTGGCCTTCGCGATCGCCCGCTTGTTCGGCCGGCAAATCGAGGAGATCTTCCATGACGACACGCATGTCTAGGTGGGTCGTGCCGGCGGTCGGTTTCGTCCTCGGCCTGCTCATGGCCCTGGCGCTGCTGGGCCGCCACGCCAGCCTTGGGCAGGCGGCCGTGGCCTTCGTCATCGTCGCCGGCTACGCGGTCGCGCTTCGCGCGCTCCAGTCGCGCTCGGACATGGCCAGCCTCCTCTCGGGCCTGCCGCGCGACGAGCGCTGGGAGTCGATCAACCTGCGGGCCCTTTCGCTCGCGGCCCAGGTCACGGCGGTCGTCCTGGTGGGCGCGTTCCTGGTGACCCAGTTCGGGGGCGGCGACTCGACGCCGTACGCCTGGGTCGGGGTCGTGTTCGCGGTGGGATACCTCGGCGGGCTCGTCTGGTACCGGAGCCGGTCCTGAGCGCGACGCTCACGCGCGCCGCCGCCGGAGCAGTCCGTCTCGCCCTCCCCCTCGTTCGTCGTGGCGAGGCCTCGACCAGCGCATCGAGCTCTCGAACATGAAGGCTGGCAGGGCGCGCCTGCGGAGCCGGAGGGGCTGGCGAAGGCTGGCCTGTGAGTCCCGTAGGGATGCCCTGCCTGTCGGACCTGTGGATCAACAGGGATCGGCCGAAAGCTGAACGGGCTGTCTTAGGACCTATCCGAACGGGTGCAACAGGGATGCCCGGAATGCACCCGCGAACACCATCGCGATCATTCCGATGCCTGGCCCAACTGCCAGGATGACAGCGTGGCGGCTCAGGAGGCGCCTCGAGTTCGCGGCGATGAGCACGCACCAGATCGCGCCGGCGGCGATCCCTACCGTCCCCAGAGCATCCGCCAGAAACCGCCCCGGGCGAGCGCCCGGCCCACGATCTTGTTCTTGGCGCGACGGGCGATCCGGTGCGGGTTGCCCGACGCGATGACCGAGACGTCGTTCGCGAGGCGGGCCGTCCGGTAGAGGTTGGAGACGAGCCCCCGGCGCCTCACTCGAGGACCTCCGCGAGGAAGGCCGCGGCATCCTCCATGAGTGCCGCGCGCTCGGCTTCCTCGGCCTCGATCAGCTCGAGGAGCCGGCGTGCCTGGTGCGGACGCTCGAGACCGATCGTGAGCCCCACGCTGATCCAGTAGTCGGCCGTCTCGAGGGCATGCGACCGCGCTTCCTCGGGGAGCTCCTCGAGGACCTCGCTCCATCGCGCGATGGAGCGCCCGGCCGTAGCGCTCCCAGTCCTTCTCGCCAGTCACGCCGACTCCCCTCCCGCGGCTAGGTGCGCTCGCGTGCCTGGAGCCGATGCCGCGTCGTGACCTCGACGCGACCCCGCTCGTCGATCGCCGGGTGCTCGACGAGGGCGATGAGACGGCTGGTCATGAAGCGGCCCGTGCGGACCGGTATCCCGGTCCGCGTCACCTCGCGCACCTCCACCACCCCGCGAGAGGTGACGACCTCGATCCGACGACCGGCACGGGTGGCGACGATCTCGAACGTCTGGACACCCTGCCCGGTGTCGACCATCGCCTCGACTCGGTCACCCTTCACGGGGCCAACGATACCCCGAGATTCCGCTCGTGTTCGCCAAAGGTGCTGAAGCGGTTCCGGCGGTGCGAGATCCCTTACTTCCAGACCACCCCGCTGACATTCGCCCCGCTGAAGTTCGCGCCCAAGGTGTTCGCTCCCTTCAGGCTCGCGGAAGCCAGGTTGGCGCCCGTGAAGTTCGCGCTCGACAGGTTGGCGTTGACCAGGATGGCCTTCGATGCGTTGGCCCCAGCAAGGTTGGCGCTCGCGAGGGTCGCCCCCGACAGTGCCGCAGCCGAGAGGTTCGCGCCGGCCAGGTTGATGTGGTCGAAGTTGGCATTTGCTCCGGTGACGCCGGACAGGTTCGAGCCAGACAGGTTCACGCCCACGAGGCTTGCACTCGTGAGGTTCGCACTGCTGAGGTTGCTGCCCGACAGCTTCAGGCCATTCACGGAGAGGCCCGAGAGGTTGCAGCCCGTGCAGTTCATCCCATTGCCGAGAACGTAGATCGTGACCGTCACGGGCGAGCCGGTTGTGCTGCCCCCGGTGGCTCGATATGTGAATGTGTCGGGTCCCGTGAACCCGTTCTTCGGCAGATACGTGAAGGATCCGTTCGGCGAGACGGTCAGCGACCCGTGCCCGGCCTTCGTGTACGAGATGACCGTGCCGCCCGAGAGGGCCAGGACTCCGGACGCCGCCACGTTCAGGGTGGTGTTGACCGGTGTCATGTACCGGTTGGGAATCGGATTCTGGGCGACCAGCGCGAAGGGCGAGAGCGAGGTCGTGGTTCCACAGATCGTCTGGTTCGTCGTGTCGTTCGAGGTGGTGATGTTCTGCCAGGCGCCATTCTGGTAGTGGAGGAGCTGAGTCGGAGCAGGGTTGATCCCGGCGTACGAGAAGCACACCGTGATGTTCCCGGTGTAGGTCGCGTTCGTCGCGAGGTCGTAGGTGATCGGCGAGCTGCCGGGTAGTTGGAATCCGGACGGGGGGGGCGCGGGGGGCGTCGTGCTCACGGTGATCGCCGTGGCGCCGGCCGTGGCGACGTTGGAGAAGGTCAGCGAGACCGGCGGTGTCCCGCTCGATGTATCGACGGGTACGACGACGTTCGTGCCAGCTGGTGTGTTGCCTGACAACTGGGCGTCGATGGGACCAGCGTCGAGCCCGTTGACTGTCACAAGCGATGCACCGGAGAGGATCGCCGCGTAGCCCAAGGGGGCGTTCGCGCCAGCGGCGTAGAACCCGGAGATGTAGCCGCCGTGCGGGTCGCTGAACTCGATTACGTAGGACGAGCCGTCGGCTGCCGAGATGCTGAATTCGCCGCTCGAGTCGGTCACGGCGGAGAGGTAACCCTGGTGCGCGCCGCCACAGTCGCCGACTGGCGGCGAGACCTGTTGCTGGCAGGCATAGACAAGGATGCCCGGGAGCGGGTTGGCGCTCGTATCGGTCACCCGGCCGGCGATCGTGTGGAGCGTCGGCAGGGCCACGTTGAGGAGGGAGGCACCGTCCGGATTGACGGTGTCCCCGACGTGGACGTCATGGCCCCACTCCAACTGGGCGTCGATTGCGAGGTTGCCGACGAACCCGGGCACATAGAAGCCGGACGCGTAGGGCAAGCCCTGCGCGCTGAACGCCACCTGGTACTGGCCGGGATCAACGGAGACGCTGTACCAGCCTCCGTCGCCGCTGGTCGCGTAGAAGCAGGGGTTCGGCGGCGTGGGAGAGCAGGCGCCGACGCCCACCCCTCGCAGCCCCGTCCCATCGCCGGTCGTGACGTACCCCACGATCGCGTAGCCGACCGGGAGCGTCACGTTGATGCCCGTTACGCTTGGCCCCACGTTGACCGGGGTCGAATCAGCGGGGTCCGGCGCGAAGCCGGTGGCGCTATTCGCGTCGTAGTAGCCGGTGGCGTAGATGTGGTGGATCGGGTCCCCGAAGCTGACCTGGTACGAGCCGGCGGCAAGGCCGCTGATTGTGTAGGTTCCACCGGCGACCGAGTCGGTCCAGAAGCACGGCCAGCCGGTCGGGGGACACGCAACCACCCGGATCCCGGCCAGTGCTGCGCCGCTGGGCGCGGTGAACGAGCCGCTGATCGAGTAGGTCGGCGCTGCGATCGCGGTGCCAGTGGCCGCGGGAAGAAGCATTTCGAGCAACGCGATCACCACCGCCGAGACCAAAGCGCGAGCGCCAAAGCCTCGGCCGATCCGTTGGAACGTTAGTCTCGACGACACCTTGCACCCTCCCACGCGAATCCACGGTCGGATGCGGGGTGGGTTCGCCAGTAGCTCGGCGTCGTCCAGGCGGCCAATGTGCGGACGGCGCGTCACGGCTCCCGCTGCTGCGGCGAGCATTCGCCGTTGACCGACCGCGTCAAGGGCCACATGGTATCTCGAGCAAGATGCGGGACGATGGCCGGTGCGCCGGAGCAACCCCTACGGGCCGGGCGCCCCGTCTCAACTGCGCCGGACGCCGATTCGAGCCCGATTTGCCGCGATCCACGCTTGATGTCCGCGCGCGCCGGTATTGGGTATGAGCTCCGAAGCGCGGTCGTTGTCGCCGATGCGCGGCCTCGTCCTACCCGGTCACCGTCGAGCTCTCCTGGTCGCCGTGCCAGAAGCCCGCGAGGGCGTCGGCTATGGCCTGCTGCTCGGCGGGCGTCAGCCGGCCGCCGAACTCGCGCTCGATGACGCGCAGGTGCTCGACGAACGCGGCGTCGTGTCGGCGCCGCCCTTCGGGTGTCAGGACGACGCGGACTCCACGCCGATCACCGGGGACCGGTTCGCGGCGCACCAGGCCGGCGGCTTCGATCCGATCCACGAGACGAGTCAGGCCGCTTCGCGTGAAGAGCGAGCGCTCCTCGAGCTCCTGCATCCGGAGACCGTTGCCTTGGGCGTCATAGAGCTGGGCGAGGACGTCGAGCCAGGAGATCGGGAATCCCTCGCGCTCGACAAGGTCGCGCTCGGCGATGCGCAGCACCTTGGCACTCGCGAACAGCACGCCGCGCCAGGCGTCGTTCCACCTCGTCACGGGTCGGGTGGGGTCCGTGTCCCGTTCCATGCGCGGATTGTACCGGATCAGGCTCTGACATTGCAATAAGCGTCGCAGCACCTATTGACATTGCAGTATGTGTCTCTACACTGAGTGGAAGGACCGACGGTGAGACGTCCCCACCGTGGACCTCGGCGACAGGGAGACATCACCATGACCACGCTCTTCGTTCGACACACCGCGGCCGACTACACGGCTTGGCGCAGGGCCTACGACGCGTTCCAGCCGAAGGCGCGGACGATGGGCGTGAAGGCGGACGCGGTCTACCAGACCAGCGACAACCCCAACGAGATCACCGTGACCCACGACTTCGGGTCCCTGGAGGCGGCCCAGGCGTTCGCCGGGAGCCCCGAGCTGCGGAGCGCGATGCACGACGCCGGCGTCGTGGGCGCACCCACGATCTGGTTCGCCCAGCGCGCCTGATCCGCGCACGCTCGAAGCCGCTTGCCCGCCCCGGCTGGCAGGCGGCTCCAGCGGTGTGATCGGCGCACAGCAGAATGGGCGCTGCCCCTGCGGCTCCAGCCACATCCATCGAACGTGCAGGTGGACGCGCCGCCCTCCCGACCACGCGATGACGGTCTCGACCCGCCTCGGCACGTCGGCTGCCACCATCGCACCCCTGCACTACCCGCGCCCCGAGGCGCCGGATCGAACCGAAGGCCGGCCGCAGCGCGATGACCGCCACGACGTGCACGGGAAGCAACGCCCGATCGCCAAACGCGACGTTCCCGTTTCGAAGCTGTCCCAGTATGACCCCGGCGGGGGCCGCCCGGACGCAGGCCCGTCCAGTGCGCGGGAGCAGCAGCTCCGACTATGGCGTCAGGCCGCTGTCACGCGGCGAGGAGCCGCCTTGCTTGTTACCTCGGCCTCAAGTCCATTCGCCCCGACTAGATTCCCGCGCGCGGGAAGCCTGCCCGTGGGCCCTTGCGGTCCCGTGGGCGCCGAACTCCCCGGGCCCTCGAAACACCCCTCCGGGTCCTCGTCCCTCACGGCTTCCGCGGCCCGGGTGCCCCGACACGCAAGGGCCCTCGACCTCGACTACCCGAGCGCCCCGAGCGCGAGCATCAGGCCGAGCCGATCGGGGATGAACCACGACTCGACGATCCGCCCGTCGGCGAACCGGTCGATCCGGATCTCCTCCCAGCTGACGTGCCGCCCGGTCG
>DAOTXE010000086.1:0-10208 GCA_034435355.1 Chloroflexota bacterium
CGTGGTGTGCCTCCGTGTCGTGGGTTTCTCAGGTCCAACGACGCGAGGATGACGCGGTGGCCGCTTCTCTTCACGGCCCGCCCGCTTGTTACACCAACTCTAGGGACACGACCGAATGTTCGCCAGAGGCAATCGAATCCGTCGAGCGCCTGGTCCGACCGCTGCCTGATCCGGTGATACCCGCCGCCTGTTCGCCTGGGGCGACATCCGGCCCAGCCTGGGGCGACATCAGGCCCCGCCGGCCGACCCGTCGCGGGCGCCCGGCGCCTGGTCGGCCGCGCCCCTGCAAGCGGCGGCGCCGGACGGTCTAGGTCGCCGAGCTCAACACCAGCACGGCGACGTAGACCACCACGACCGCGACCGCCAGGTAGACCCAGAGCGGGAGGCGACGCCGGGTGGATCGCCCGCGAGGGACCGCAGTCCCGCCACCGCTGTTCAGGTCCTGGCGGCCACCTTCGGGGCCTCCCTGGCTCCGAAACGTGTTCGGAGCTCGCTGGTCGCGAAGGGTGTTGGGGCGGACCTCGGGGGAGCCGCCCTGGTGGTACGTCATGCGACGCCTCTCCCCTGCCGGCCGGAAACGGCCTGACCTTCGCGTAGCGTGCCACCGGAACGCAATGCGTGCACGGCTCGACCCGCTGACGGACCGTGCCACATAGATGGTGATGGCACCCCATCTGCGGCCGAACGGCACTTGGACGCGGATGGCGATGGGACGATGGTTCAGGAGTCGGGGTGTCGATGCCAGGGACCTGTTGAGGCGCGGGTCGATCGGGTCGCCGAACCGCGCAGGATCGCTGGCGAAGTTGGGCTCGTCGACCCGGTGGAGGCGCATCATGGCGCTCCAGCACTCGACCCGCGAGCAGAGGGCAGCACTCAACCCGGATTTCCTGCGGGCGCTCCTTATCGTGACCGCGGTCATCGTGGTGATGATCGTCCTGACCGCGATCGTCGGGATCCAGCAAACCGGTCCGTCGTACCAGATCGTGCCTGACCCGGCCAGCGGACTCGGCCTGCCCTTCTGATCAACCGCCCTGCCGGACGGCTCGACGAGCGAGGGCTCGATCGCTCGGTCCGTTGACATACGCCATATGTGGCGTGAGACTGTGGCCGTGGACAAGACGACCCTGTACCTGACACCCGAGTTGCGAAGTCGCCTGCGTGGCGCCGCCCGGCGCAGTGGTCGGCGGCAGGCCGACGTGATCCGCTCGGCCCTCGACGCCTACCTCGACGAGGCCGGCGCGAACCGCCCGCGTTCCATCGGGGCCGGCGAGGATGGCACGCTGGACGCCCGGGACACGGAAGCGTGGCTCCGCGAGCGCTGGGGTGCTGGTTGATCACGCTCGACACGTCCGGGCTCTATGCGCTGCTCAACCGGCACGATCGAGCCCACCAGGCGGCCGTGCAGGCGCTGGAGAGTGATCCCGGGCCATATCTCGTACCGGCGGCGACGCTCGGGGAACTCACCGATCTCGTCGAACAGCGGCTGGGACTGCGGGTGCTCGACCTCCTGCTCGGTGACCTCGAGTCTGGCGCCTACACGCTCGACTGTGGCGAGGCCGACCTGGCACGCACGCGGCAGCTCGTCGGGCGCTACGCGAACCTGTCTCTCGGATTTGCCGACGCCGCCGTCATTGCCTGCGCCGAGCGCAGCGGCGGGCGGGTGCTGACATTCGACCTCCGTGACTTCGGGGTCGTGGCGGCCGAGGGGACGATCACGATCGTGCCGGCACCGGCCCGGTAGGCCGGCGCGCCGCCGGAGATCGACCTAGACGCGCTGGTCCGTGCTGGGCTTCTCCCACAGGTTGACGCCGCTGTCGACCGCGTGGCGGTCGATCTCGGCCAGCTCCTCGGGCGAGAAGGACAGGTTCGCGAGCGCGGCGACGTTCTCGCGCACCTGCGCGGACGAGCTCGCCCCGATGAGTGTCGAGGTCACGCGCGGGTCGCGCAGCACCCACGCATAGGCCATCTGCGCCAGCGTCTGGCCGCGTCGAAGCGCGATCCCGTTGAGCGCCCGCACGCGCGCCAGGTTCTGCTCGCTCAGCATCGCCCGCTCGAAGGAGTCACCGCCCGGCCGGTTGATGCGCGAGTCGGCGGGGATCCCGGCGAGGTACTTGTCGGTGAGCAGCCCCTGCGCGAGCGACGTGAACGCGATCATCCCGGCCCCAACCGCCTCGAGCGCGTCGAGCAGCTCGGGCTCGACCCACCGGTTCAGGAGGTTGTAGGACGGCTGGTGGATCAGCAGGGGCACGCCCTCCGAGCGGAGGATCGCGGCCGCCTCGCGCGTCTTCGCCGCGGAGTACGACGAGATACCCACGTAGAGCGCCTTGCCCTGGCGGACCGCCGTGGCAAGCGCTCCCATCGTCTCCTCGAGCGGCGTGTCGGCGTCGAAGCGGTGCGAGTAGAAGATGTCGAAGTACTCGACGCCGACGCGACGAAGGCTCTGGTCGAGGCTCGCGAGAACGTACTTGCGCGAGCCGCCGCCCTGACCGTACGGCCCCGGCCACATGTCCCAGCCGGCCTTGCTGGAGATGATCAGCTCGTCGCGGTGAGGGGCGAGGTCCTCGCGCAGGATGCGCCCGAAGTTGACCTCGGCGCTGCCATACGGCGGCCCGTAGTTGTTCGCCAGGTCGAAGTGTGTGATCCCGAGGTCGAAGGCGGTTCGCACGATCTCCCGCTGCATCGCCATCGGCGTGTGGTCGCCGAAGTTGTGCCACAGCCCCAGGGAGAGCAGCGGAAGCCGCAGGCCGCTCCGGCCGCAGGTGCGGTACGTCATCACGTCGTAGCGCTCGGGTGCGGGCAGATAGGGCACGATCGGTCCTCCGACATCGAGGCGAGGGCGGCGATTCAGCCTCGATCGACCGGCGCCGTGCGTCCCGTCGATCGAACGCCGCTCGGGAGCTTCGCGGCGCGACCTGATTGTCCACCGAGAACGAAGGTTCCGAAGTGGCACGGCGCCAGCGTGTGGCGCCATGCCACCTACACTTTCACGTAAACGGCAGGGTTGCGCTAGGATTCACCCATGAGAACCCGGAACCCAGCGAAGGCGGCCGTGCGCCTGCCACGGCGCGACGACGGGCGACCGTGAGGAATCCCGTCCGGCAGCGCGTCAACCCGGCCCACGCGAGCTACCGCTGGTGGGTGCTGGTCGTGACGAGCATCGGCGCCCTGATGGCCTCGCTGACCGGGGGAACGCTGATCATCGCGCTACCCGACATCCTGCGCGACCTCCACACGGACATCTTCAGCCTGCTCTGGATCGTCGTCGGCTACACCCTGGTCGCGACCGTGCTGGTCCTCAACGCCGGGCGGGTGGCCGACATGGTCGGTCGCGCGCGCTCGTACACCCTGGGCTTCGCCATCTTCACGGCTGCGTCCGTCTTCTGCGCCCTGGCGCCGGACGCGACGCAGCTGATCGCGTGGCGCCTCGTCCAGGGTGTCGGCGGCGCGCTCCTGATGGCCAACGCCACGGCCCTGGTCACCGACGCGTTCCGGCGCGTGGAGCTGGGCAAGGCCCTGGGCATCAACGCCATGGTCATCGGCGCGGGCGCGATCCTGGGCCCGATCCTCGGTGGCTGGCTGACCGGGTTCGGCTGGCGGACCATCTTCTGGTTCAACGTCCCGATCGGGCTCGTCGGGCTCGCGGCGGCCGGCCTGATCCTGGTGGAGCAGGGAACGCGCGACCGGCGGGTCGAGATCGACTGGGTCGGTTCCCTCCTCTACTTCGTGGGCCTGATGGGACTGATGATGGCCCTGGCCTTCGGAGGCGTGTACGGCTGGACAACCTGGTGGGTCGTCGGTGGGTTCCTGGCCTTCCTCGTGGCGGCACCGATCTTCCTGTGGCTGGAGGCGCATCACCATGCCCCGCTGCTGGACCTGTCGCTCTTCCGCGACCGGCTGTTTGCCATGGGCAACCTGACCGGCTTCCTGAACGCGATCGCCCGCAACGGCGTCCTGTTCCTGCTGGTCTTCTACCTGCAGGGCGCCCGCGGCGAGGACCCGGTCACGGCCGGGCTGATGCTCGCGCCGCTCGCGATCGGGCTGGTGGTGCTCTCCCCGATCAGCGGCGCGATGGCTGATCGATACGGCTCGCGCGCGCTCGCGACGGCGGGCATGGTCATCACGGGCGTCGGGCTCGCAGGCCTGATGACGCTGGGCACGACGACTCCCTACTGGCAGCTTGCGTTCTGGCAGCTGGTCGTGGGAGCGGGCTCCGGGATCTTCAACTCGCCCAACACGAGCGCCGTCATGGGCGTCGTTCCACCGAACAAGCGCGGCGCGGGGGCGGGCACGCGGATGATGCTCATGCAGTCCGGCTTCGTCGTCTCCATCGCGCTGGCGATCGGCCTGGTCTCGGCCTCGATGGACCCGAAGGTCCTGGTGGCGGTCTTCTCGGGCACCCAGATCGGCGGCAACGGGATCAGCCTGGCACCGTTCATCAACGCCCTCCACATGGCCTTCCTGGCGGGCGTAGTCGCGAGTGCCCTGGGAGCGGTCGCCTCGCTCATGCGCGGCGAGCACCGCTCGTACGAGGGCGCCGACGAACCGATGCGGCTGGAACGCGAGCGGGCGACCTGACCCTGGGGGCGCGCCGTGCTCAGCCCGCTGCGGTCCACTCCAGCCCGAGGCGGGCGATCGTGTCCGGCGTCGGGTTTCCCGTGCGGCCGTCCCAGCCGGCCAACCGGTAATACTCGTCGAGGGCGCCCTCGATCTCGGCGTGGTCGAGCGCGACGCCGGCCGTGGGGCCCGTCCCGGTGAGCGGCCGGAACATCTTGGCGGGCAGGCGGTCCTCGCTGCGTCCCAGGCCTTCCCGGGCATTGAAGGCGCGCAGCATGTTCAGGCGCCGCTCGCCGATCTCCATGAGCTCGTCGAGGTCGAAGTCGTCCCAGCCGGTCACGGCCCGCACGAAGTCGACCGTCTCCTGCGGCCCGAACAGCGTCCAGGCCGGACCCCAGACGAACTGGCACAGCGAGGCGGTGTCCAGGAATGAGTAGAACTGCTGGGTCTTGAGCGCGAAGCGGACCTTGTCCGGGCCGAGCGAACCGAACTCCTGCGCCGCGTCGAACCCGAGGAGCTTGAGCCGCTCGAGCGAGGAATCCGCGGCGCCTTCTTCGATCATCGGGTCATGCTCGGACGACTGGTGGTCCGCACCGAACGGGTTCACCGCGTAAACGACCGCGAGCGATCGCTTTGCCTGGGGCATGTGGGCGGGCGCCTCGGCTCCCTTGAACGTGACGAGAAGGTCGTGGCCCTTCCCGATCATGTCGGCGGCGCGTCGCGATCCGTTCGCAAGGATGTCGCCGAAGCCCTCCCGTTGCGCAAGCATCTCGGTCAGGCGGATCATCGCGGCCGCATCGCCGAACGGCGCCGGGAACCCGAGGTCCGACTCCGTCAGGAGGCCGCGTTCGAAGCACTCCATGGCCCACGCGACGGTCGCCCCGGTCCCGATCGTGTCGAGGCCGTGCTCGTTGCAGATCTTGTTGGCCAGCGAGACCGCCGTGAGGTCGTCGACGCCGCAGTAGGACCCGAACACGGCGGCAGTCTCGTACTCCGGGCCGCCATGCCGGGGTTCGACCGGCCTGCCCTGCCACTCCGTCTCGACGACCCGCTTGCAGCGCACCGCGCACGCGTAGCAGGTGTCCCGGTCGGTGAGGATCGTCGCGGTCATCGTCTGGCCGGAGATCGCCTCGTACCCGTCGAACTGCCCGGCGTTGTAGTTGAACGTCGGCAACGTTCCGGCGCCGTGCTGCCACTCGAGGACGCCATCCGTCCCGTCGGTGCGCAGGCCCAGGATGTCCGGGTTGTTGGGGATCTCCGCCGAGCCCGCCCGTGCCAGCCTGTTGAGGGCCGCCGCGTCGGCGAGAGGCAGCTTCTTGCTCGTGCCCCGGGCAACGATCGCCTTGAGGTTCTTCGAGCCCATGACGGCGCCCATGCCCGTGCGGCCGTTGGCGCGATTCGCCATGTTCATGATCGCCGCCAACCGGACGAGCTTCTCGCCGGCCGGACCCACCTGGGCAACCTGGATCTTGTCGTCGCCAAGCTCCACCTTCAGCAGGTCCTCGACCTCGGAGGTCGTCCTGCCCCACAGGTGGCTCGCCGGCCGCAGCTCGGCCTCTCCGTCGTGGAGCCACAGGTAGGTGGGTTCGGCGGCCCGCCCGCGGATCACGATCCCGGTGAACCCGGCGAAGCGCAGCTCCGCGGGGAAGAAGCCACCCGCCTGGCTGTCGCCGATGCCGTCCGTGAGCGGCGAGCGTGCATTCACGGTGACCCGGCTCTGGCCCGCGATCGGCGCACCCGTCAGGAGGCTGTCCATGACGGTGAGCACGTTCTCCGGGTCCAGGCCGTCCGTCCCGGGCTTCAACCCCAGGAGGATGTAGTAGAGGCCCATCGCAGACCCGCCGAGGTACTTCCGGTAGAACGACTCGGACGGACGCTCGACCTCCAGCGCGCTCGTGGTCAGGTTGACGTGGAGGATCCGGCCGGTGAACTCGCCTGGCACTCGCCTACCTCCGATCGGTCGAGCCGATGGCACGCCCCGGGACCAGCGCTCCAGCGGCCCCGGCTGCGAAGAGCCGGAACCCGCGTACAGGTTGGCTCTCTCGCACATCTTCTTCCACCGCGAGGGCCGACACGACGCGGTCGCGCACGGGCGGGCGCGGCAGAGGACCGGGCGGGGCCGCGGCGCGCACTACCTCCGGCGGTCGAGCGCCTGGCGCTGGATGGCGAGGATCGACAGGGCATCCGCAACCCGCCCATTCTCGTGGGCAACGCGGCGGGCCGTGGCGCCGCCAGGGGCTCCCCACCGGCACCGGCACGGCGGCGGCAGGAGCTCCAGCCGGAATTGATCCTCTGGCCTCATCATTCGTGATCTGCCCCGCCTTCGCCGCCCTCCGGTATCTCTCGGCCCTCAGCCGGCGATGGCATGGTCCGCGACGACGAGGAGGACCGCGAGCGATCCCACCACCGCGAACATGCCGGCCACGAGCGCGGGGCGCCGCACGAGCCTACCCGAGACCGCGAGGAACGTGCCGACGTCCGTTCGCAGATCGGCGTCACCTCCGACCCGACGCCAGAGCACGAGCAGGCCGAGCGCGAGCGCCAGGCTCGGACCCGCCACGAACACGAACGAATCGGCGTGGAGCGAGGCGAACCAGTTGAAGATCGTGTCGGCCGCACGGGCGGGCTGGTACTGGACCGGCTGCATGAGGCGAACCGCCGCCGAGGCGAGCAGGACGAACGCGGGAAGGACGAGCAGGGTCGCCGCGAACGCGGTGACGGTCTCCAGGCAGCGAGAGGTCATGGCACGGCCCTCCAGGATTGCGGCCGGGTAGGCGTCGAGGCGGGCAGCGAACGCGCCCGCAACGACATCGACGATGAGGTGCGCCGACCACGGCTCCTCGTCGAGCAATGCGCGGTACTCCGCTTCGTAGCGGCGCCGCCAGCGCGACGGGTAGAGCCGCACGAGCACGCTCGGTCGCACGGTGATCCTCAAACGATCGCCAGGCGGCGCAGCCCCGCCTCGGCGATCTCGCGGACCGAGGCCAGCTGCTCGCCGAGGACCTCGCGCCCGAGACTCGTGAGACGGTACGGGCGGCGGCGCTCGTCGTCGGGGAGCGGCTCGATGAGGCCGCGGGCTTCCAGCCGTGCCAGCGCCCCGTAGAGCGTACCGGGGCCGAGTCGCACGCGCGTGATCCGGGCGATGTCCTCGATCATCGCGTAGCCGTGCTTCGGCCCCCCGGCAAGGCTCGTGAGGATCAGGAGCCCCGGTTCGGGAGGCTGTCCCCGGGTCCCGGAACGGCGCGGCATCAGGCATGTCCCTCCACTGAGACGCGGATGATCGGGTGGCCTCTATATCGTAGCACGTACTATCGAAGTGCTCGCGCGCGTCCCCCGCGCCGTTCGGGCCCGACGGGAGCTGGCCAGCGACAGGTTGCGGGCCCGGGTGCAGGATCCCGCCGATCCGGGGCCGCAGCGGACCGCGAAGGCGCGGCCGAACACTCCGGGACGGCGTCTCGGGCGCCAGGGGGGTCACCGTGACGAGCATGCGATTCCGCCTCGTCGCGTCGGCTGCGCGTCCGGAGGCGATGGCGACCACAATGGCGGCCGGGCGCGGCCTGACCGTCTCCGGGCCTGCCCCGACCGCCGGCTCAGGCGAGGGCGACCCCTGGCTGCGCCGACGCCTCGACGCGCCCGACGCGCCAGGACGCGACGCCGGCAGCAGAGAACGCCTGCTCGACAGCGGCCACGCGGTCGGGCGCGATCGCGGCGAGCAGCCCGCCGCTCGTCTGCGGGTCGTGGGCCAGCGCGACGCGTGCCCCGTCGACACCGGGCGCGACCGCCAGAGCGGGTGCCACGAACCTGCGGTTGTGGCTCGCGCCGTCCGTCTCCAGGCCGGCGGCTGCCAGCGCGAGCGCGCCCGGCAGCGCCGGCAGTGCAGCCACGTCGAACACGAAGCACGTCGCCGACGCGCGGGCCATCTCCAGCCCGTGCCCAAGCAGCCCGAAGCCGGTCACGTCCGTGGCGCCGCGGGTGCCGTGGGCGACGAGCACGTCGGCCGCGGCGCGGTTGAGCGTGCGCATCGAGGCAATGGCAGCCGCCAGGTCGTCGGGCGCCGTCCGGCCCTGCCGGGCACCCGAGACGAGCAACCCTGTCCCCAGCGGCTTGGTGAGCAGGAGCACGTCGCCGGGTCGGGCGCCACCCTTGCGCAGGAAGCGGTCCGGGCGCACCACCCCGACGACCGCCAGGCCGAACTTCGGCTCCGGATCCCGGATCGTGTGGCCGCCGGCGAGCATCCCGCCCGCCTCCCGCACGACACCCGCGGCGCCCTCGACGATCGCGGCCATCGTCGCCGGCTCCAGGGACTCCGGGAACGCGGCCACCGAGAGCGCGAAGAGGACGCGACCGCCCATCGCGAAAACGTCCGAGCAGGCGTTGGCGGCGGCGATCGCCCCGTAGGTCCGCGCGTCGTCGACGAGCGGCGGGAAGAAGTCCACCGTCCCGATGACGGCGATCTCGTCGGTGAGCCGGTACACCGCCGCGTCATCGGGCGGATCCAGGCCCGCGATCAGGTCGATCGGCGCGGCACCCGAGATCGCACCGAGCCCGGCGAGCACGTCGGCCAGCAGGTCGGCGCCAAGCTTCGCGGCGCAGCCCCCGCAATCGGTCAGGTCGGTCAGCCGCAGGCGCGGAGCGGCGAACCCGGCAGCGCCCGCGAGGGGCGACCCGCACGCGAGGCAGTGTGAGCGGGCCGCACCGTTGTCGGCGCCGCAGCTTCCACAGATCATCGGTGACTCTCCATCGAAGGCCAGGCCACGAACAGTAGATCACGGAGCGCGGGATGACGGAGCCGCCATTGCCGGCGACGGAGCCGCCGGCGATGGCTCAGGGGAGGGTGATCGCGCGGTCGACCCTGGCATGCGAGGCGAGGATCACGGCGAGCTCGGCCGCGAGGCGCGCCGTGGCCGGCTTCGGGCTCGTCGCCACCATCACGACGCGCGCCCCTGCCGGGATGCCCTTGAGCCCGCCATCAGGGTGGAGGAGCACGCCTGCCGCGCCCTCGAGCGTGAGGATGTCGGCGGGACGCGCGCCGATGAGACCCGCCAGCCGTTCGGGTCGGTGGGCGACCGCGGAGATCGGCCCGCCGATGGCGGCCATGGAGGCGACGACGACAACCGTGGTGGAGGCGCTGGGGATGACCGGCTCGTGGTCGGCCGGCGCCTTGATCGCCATCCGGTGGGCACCGTCGGCTTCGACCACCACGTATGCAGCGCTCGACTCGGCGAAAAGGCGGTCGATCGCCTCCGGCGACGGTCCGCCGAGCTTTCCCGGCCCACCATCCACGGCGACGAACAGCGGGAGCCCGGGCCTGAAGGCCGCCTCGACGACCGCCGGTTCGGCGGACCAGCAGATCGGCCCGGCCGGCTGGTCGGCTCCGACTCTGGTGGTCGTCGTGAGGATGACCCGGGAGCCGGCCGCCGCGAGCTCCCGGCCGAGGGTGAACAGGATGGTCGACTTGCCACCGGCGCCGACGATCGAAACCAGCTCACGGCTGCCGAGCCCGAGCCGTTCCGCCAGCGAGGGGGTCATCGGCTCCCGTCGTTCAGCCACGCCAGGATGGCCTCGAGCACGCCGCCGCCGACGGCGAGCGCCTTGTCCGAGATGTGGGCGATCGCCTCGCGGTCCGACCGGGGATCGACGTCGCCGATCTTGAG
>DAOTXE010000087.1:0-40706 GCA_034435355.1 Chloroflexota bacterium
ACGCGCACGATCTTCCCGCCCCGCTCGATGTAGACGTGGTCGGGGCCGTTGACCATGATCTCCGTGATGGTGTCGTCGCGGAGGAGCGGCTCGAGCGGCCCGAAGCCCTCGACGTCGGCGATGATCTCCTCGACAAGGTGGAGGCGCTCCTCGCGGGTGACGAGGAACCCGCCGTCGGCGATCGTCTGGTCGACGATCGCGACGACCTTGCCCCGCATCTCGGCCGCGCTGTCGGAGTCGAAGAGCGTGCTGGACGCGCCGATGACGTGGTCTCGGAGGCGGAGTCGGATCTCATGGAGCCGATCCGTACGGCTCGTGAGCTGCGGCGGCCGCAGATGCGCGAGCGCCGACCTCGTGTCGGCCGGAGTTGGTCGCGTGTCGGCGGGAGTTGGTCGCGGGTCGGACGCGGGACCCGGCCCTCGATCGGCCGGAACCGGGATACGGGCGGCCGCGCTCGCGCCGGGGCCGTCGGCCTCGTCGTGCGCCCGCTCGATTCGCTGCAAGAGCGACATGTCGCGCGCTTCCCAGGTGGCTGGTGGGCCCGCCTCGAAGAGGCAGGCGGCCACGACTCAACGAGCCTGCGTGCGCCACAGCGTCCACGTCTTGAGATGTCGATAGCTAAGCAGGTCAGGGGCACCGGAGCCAGCCACCCAATGGGACCAGAAGCGGCGGCCAATGGTGCCTGTTCGCTCCGGCCACGACCGGTTCCGTCGCGCCCTCGTCGCGTGCCGTCTGAACCAGGATGTTCAGCGACCGGGCTGCACTCCCGCCGCGGCCACCGCGCGGGCGCAGCGGAGGATCGCCGCGACGGAGATGTCGGCGTCGCGCTGGGTCGTGCTCCAGTTCGAGACCGAGATCCGCATCGCCGCCATCCCGTGCCAGGTGGTGCCGCCGAGCCAGCAGGTCCCGTCGGCCTGGATCGCCGCGATGACCGCCCGGGTGAACGCGTCCGCGTCGCCACCGCCCGGAGGCTCGAAGCGGACGAGGACCTGGTTGAGGACGACCTCGTTGAGGACCGTCACGCCGTCGGCGCCGCGCAGGCCGTCGGCCATCCGCCGGGCAAGCCCGCAGCAGCGCTCGATCATGTCGGCCAGCCCGTCGCGTCCCAGCGATCGAAGGGCCGCGTAGACGGCGAAACCCCGCGCCCGGCGCGACGATTCGGGGACCCAGTTGTAGCCGTCCCGCTCGCCACCCGCCGTCTCGACGTAGTACGCCGCCCCGAGTGTCATTGCCGCGTGGTGGGCCG
This sequence comes from Chloroflexota bacterium, assembly GCA_034435355.1. GTDB lineage: Bacteria > Chloroflexota > Limnocylindria > Limnocylindrales > CSP1-4 > CTSoil-043. The sequence continues at coordinate 1,247 of DAOTXE010000087.1, forward strand.
CCGCGTCCCGGACGATGACGATGCCCGAGTCATACGGCACGTTGAGCCACTTGTGGGCGTCGGTGGTCCAGGAATCCGCCCCGGCGAGGCCCGCGACGCGAGCGCGAAGCGCCGGCACCGCGGCCGCCCAGAGACCGAATGCGCCGTCGACGTGCAGCCACGCGTTCGGCTGCTCCCGGATCGCGTCGATGATCTCGGCAAGCGGATCGAAGGCGCCCGTGTTCACGTTGCCTGCCTGCGCGCACACGAGCACCGGCCCGTCGATCCCGGCCAGCGTCTCGCGCAGGGCGTCGACCCGCATCCGGCCCTGCCCATCGGTGGCGACCCGGTGGACCCGCGCCCGCCCGAGGCCGAGCATCTGGAGCGCGGCAAGGATCGTGACGTGGACCTCCTCGCCGACGACGACCGCGATCGGCGGCGCCCCGACGAGTCCGTCGTCCTCGACGTCCCAGCCGGCCCGCGCGAGGATCGTGTGGCGCCCGGCGGCGAGCGCCGCGAAGTTGGCCATCGTCGCCCCGGTCACGAAGCCGACGCTCGCGCCATCCGGCAGCCCGAGCACGTCGAGCACCCAGCGTGCGGCGACCTCCTCGACGACGGCCGCGGCGGGCGAGAGCACGAACATCGCCGCGTTCTGGTCCCAGGCGCTCGCCAGCCAGTCCGCCGCCAGCGCCGCGGGCACGCCGCCGCCCACGACGAACCCGAAGTAGCGGGGGCCGGCCGACCCGACGAGGCCGGGCTCGGCGTCTCGCGCGAGCGCCTCGATGACCTCGCGGGGTTCCTCGCCCGTTGCCGGGAGCGGTCCGCCGAGCGCCGCCCGCAGCTCGTCCAGGTTGACGGCCTGGGCGACCGGCCGGTTGGGGAGGCGATCGAGGAAGCCGGTCGCCAGCCCGGCGGCCCGGCGGAGCAGTGCGTCGCGATCGTCCATGTGCGAGAGAGTAGCCCGCGGTGCGACGGCCGGCCGCGGGCGCCGCAGCGACGGCCGTGCCAATCGGCGCGACCGACTCGCTCAGGCGGTCGGGGGCTCGGTCGCGGCGCCCGTGTCGTGCGCCCGGGCATGCCAGGTTTCGAGCATCCGCTCCATCCGCGGCGGCAGCCGGAACGCGCCGTGCTCCGCTGCCTCCGCGTCCCAGCCCCCGAAGCGCCTGCCCCGGCCGTGCCCGCGACCGTTCCCGCGGCCCGCATCGTCCGTTGGCCCTGCTGCCTCCCACCTCGCCCGGCGGTGCATCGCACCCCTGGCGAGGACCACCGCCGCGGGGATCAGCAGCAGCTTCCATTTCGGGCTCCCGCCGTCACGCTTCTCGTTCATGTCGCCCTCCGACGTGTTGTGCCTGGTGGCCTTGGCGGGACGTTCGCCCGCGCCGCCGACCATGCTCGGGGCGACAGATGTGGCCGGTGTGCGCGCGCCGTGGAGATCGTGTGCGGGGCCGCCGCGCGGCGCGACGGCTACGCGCGATCGGCGCGCCGATGCGGCAGCTCGAGGCACTCGACCGTGCACCCTCGCGCGTCGCAGCCGGGCCGCCCGGGAACGTGGTACCAGGCGCCGTCAGGAGCGGGCTCGAACCCGAACGGCGCGAGGCGGCATCCGCACCGGCCGCAGACGATGGCGCTTCCGTGGGGCACCTGGACCGCGATCCCCTCGACGCCGGATCGCGTCGAGTGGACCAGCCACGGACTTCTGTCGAGGACCATGCGTGAAGCACCCTCCAGGTTCTATGGCGCGAGGGGTCGGTCGCGCTGCGATCCCGCGCGGGGAGGCGCCGCGATTCGAGCAGCGCCGCCTCGCGTCCCCCAGCGCCGGCCAGTGTGGCGCGGTTGGCGGTGGTGGTTGAGCGGCATTGGGCCCGACGTGGCCGTCCAGATGGCCCGGAACCCACGCTGCCGGTCGAACGGCGAGCTGGCGGACGGCGCCGAGCCGGGCGCCCGATCGATTCCGGGCGACTGACCCGCGTCGACGGGTCTCCGGACTGCCCTCAGAGCTCCAGGCGCGGCCCTTCGAGGTCGGACGCGGCCCGGGTCGCGCCGTCGATGGCAGCCATGACCTCCGGCGTGAGCGCCGCGACCACCTCGATCGCCCGCATGTTCTCCGTGATCTGTTCGGGACGGCTCGCGCCGGTGATCACGCTGCTCACGTTCGGGTTCCGAAGGAGCCAGGCGAGCGCGAGCTGGGCGGTCGTCACCCCGAGATCGGCGGCGATCGCCCCGAGGCGCCGCACCGCGTCGAGGCGCTCCCGGGTCAGGCCGGGCTTCAGCCAGTTGTAGCCGGGGAGCGCCAACCGCGAGCCGGCCGGGATCCCGTCGTTGTACTTGCCCGTCAGGAACCCGGAGGCGAGCGGGCTCCACGTGGTGAGTCCCAGGCCGATCCCGGCGTAGAGCCGGGCGAACTCGACCTCGACCTTGCGGCGGGCGAACAGGTTGTACTCGGGCTGCTCCATCTGCGGCCCGTGGAGATGGTGCCGCTCCGCGACCACCCACGCCTCGCGGATCTCCTCGGCGCTCCACTCGGACGTGCCCCAGTAGAGCGCCTTCCCGCTCTCGACCATCTGGTGCATCGACCAGACCGTCTCCTCGACCGGCGTCTCCGCGTCGGGCCGGTGGCAGTAGACCAGGTCGATGTAGTCGAGCCCGAACCGGCGCAGGGCCCCGTCGATCCCTTCGCGGAGCTTCTTGCGGTTGAGCGTGTCCTTCTCGTTCGGCCCGTCGTGAATCCCGAAGAAGATCTTCGTCGAGACCACGTAGCTCGCGCGCCGCCAGCCGAGCTGCCGGAGCGCCTCCCCCATGATCTCCTCGGCCCGGCCGCCGCCGTAGGCCTCGGCGTTGTCGAAGAAGTTGACGCCCGCGTCCCAGGCGGCCTGCATGCAGGCGACCGCGTCGGGGACCCCGAGCTGCGTCCCGTAGGTGACCCACGCCCCGTACGACAGCGCGCTCACCTTGAGACCCGCACTGCCGAGCCGTCGATATTCCATCTCGTTCCCCTTCCCGCCCCGCGCGGGGCGCGCTCCGGCAGCCCTGCGCCTTCGCCGGTGAGCGTGGCTACTCGATGACGAAGATGTTCTTCCTGGCGCAGATCTCCTTGAGGATCTTCGGCCACACGCTGACGCTGACCTCGCCGAGGTGCGCCTTGTGGAGCAGGAGCATCTGGGTCCGGGACTGGCCGATGCCGCCCCCGATCGAGAGCGGCGTCTCGCCGCTGATGATCCCCTTGTGATAGGGGAGGCTCAGCCAGTCGAGCTGGCCCGTCATGGCGAGCTGCTGACGGAGCGTCTCGGGGTTCACGCGGATCCCCATCGAGGTCAGCTCATGGCGGCGGCGGGTCACGGAGTTCCAGACGAGGATGTCGCCGTTGAGGCCATGCATCGGCCGGCCGTCCTCGGAGACCGTCGGGGTCACCCAGTCGTCGTAGTCGGCGGCGCGCATCTCGTGCGGGTAGCCATCGTCGAGCGTCCAGCCGATCCCGATGATGAAGACGGCCGGGATTTCCTGGAGGATCGCGGTCTCGCGCTGCTTCCGTGGCAGGTTGGGATACCGCGCCAGCAGGTCCTCGGCGTGGATGAACGTGATCTCCTCGGGGAGCTCGGGGACGCCGTCCGCGCGCAGCGTGGGAAACGTGTCGAGGGCCTCCTGCTCGGCGCCCTTGAGGACCTTCCAGATCCCTCGAACGGTCGACTTGAGGTAATCGAGGGTGCGGTCCTCCGCGGTGATGACCTTCTCCCAGTCCCACTGGTCGACGTAGCAGCTGTGGTCGTGGTCGAGGAAGTAGTCCTTGCGGACGGCCCGCATGTCCGTGCACAGGCCCTCGCCGACCCCGAAGCCGAACTGGCGCAGCGCGGGCCGCTTCCACTTCGTTGCCGCCTGGACGACCTGCGCGTCGATCGGGTGCTGGTCGTGGTCGTTCGAGATGTGGAACCCGATCGGCCCGCGCTTCCCGTCGCGGTCGAGCATGTCGTTGACGCCGGCCTCGACGTCGACGATGAGCGGGACCTGGACCATCTGCAGGTTCAGCTCCCGGCAGAGGTTCCGCTCGATGGAGTCCTTGACGGCGTAGATCGCCGCCTGCGTCTCCCGGGGATCGAGCGCCGACGCGTAGTTGTCCGGCAGGATCTTCTCGAGATCCTCGTAGTTGCCGATGCCCGGACCGGCCAGATCCGCCTGCTTGTCCGTGCCCGCCCCGGATTGAGACATGCCTCTGGCTCCCTTCTCTGCTCGTGCTGGCGCACGAGTATCGGATCCCGCCGGCCGGCCGGAACAGTGCCGGACCGCCCAACCTCGATCGGTGGTGCCCCTCGCACGCAGTCCGCTCGCCGCGCGTGACGGCAGCGTCCAGAAGCGCCCGTCAGTCGGTTGCGGGGGTCAACGGGGTACGAGGCCGCGCCGGGGACCAGGGGTGCCGCCCGGCGACGAGCTCGCGGCCGATGGCGAAGCGGAGGCTCCCGTAGGCGACGAGGTCGACGGCGAGCCCGCCCAGGCCCGCGAGCTGGGAGCCGTAGAACACGAACACCTGCGTGACGAGGATCCAGACGAGCAGGCCGCGCATGAACCAGTGGTACGCGGCCGCGCGGGAGCCGGGGAGGGCGAGGACGCCCCGGCCGACGAGCGCGGCGCCGGCGATCGTGGAGCCGACCTGCGCGATCGTCGCGACGCTCGCGGTCTCGGCGGCGCCGCCTCCCGACGGAGTGCCGGCCGCGACGAGCGTCACGCCGGCGACCGTCACCACGGCATACCCGACGACGAAGACGCTGAGGGCCCGCTCGGCCCACGGGTTGGCCATCACCCGTTCGTAGCCGCCGGTGAGGCGCCGGCGGCCCTGCGCAACGAGGCTCGAGCGTCCCGCCATCTCGGGCAGAGCACTCAGGTACTCCTTCGCGAAGGCGGCAACTGGCGCCTGGGGATCGGCGAGTTCGAGGAGGTGCCGGATGCGGGCTCGATCGTCGGGCTCGATCGGCCCCTCGAGGGTCCCCTCCAGGAGGTCGAGAGCGTTCGCGAGCGCCTCCGCCTCGGTCAGACGGCGCTGACCGACCAGGGCCCGCGCCACGAGGAACGCGAGGATGAACAGGACGTAGATCAGCGCGATCGAAGGCCGGAAGAAATAGTTGTTGTCCGAGGTGACGAACTTCCCGATCTCGTCGATGAAGGTGCCGAAGCCGAGCCCGGCGATCACGGCCGCGAGGTGCTGGACCGAACGGTCGAGGAATGCGAACAGCAGCATCAGGGCAAGAAGCATGAGGAGACCGCCCCACAGCATGTGGGCGACGTGGATCCCATTGGACCCGACCCGCGGATAGCCGGTGAGGGCGAGGAACCAGCGGATCCCGAGGAAGGAGACGACGGCGGCGACGAAGAAGCTCTCGAGGAGCACTGGCGCCTCGGCGTCGCGGGTCAGCCGGCTGAGCGGGCGGCGGGTCATGCCGACGAGGATACGGCCCGCCGGGAGTTTCGAGGCTAGATCCCGACCTCGAATCGGATGTCCGGCGAGGGGCGCTCGGCCCTGATCCGGACTCGGCGCCCGAGGATCATCCCGAGGAGGTCCGCGAAGACCCCGACACTCGGGATCCGGGGAACCATCCGCTCGATCGTGCGGGCCTGGTCCGGGGAGAGCGGCTCTCGCGTCACGACGTGGAGGCTGAGGCCCCGCCACGCGTAGGTGGTGATCACCTCGTCGGCCGAAATGCCGTGGACTGCCTGCGGTGCGTCAGTCACTGGGTGCTCCTCGGGGGTCGATCTTCAATGCCGGACATTGCAGCGAACCTTGCGGACGCGGGCGGCTTCGCCACACGCGCACCGTGTCGGCTCGTCGGCGGCGACCCGGCCCGGATGACCCCACGGGTTCGGCCTCAGGATTCCGCGTGCCCGTCGAATGCAGCCGCCGGGTCCTCGGCGTAGGCGTCTCGGAGCGCCGCCACGAGTCGGTTCTCGTCGGCACGTCGCAGCGACGCCCACACGAGGTAGAGGGCGTTGCCCGCCGTCCAGGCGAGCGCCGCGGGCACGATCAGGCCGGGCGCCCCGCCCTCGAAGATCCCGGCGCCGAGCGTGCGGAGGTAGGACAGGGTCGCGACGATCCCCGCTCCCCACACGAGCCCGGCGCCGGCCGTGTATCCGAGCGTCGCTGCGCCCATGAAACCGAGCGGGCGAGCCAGCGAAAGGGCTGCGATCTTGGGTGCGTCCGGCGGGTAGAAGTAGGCAGCCTCGAGGCGATGTGCCACCAGCACCCGGCTCCCGAGCCGGCGATTGATCGCCCGCTCCAGGAACTCGGCATGACGCCGCGCGAAGACCGTGTACCAGAAGAGGTAGCCGGTCTCGAGGAACGCGAACGGCACGAGAAAGGGGACCGGGACCACGGCTGCCGGGAGGATGCCGCCGGAGCCAAGGACCAGCAGGCCGACACACACGAGCGTCCAGTTCCGGATGGTCGCGAAGAACAGCTTCGAGTAGCCGAAGAGCATCCCCCGCATCCGGCCGAGCTGGGCCTCCATCAGCCTGACTTCCGTGTCGCGAGCGAGAGGGACGATGTCGTGCACACCGGTCGGCGCCTCGGCAGGCGCAGCGTCCCAGGGCATGCCCACGCGGTTCACGGGGAGAGGATATCGCGGGTGCGCCGTGCGGCGCCTTCGGGTGCGGCGCCTTCAGGTGCCCAGAGCGGCCCGAACCCGTGGCCGGGACAGGTACCACAGCGTGACGACCGCAAGCACAAGCGTCAGCAGGTCGCTGCCCCGAGCAGCGCGAGCGCGCCCACGCTCACGGCTCCGATTGCCAGGACGGACAGCCCGAACGGCCGCTCTCGCGCGGTCGTCTCCGGCGCATCCATCTGCACGTCCTCAGGTCCGCTGCGACCGGCGGATCGCAGAACGGCGCCCCCGGATTCCTCTGGGGGCGCCGTTGCTCGTAGCTGCGCGGTGTGGATCAGAGCCCCTTGAGCGCGGTGCGGCAGGCCACCGCATCGCCTCGGGCCGCGTTGAGCGAGGTCCGGAAGCCCTGGAGCGTCGCGTGGTCGGCCTGGAGGTCACCCTTGGCCGGTCCGTTGTTGTTGTAGGTGGCGGGCGTCAGGCCGAGCAGCTGCGACGAGATCCCTGCGAGCGTGGTGGTGCTCACCTGGCCGAGGGCCGCGTTCATGCTGGCGAGGTCCTCGATTGCCTGGGTGACGTCCTTGCCCGCGGCCTGGTCGGCGGTGATCCGGGCCTGGAGCTTCCCGGCCACCGTGGTGAGCCGGCCGAACGTCGCGGCCTCGTTGTCGGCCGAGATGACCTCCGTGGTCACCGGGACCACGAGCAGGTAGATCCGGTAGTCCGTGACGATGAGGCCGAGGTCGGAGCGGAGCGTCGTCACGTCCGTCTCGCCGTCGATCTTCGTCTTCAGCGCCGTGAGGCCGGTCGTGTCGGCCGTGAACTGCGCCTGCAGGGCGGACCGGTCGCCGGTGGTGAGGCCGTTGGGGTTCGACACGCGATCCTGGAGCACCGTGATCGTGACGAGCCGCCGGTTGATCTCGCAGTCGCCGAGCGCCACGAGGTGGGCGGGGTTGTTGTCCTTGGCCGCGGTGCGTTCGGTCGAGCAGGCCTTTGCACCGCTGCCCGTCGAGATCTCCGGGGCGATCGGCGACGTCGTGGGCTGCGCGGCAGAGGCCGACCCGACCGACCCGATGACGAGAAGGCCGCCGACGGCCATGGAGGCGAGGGTTCCGCGAAGTGCGAGCTTCATGTGGCTGATCTCCGTTCGATGCGCTGCTGGTCCGACCTCCGTGCGCCCTGGGTGCGCGTCTCGAGGTCGCAGGCGTCACGATCGAACCGCACCGTAAGAACCGCGACGGATCCAGGCCAGGGATGTGTAAGGCGAGCGGGCGTCCGGCGGGGGAATCGGCTCCGTCCCGGGGGGCCGGCGAGCCCGGAGCCCTCGAATCGCGCTGGCGGCTAGGCTTGTCGCGTGATGAACGCAACCAACCTCCGCGCCTTTCGTCCCCGCTTCCGCCGCGTCTTCCCGCCCGGCCAGGTCGCGATCCTCCGCCTCTACGGGCCGATCGCGGACGGGGCTCGGGCGGCGGACTGGATCGAGCTGGTCCGCCGCCTCCGGGAGTCGCGGCGCGTGCCGGCGGTCGTGCTCGACATCGACTCGCCCGGAGGCTCCGCGACCGCCTCGGACAGCATGTTCCTGGCCCTTGAGCGGCTGGCGGCGAAGAAGCCGCTCGTCGCAGCGATCCGCGGCACCGGTGCGTCGGGCTCGTACCTGGCAGCGATGGCCGCGCGCACGATCGTCGCCCAGCCGCATGCCATCGTCGGCTCGATCGGCGTCATCTCGGCCGGTCCGCGGCTCCCGCGCCTGCTCGACCGCCTCGGGATCAGCGTTACCGAGAACCGGGCCGGCCGCCTCAAGGGGATGGGCGCGCCATGGCGCGACGAGACCGAGGAGGAGCGTGCGAAGGAGCAGGCGATCGTCGACGCGTTCTACGCCGCCTTCGTGGCCCGGGTCGCGACCGGCCGTCGGATGGAGGTGGGGCACGTGCGCTCGCTCGCCACGGGCGAGGTGTGGCTCGGCGAGGAGGCCCGGGAGCTCGGGCTCGTGGACGAGATCGGCGACCTCGAGCGTGCGGTCGAGCTGGCGGCCGAGGCTGCGGGCGTGCCGGCGCGGTCGGCCCCCGTCCGCCTCCGCCGGCCGCTCCTCGAGCGACTGGCGGGGCGCTTCGGCACAAGCCTCGCGGAGGCCATCGCCGATCGCGTCGAGACGCGCCTGGAGACCCGCGTCCGGACCTGAGAGAGTCGGCGAGGCTCCGCTCAGCGTGGGTCAGGCGCCGGACGCGGTCGTGGTCTCGCCGATACCCGCCAGGAGCCGCAGCACCGGCATTGCAGCGGCGAAGCCGTCCGCGAGGATGTCGGGCAGGCGGTCCGACAATGCCTCGGCGTCGGTGAGCTGCCGGCCGAACGTCACGTCCTTGAGCTTGAGCAGATCCGCGTCCGGGTGGTCGGCCGGGAACCCAGCCGGCGTCCGCTTGAGCCGCTCGCCGTCGACGTGGCCGAAGGCCCCGACGAACCCCGGGTCCTCGAGCGCGGCCTGGATGCCCGTGGGGCGGGCCGCGACCGCGGCCCTCCATGCCGCGAGCATCGGCGGGTCGGGGTGGTACATGCCGCCGCCGAGGAAGATCTCTCCCGGACGCAGCCTGAAGTAGCCACCGGAGTAGCCGCCCGGTCCGCCTCCCCGCCAGGGGAAGCTGGCGCTCACGTAGGGCTTGTAGGGCGACTTGTCCTTCGAGAAGCGGGTGTCGCGGTAGATCCGGAACGGCGAGCGGGCGGGATCGGCCACGAGCGGGATCCCCCGCTCCGCGAAGCGCGAGCCAAGGTCCACGCAGAGCGCCTCGAGGGGATGCTTGAGCAGGCGCTCGTACTCCGCCTTGCGGGGCAGGAACCAGACCCGCTCGTTGTGGGCGGCGAGGTCGACGAGGAACTGCAGCGCCTCGCGCGAGAAGCCTTCGAATGCCATCGAGCCCGCCTCCGTCTTCCACGCCGAACGCCGCGCAGCGATGACGCGCAGCGTACGCGGCCGGCGGGAGATCGCGCGATCGGCGATCCGCACGGGCGCCTCGCGCGAACAGGAAGGTGAGAGACGCGACGGGCATCTTTGCCCGCATCGACTCACGCGGAGTCCCCGCGAGCGGCCCGTGGCCAGACGGCCGGCCCGACGTGCGGGGATCGGAGATTTGGGAGATGGTGGACAACAACGTCGTGATCCTCGGCTTCGCGGGGAGCCTTCGCCGCGGCTCGTACAACCGGGCCCTCCTCCGCGCGGCTGCACAGCTCGCCCCGGCCGGCGTGACGGTTCGCTCGTTCGACGACCTCGGTTCCCTCCCGTTCTACGACGGCGATCTCGAGGCGGCCGGAAATCCCGCCAGCGTCGACGACCTCCGCCGCGCGGTCGATGAGGCCGATGCGCTCCTCATCGCCACGCCCGAGTACAACGACGGCACGAGCGCCGTCCTCAAGAACGCGCTCGACTGGGCGTCGCGTGGCCCCGTCCGGCTTCTCGCCGGCAAGCCCATCGCCGTCCTGGGGACCTCGCCGGGCCGGAACGGCGCGCGCGGCGGGATCGAGGCCGTGGTTCGAACAGTCCGGCGGACCGGCTCGAACGTGCTCGACCGCACGCTGGCGGTCCCATTCGCCCCGCAGGTCTTCGACGAGGATCTGGTCCTGACCGACCCTGCAGTCCGCGCCGAGGTCGGCAGCCTCGTTGCCGAGCTGGCCGATCTGGCCCGCGCTTCGGTCGACCTCGCCGCCTGACGGCATCGCCCGCGTCGGCTGCTGCGTCGCGGGCCGAGCCCTCGCCTTCCGCGCCGCGGCCCTCCCTCGCCGGACCGCCCTACCGGCCGGGTGCGACCGCCGTCGACCGCCGCACCACGAGCTCGACCGGGAGGTCGAGCTCGTCGCTTCCCCCGTGTCGACGTTCAGCGCCCGGGTCACGGTCAAGTTTCGCGGGCGCGCCGGGATCCCGGTGCGACCCGGATGGTGAATCGAGCAGCAGCCGCGCCGCCGCGTACCCCTTCAGGCGCAGCGGCTGCCGGATCGTCGTGAGGGACGGCCGGCTGGTGGCTGCGCCCGGGATGTCGTCGAAGCCCGTGACCGACAGCTCCGTCGGCACGTCGATCCGCAGTTCCCGCGCCGCAGCGAGCACACCGAGCGCGAATCGGTCGCTCATCGCGAGGATCGCCGTCGGGGGCTCGGCGCGCCCCAGGAGGTCGCGACCGGCCTGCCGCCCGAGCTCCTCGTCGCTGTGAGCGCACTCGTAGAGCGGGACGTCCGCGGCCGCCAGCCCGGCCCCTGCGAGGGCGGCGCGATACCCGTGGAGCCGGCTGGTCGCCACGTCGAACGCCGACCCTGCGATGCGGGTCTCGTCCCCGCGCCCCGTGTAGCCATCCGGCCGGAATGGTGACGCCACGATGCCGAATCGCCGGTGCCCCAGTCCGACCAGGTGGTCCGCCGCCATCCGGGCGCCGGCCCGGTCGTCCACGCTGATCGTCGCCACCCCCAGGATGCGGGGTTCGTCGACGACGACCACGGGCGCCCTGCGCGAGAGCACCTGCTGCAGCGCCGGGGTGTCCCTCGGCAGCGAGTAGGCGATGAACCCGTCCACGGCGACATCCGTGATGGCGCGAGGCTCGAGGGCCCGCGTCGCCCCCGGAATGACGAGCAGCCCGAGCCGGCGTTCCTCGCAGGCGTCGGCGATGCCCCGGATGAGCGCAGCGGTCGTCGGGTCGTCGAGCGCGAACGGCAGGGACTCCGGAAGGATCAGGCCGAGCGCGCCGGCGCGGCCGGTCCGGAGCATCCGTGCCACGGGATCCGGGCCCGCGTAGCCCGCGGCGCGAGCCGCCTCGAGGATCCGCGCGCGCAGGTCGGGCGAGAGCTGGTCCGGTCGGCTGAACGCGTTGGACACGGTCGTCTTCGAGACGCCCAGCGAGGTTGCGAGGTCCTGGAGCGTGTATCGGCGGCGCGGCTTCGGCTCCTGGTTCATGTCCCGGACATCTTGACCGATCCAGAGCCATGGCGTACGATAGCGGAGTTCTTGATCGATCCAGAACCCCTGATTGCACCAGGGTCGACCCGGAACGGGAGAAACCGATGAACACCTACACGAAGCTGAACACCTACGCGACGCATACCGACGAGGACCTCGCCCGCGAGCGAATCGAGATGGCCTCGCACGACCACCCGTTCTGCAGCGCGTGCGGCCAGCCGATGACGATCGAGGTCCACGGCAGCGGCCTCTGGATCGAGTGCGCCTCGCTGCGTCCCCTGCGCGGGGTCCGGCTTGGGCTTGCCTCGAGACTCCACGATCGGATCGAGATCGGCAGCCGGTGGTTGCCCACGCTCGCCAAGCAGGCCCCCGCGCACACGCTCCAGAGCCGGTAGGAGCCAGTAGGAGCCGGTAGGAGCCGGTAGGCGCCGGGGCCGACCCGGCTTCGTGATCGCCAGGGCAGCGGCCGCCCGCGTGGCGGTCAGGTGCGCAGCGTGCCCCGCACCGTACGATGACCGTTGGCGTCGTCGGTGTAGCGGAGACGGGCGCCCCGGACGCTCACGTCCAGGCTGATCGAGCCGTCGTCGCCGATCCTTCCGCTACCCGTCATGGCAAGCCCGCTCGTGAATGCGCACGCCCGCAGGACGAGCGCCGTTGCGCTGCTCCCGGGGCGGTACTCGAGGGTCCCGCCGAAATCGCAACCCATCCTCATGCTGCTGTCCGAGAGCCGGTAGTTGTAGTCGTCGGTGTTGAGGATCTGATCCGCCATCGATGACATGAGCTGGAGCGACGTCCGGTAGCCGGATGCGATCGGCTGGGCCAGCCGCACGTACGGCTCGGCGATACGCCCGGCGCACACCGTGACGCGTGTCGCGGGCGGGGTTCCCGTCGCGAGGAAGTCCGTCACCAGGTTGTCGGGGCAGGCGTTCCCGCGGCCGAAGATGACGTGCGGACCGCCGGTCTGGACGATGAAGTAGGCGTTCGAGGCGCGGCCGTAGATCCGCATCGCGTTCGCGATCGGTGTGGCCGGGTCAAGCGTCGCCGTCAGGACGAGGATCGGGTACGGCGTGACGGTGAGCGGTGCCGGGCGCGCGCCGGTGGCCGGCTGCGCCGGCCACCAGAGGCACGGCAGGTCGCCGTAGTAGGTGCTGCCGAGCCGGAGCGCCCCGATTCCCGCCGCGTCCCCGGCGGCGGTCCAGGCCGCGAAACGGGCGGCCGGATCGCCGGCCTGTGGGTAGTAGGCGTAGTCCTGGCATTCGACGGCGTAGTACATCGCGTCGGACCAGCTCGGGTCGGCGGTCGCGGCCAGCGTCTCGGGATCCACGCCGAGCCCGTCGTAGGCGAGTCGCGCCAGGGGCACCAGGTCGCCGCGCGCCGCGGCCGCCAAAGCCCGCTCGAGCAGCATGCGGCTGAACTGGCTGTACAGGTAGCTCACGGCCGCCGTCTGCAGATCCGTGGCGGTGAGCGTGCGGGTGACGAACGTGCCGCGGGCCGTCGGGAAGCGGAACTGGAGCGGTCCACTCGCGAGCTCGCCGGCGATCCGGTCGTAGGCCGCCGCCGCCGTGCCGCGGCCCACGTCGAGAGAGCACGAGCGGTGGGCGGCGCAGTCGGCCAGCGTAGCCGTCAGGGCGTCCTCGAACGCGCGCGCGGCTTCCCCGTTGTAGGTGGGACCGTCGACCGTCAGGTCCACTGGCCCGTCGAGGAACAGGGCGGCGACATGGTCGGGATGGGCGGCCGCGTAGGTCTGGACGTACTGGGTCCCGTAGCTCTCGCCGTAGAGATCGAGCTTGTCCACGCCGAGATAGGCGCGGATCGCCTCGAGGTCCTCGACCGCCTGCCTCGTGGAGTAGAAGGGCAGGTCCGCGGGGTCTGCCTTCGCTTCGGCGACGCAGTCAGCCGCGTAGGCCTGGGCAGCGAGCGCGGCGGCGGGCCGGTCGGCGGGCACGTTCGGGTCGGCCGGGCTGGCGTAGTACGTCGCGCTCGCGTCCGGGCACTGGATCGGGTGCGAGAGGCCGACCCCTCGCTGGTCCAGGAAGACGATGTCGTAGTTCGCCGTGATCGACGGGTCGAAGGCCGCCGTGTAGCTGTCCGCCGCTGCGATCCCGCTCGAGCCCGGGCCGCCGGTGATCGTCACGAAGACGCCCTTCGACACCTTCGTGGCGCGCTGGATCGCGAAGGTCACGTCCCAGGTCGGGCCGGTCGCGGCGAAGTGGTCCCTGGGGACCGCGAGCGTGATGCACTCGAACGAGCTGCCGGGGCAGGGAGCGGTCGCAACCGCGGCGGCGCGCGGACTGGCCGCCGACCCGGGATCCCCAGGTGCCGGACCGGCGGACGTGGCCGCGGCGATCGGCGAGGCCAGGGGAAGGCCGGTCGCCCCGCCGACGGCGAGGCACAGGACCATGATCGGCGCGAGCAGGCGGTGTAGCCGGGAGCGTGGACGGAGCACCCGCACATCGTAGCGCCCGTCTTCCGGCCGGTTCGGACCGGGCGGGGCAGCTGCGGGCCCGAACCGTCCCCGTGCGTTGGCACGGGCGAGCCTGCCCGGCAGCTGGTCGGGCACCGCCGCGCGGAGGACGCGACAACAGGCCGAATGGCACTGGGGACCGGCTTTCGCGGCCGTGCCACAATGCAGCCGCAAGACGGACGTCAGATGACTATCGTCTAAGGGGCGGAGATGCGCGAGCCTGAGTCGAACGAGCCGACCGGGGCGACGCTCACCGGCGGCAGCGCTGGACTGGCTCGCTTCCTCCTGACCTGGTTCGCCCTTCCCTCGGCGCTCGTCGTCGCCCTGGCGTTCGGCGCGGTCATGATGCTGGCCCTGGGCGCGGATCCCGTCACCGGCTACCGGGCCCTCCTCGAGGGGGCATTCGGCGGGAGCTACGCGCTGAGCAGCACCGCGATCCAGGCGGTGCCACTGCTCCTCGTCGGGGTCGGGATCTGCATCGCCTTCCGGGCCAACGTCTTCAACATCGGGGGCGAAGGCCAGATCGCGATGGGCGGGCTGGCCAGCGCCGCGGCCGCGCTGGCGTTCCCCGACCTCCCCGGCTTCGTCCTGATGCCCCTGGTGCTCCTCGCTGGGGCCCTGGGCGGCGCGGCATGGGGCGCGATCCCGGGCTTCTTCAAGGCCCACTACAACGTCAACGAGATCCTGAGCACGATCATGCTCAACCTCGTCGCCGTCCAGGTCATGAACTACCTCCTCGCCGGCCCGCTGGTGGACACCTCGCCGACCTCGACCGGTGGCCTGATCCCCGAGACGAAGGTGCTGCCGGCCGCCGCGCAGCTCCCCATCCTCCTCAAGGGAACCCAGCTCCACCTCGGCGTCCCGATCGCCGTGGTCGTCGCGATCTGCGTGTACGTCCTGCTGTGGCGTACGAGCTTCGGGTTCCAGGTGCGGGCCGTCGGGCTCTCGCGGAACGCGTCGGCGTACGCGGGGATGCCGGTCAAGCGGACGATCACCCTCGCGATGACCCTCAGCGGGGCGATGTGCGGCCTGGCCGGCGCGATCCTCGTCTTCGGGAGCATCTCCCACCGCATGGTCACCGACGGCAGCCTGACCGGATTCACGGGCTCGGCCGGGTTCAACGGGATCGTCGTCGCGCTGTTCGGCGGGCTCAATCCGCTCTGGACGATCGTCTCCGCGTATCTCTTCGGCGGCCTCATCGTGGGTGGCTCGGCGCTCCAGGTTGCGACCGGCGTGCCCTCCGACCTCGTCACCGCGCTCAGCGGGACCATCGTCGTCCTGGTCGTCTCGCTCGAGTACCTGCGCCGGCGCGCCCGCGCCCAGTCGAGCGCGCTCGCCGGCCCGCGAATCGCCCGCCCGCCGAGGCTGCCCGGGAGCCCGCCACCCCTGGCGGCTGACGGAGAGGGCGGCCGATGAACCAGTTCTTCACCGTCGATGTCCTGACCACCACGATCGCGTCCGGCATCGCCCTCGCCACGCCGTTCCTGCTGGCCGCCCTGGGCGAGACGATCGGCCAGCGGAGCGGCGTGATCAACCTGGGCGTGGACGGGATCATGCTGCTCGGGGCGTTCTCCACCTACTACGTCGAGCTGCAGACGGGCAACCTGCTCCTGGCGATCCTGGCCGGAACTGCCACCGGCACGCTCATGGGCGTGATCACCGCGTTCGTCAGCGTGACGCTCAAGGCCGAGCAGGGCATCAGCGGGATCGGCGTGTACCTGTTCGGCCTCGGGTTCAGCTCGCTGCTGTTCCAGAAGCTCGTTGGCACGCCGCTCCCGATCGCGACGCTGCCGCCAGCCGGGATCCCGGGGCTCGACTCCATCCCGCTGCTCGGCGGCATGTTCTTCAACCAGAGCCTGCTCGTGTACCTGGCCTTCCTCCTCGTCCCCGTCGTGGCCTTCGTCCTCAACCGAACGACTTACGGGCTGAAGATCCGGGCGGTCGGGGAGAACCCTGCGGCGGCCGACAGCCTCGGCGTGAGCGTGGCCCGGATCCGCTGGTCGACCGTGATCATCGGCTGCACGTTCGCGGGTCTCGCCGGGGCGAGCCTCCTGATGTACGGCGGGATCTTCCAGATCAACCTGACCCAGAGCGAGGGGTTCATCGCCGTCGCGCTCGTCTACTTCGGGGCGTGGCGCCCGGTCGGCGTGATGTTCGGGTCCCTCCTGTACGGGCTGGTCGGCGTCGTCATCCTGACCTGGAAATCGCTGGGGATCATCCCCTTGAGCGCCTCCGACCTGGCTGCCACCGCGCCGGCCGTCATCACCGTGCTGGCCCTCTTGTTCCTGGCCCGTCGCTTTCGCCAGCCGGCCGTGCTCGGCCGACCATACGAGAGGGAGGGCTGACGCGACCGAGTGCTCCGCCCATCCACTGCCCGCAGGGCAGACAATCCCTTCCCACCTCGAGGAGAAACCTGATGCAACGACATCCTGACCGGAAGTTCTCGCTCGGCCTCGCCGCCGTCGTCGTGGCCCTGGTCGCTGGAGCGTGCTCCGGCAGCAGCACGCCCGCTCCGACGATCGCGCCGAGCCCGAGCCCCGCGGCGGCCGCCTCCGTCGCGCCGAGCCCGAGCCCGGCCCCCGCCGCCCTCAAGGTGGCTCTGGTCGCCCCGAGCGCCGTCAACGACCTTGCCTTCACGCAGTCGATGGTGGAGGCGCTGAACTCGCTCAAGACGAAGTACAACCTTGACGTCGCGGTCTCGGACAACCAGTTCGTGGTCGCCACGGCGGCGAACGTCATCCAGAACTACGCGTCGCAGGGCTACAACCTGATCATCGCGCACGGATCGCAGTACGGCTCGATCGTGCAGCAGCTGGCGCCCCAGTTCCCGAACGTCTCGTTTGCCTGGGGCACGGCGGGGTCCACCTACAACCTGCCCAACGTGTTCGCCTACCAGGTGAACTCGAACGAGGGTGGCTACGTCCAGGGCGCCATGGCGGCGCTGCTCAGCAAGTCCAAGGTGGTCGGGGTCATCGGGCCGATCGCGGTCGGCGACGCGAAGCTCTACGTTGACGGCTTCTGCGCCGGCGCCAAATCGATCGTCGCATCGATCACCTGCAACCCCGTCTACACGGGTTCCTTCAGCGATGTCAGCCTGATGTCCGCCGCGGCCACGACGTTCGTCGCCAACAAGGCCGACGTGCTCACCGGCACGGCCCAGGCGGTCGTCGGGGCCATCGGCGTTGCCAAGTCGAAGAACCTCCCGTGGTTCGGAACGCAGTGGACCCAGGCGTCCCTTGCGCCGAGCCAGGTGGTCTCCAGCCAGGTCTACAACTGGGCCCCGATCCTCGAGCAGATCTTTGCCACGATCCAGACCGGCAAGCTCGGCGGCGCCACGTTCACCGGGACGCTGGGCAACGGCGGCGAGCAGATCCAGTTCAACTCCGGCTACACCCTGCCGGCCGATGTCCTGGCGAAGGCGAACGACCTGATCAAGGGGATCACCGAGGGCACGGTCAACGTCCCGCAGTGATCGATCAGCGTTCCGTACAGCACCTCGACCGGTGAGTCGAGGACGATGACCGTCGAGGTGGCCACCCCGGGGGGCGCGACCGGCACTGCCGGCGTCCCGATCCTCGAGATGCGCAAGATCACCAAGCGCTTCCCCGGGGTGGTCGCCAACGACAAGGTCGACTTCGACGTTCGCGCCGGAGAGGTTCACACCCTCTTCGGCGAGAACGGCGCCGGCAAGAGCACCCTCATGCGGGTGGTCTACGGGCTCTACCACCCCGACGAGGGCGAGATCTGGATCAACGGCCGGCGGGTGTCGATCGGCTCGCCGGCGAGCGCGATCCGCCACGGCATCGGGATGATCCACCAGCACTTCATGCTCGTCGACACGCTCACCGTCGCCGAGAACGTGGCGCTCGGCGCGAAGTCGACGCGCGGACCGCTGACCAGCCTCGAGGCGGTCTCGGCCCGCATCGACGAGCTATCGGGGCGGTACGGGCTCAAGGTCGACCCGCAGGCCCTGGTCTGGCAACTCTCCGTGGGCGAGCGCCAGCGTGTCGAGATCATCAAGGCGCTCTACCGCGACGTGGAGCTCCTCATCCTCGACGAGCCGACGGCGGTTCTGACCCCGACGGAGGTCGGCGACCTGTTTGCCGTGCTGCGCCAGATGGCCAGGGACGGCCGGGGCCTCGTCTTCATCTCGCACAAGGTCCGCGAGGTGCTCGACCTCTCCGACCGGATCACCGTGCTTCGCGGCGGTCACGTCGTCGGCACGCTGCCGTCCGCCGAGGCGTCCCGCGAGCGGCTCGTGGAGATGATGGTGGGCCACCAGGTCGCGGCCGAGGAATCCCCGCCGAAGGGTGTGCCGGGCCCGGCGCGACTCGTGGTGCGGGACCTCCGCGTGACGAGCGACCGGGGGACCGATGCGGTGCGCGGCGTCAGCTTCGAGGTGCATTCCGGCGAGCTCGTCGGCATCGCGGGCGTGGCCGGCAACGGGCAGCGGGAGCTGGCCGAGGCGATCGCCGGGCTCCGGCCGCCCACGAGCGGCTCGATCCGGCTCAACGAGGCAGACCTCGCGGGCCACGGCCCCGCCGCGATCCGGGCTGCCGGGCTCGGCTACGTGCCCGAGGAGCGGATGCGCGATGGCGTGGTCCCCGACTTCAGCGTCGCCGAGAACCTGCTCCTGGTCGACTACGGCAGCAGCGCGTTCAGCCGGCTCGGCTTCCTTCGCGCCCGGGCGATCCGCCGGCATTGCCAGGATCTGGTCAGCGCGTTCAACGTGAAGACCCCGAGCCTGGACACCCCGGTGCGGAGCCTATCCGGCGGCAACATCCAGAAGGCGATCATGGCCCGCGAGCTGTCCGGCCAGCCGCAGGTCCTCCTTGTCGCACAGCCGACGCGCGGAATCGATGTCTCGGCCTCGCTGTACATCCACCAGCGCCTGGTCGCCCAGCGCGACAGCGGCACCGCCACCGTGATCGTCTCCGAGGACCTCGACGAGGTCATGACCCTGTCCGACCGCATCCTCGTCATGTACGAGGGTGCGATCATCGGCTCGGCCGACCCCCGGACGGCGACCCGCGAGGAGATCGGCATGCTGATGGCGGGGGTTCACCCCGCGGCACCGGCGACCGCCTAGCGGCGCACCCCGGTGAACAGGACGGCGACCCGTTCGTGGTCGCCGATCTCCCCGTGGTCGCGCAGCGCCATCAGCCCGGCGAGCCCGGACGAGCCCGTCTCGTCGACATCGATCCCGGTGGCGTCCACCGCGAGCCGGTTCGCCCGGATCAGCAGGTCCTCGCCCACCACGACCGGGCTGCCACCGGAGCGCAGCATCCCCTCGACGAGTGCGAGCCAGTCGTACGTCTCGTCGTCGAGGATCCCGTGCGCCACGCTGTGGGGCGCCTCCTCCCAGGGCCACATGAACGCCGAGCGGTGTCTCGCGGCGTAGGTGAGCGCCGCGCCCACGTCGGCCGGTGTCGGGTCGGCCGGCAGGCGCGCGGCGACCCGGTCGAAGCCCCGGCGGAGCGGCCAGGCGCCCTCGGTCTGCACGGCGTGGAAGCGGGGCACCCTGGCCAGCGCCCCGAGCGCGACCGCCTCGTCGATCGACTCGACGCAGGCGCTCGCTAGGGCGCCGCCCCCCACCTGGATCACGATCCGATCCAGTCCCGGCCCGCCGGCCAGCGCCGCGGCCATCTCGTAGCCGAGCGTGAACCCACCCTCGACCGCGAGCCCGTTTTCGTTGCCCTGGCAGGTGAATGGCAGCGCCCCATCGTCGAGGGCCCGGCGGAGCCGGTGATAGGTGGGGTCGCCGGGAACGCCCGGCTCCCGGACGCAGGTGCTCACCTGCGCCCCGAGCTCCGTGAGGCGGGCCACGACGACCGGATCCGCGTCCTCCGGCACGAACACGTCCAGCACGCGCCGGCCGGCGGCGGCGATCACCGCCGCGGCGAGAGCCGCGTTGCCGCAGCTCGCGATCGCGAGGTGGGGTCGCTGGGCCGGGTCGGCCCGGCCCAGGCGCTCCATCACCTCGAGGTGGACCAGCAGGCCGAACAGGTGGCGGGCCTTGTGCGAGCCCGACACGTTGCCGGTCTCGTCCTTGACCCAGAGCCCGCCGCCGGGCGCGAACCCGAGCTGGGCGCTCAGGGCGTCGGCCCGAGCGAACGGCGTGGGAACGAACCCGTGGCCGTCGACCCGCGCCACCTCACCGTCGAGGCGCTCGACAAGCGCGCAGTACTCGTCGTCGGAGATCCCTCCTGCCCGGGCGACGTGCCACGAGTGAAAGAGGCGGCGGTACCGGAGGTAGGGGTTCTCTGCTTCGTGGACGCCGCCGGCGGACGGGAACTCGACCGCCGACAGGTCGAGCAGGCGGCGCAGGACGTGGTCGGTGCCGGTGCCCCCGCCCGCGTTCGGGCAGCGGAACGGATAGGGGTCGTCGAGCGCCGGGGACGCGCCGCACCCGGCGCAGACCAGGGCGCTCGACAGGACGCCCGCCGGCGCGCTCACAGCGCCTCCAGCACCCCGGTTCGCGCGTTGAACTCGTCGATCAGGCGGTCCCAGTCCTTCACGATCGTGCGCATGTCGGTCCAGAACTTCTGGTCCTTGCGGACCCGGAACTCCTCGATCGGCACGTCCTGCTGCTCGACCCAGGTGAAGTAGCCGAGGTTGAAGATCCGCTCGCGGTCCTCCCGGCTGAGCTCGAGCAGGTGGTCCGTGGTCGCCCCGAGGAGGTGCTCGCCGAAGACCTCGCCGGCGGACACGTCGTCGAACCCGCCCGCGAAGTCGCGCGCCAGCGCCATCGCCTTCTCGCTCGGGTAGAGCGCCGCGCCGTCGGTCGCCACGGTCACGATCACGTCGTCCGGGCCCATGTCGTAGTACTTGGCGGTCTTGATGGCCGCGAGCACGTTGCAGATGCTCGAGAGGCCCAGGGCCGACAGGTTGTCGATCGTCTCCTGCGGCACCCCGCGCCGCCGGGCGAGGTAGGCGTGGCCGACCTCGGTGTTGAAGAGGATGCCCAGCTGGTCGGTCGCCCGGTCGGAGATCGCCAGCGCCACGTCCGTGGCCATGACGTTGTGGATCAGCGGGATGTGCTTGTCGCCGATGCCCTGGATGTTGTGCTCGCCGAACCCGTTGCTGAGCATGGTCGGGCATTCCAGCGCCTCAACCGCGACGGTCAGGGAGCCGGTCCGCTCCTTGAGGAAGTCGCCGGCGCCGATCGTGCCGGCCGAACCGGTGGCGGAGGTGAAGGCCCGCAGGCGGAGGTCCGGCTCCTTCTCCTGCATCGACTCGAAGATGTGCAGGAGCGCCGATCCGGTCGCGAGATAGTGGGCGATGTGGTTTCCGACCTCGGAGAACTGGTTGAAGATCACGTTCGCCGGGTCGAGGGAGAGCTCATCGCACTTGTCGTAGATCTCCTTGACGTTGCTCTCGGTGCCCGGGGTCTTGATGATGTCGGACGGATCGACGACCCAATTCCCGAGCCAGTCGAAGCGCTCCTGGCTCATGCCCTCCGGGAGTACGGCGACGCCGCGGCAGCCCATGATCCGGGAGATTGCGACGCCGCCGCGGCAGTAGTTGCCCGTGGAGGGCCAGATCGCGCGGTGGCGCGTCGGGTCGAACTGCCCGGTGATGACCCGCGGCGCGAGGCAGCCGTAGGCTGCCAGGACCTTGTGGGCGTTGATCATCGGGAAGCGGTCGCCGAAGGCCACGACGATGCGGGCGTCGACGCCGGTGAGCGACTTCGGGAGCACCATGTGCTCGGGGACCGGCACCAGCTCGCGCCGCGAGCTGTCGTTGTACCAGTGGACGCGGAAGAGGTTCAGCGGGTGCGCGTCGTCAGGACCGACGTCCTTCAGCGCCGCCCGGACGTTGGCCGGGATCAGCGATGGGTCGGCGAGCTGCGCGAAGGTCGGGAGTCCGATGCGGGCCTCCCGGAAGCGCGCCACCGTGTTCTCGTACACCGTCGCGTCCACGAGCTCCCGCTCGAGTCCTAGTCGTCGCATTGCGCACCCCGCTGAGTGATATCGGCTGCCATGGATTGGATCTGCTGGAATGTGTGCGGCAGGACCGGCCGGATCACGCCCGGCCCGTCCCGCGTGACTCCGCGGCCTCGAGGGCGTCCCGCACCCTCCGCAGGCGCGCCTCGCGCTCCCGCACGAAGCGCTCGATTCCCGCCAGGATGTGCGGCGGCGTCAGGTGCGCCTCGTCCATCACCTCGTCGAGGGTGCCGCCGGTCCGCCAGCGGTTGTCCCAGTCGGAGCCCATCGAATACTCGAGGGCCAGGGGCCCGTCCACCCAGTCGCTCATCAGCCGGGCGGCCCGGTTGGTGAGCGCCATCCCGTCGATCCGGTCGGCCGGGGTGACGGTCCGGGCCCGATAGTCGGGTGCCTGCAGCCGGAAGAGCTGCGGGCTGATCGCCGCCACGACCTTGACGTTGAGGCCTTCGCGGTCGAGGTCGGGGAGGAGCTTCACCAGGTTGGCCGTGCTCGTCGTGCCCTGCACGAAGACCGTGCCCATCGCGGGGCGCCCCGGACGGAAGTCGCGCAACACGTATGCGCCGCGGGCGGCCTCGAAGTGGGAGGGCATGCCCAGGGCCTCGCGGTCCGGGATCTCCATCGGCGGGCGCGTCAGGTGGAGCGCGACGATCGGCGCCGCCTGGGCCAGCGCCGCGCCCAGGACAACCGGGACCTCGTTGTACTCCCAGGGGTGCAGGTCGATGACGTGGCCCTCGGGGAACAGCTGCGTCACCCCGGTCGCGAAGATCCCGAAGTGGGTCCGAGAATCCTCGGCGGTCTCCGGCCCCGAGTGGCCCGCCACCCAGAGCACCTTGCCCACCTTGAGCTCTGTGTCCTGGACGAGCTGGCTGAAGAGCCGCATCTCGCCGTACTTGAGGTAGCTGAACGAGCCGTAGGTCGAGCAGGCGCCCCAGAAGCCGTTGAAGGCGGCCCGCGGGTCGTCGGCCAGGTTGACCGTGGCGAGTCCGGCCATCATGCCGGCGTTGGTGAACTCGGTGATCTCGGTCGGCAGGAGCGCGCCCCGCGGGTTCGCGTCGCGCTCGTACCAGCCCCAGCCCTCCCGGTCGCCGAACCCCTTGGCGAACCCGGCGAGGTTGGTCGACTCGGCGAGGTCCGCGGACGCCGCGATGAAGAGCGGACGGCCGTACTCGGCCCTGGCGAACGAGTTGACCCATGCGCCCCAGGCGGCCAGCGCGGCACGGTTGGGGGCCTTCTCGCCGGGCTGCTTCCAGATCTGCGGCGGATAGGCCCGGTAGTCGAAGATGCGGGGATCCTCGACCAGGCGTGCCCCGCTGCTCCCGAGGTTGAAGGTGGGCATGCGCTCGGGTACCCGCGCGGCCAGCTCGACGAGGCGGTCCGAGATTGCCGCGACGACGTCGGGCCGGGCGCGCAGGGCGCCGATGGCGATGCGCAGGTTGGCTTCGGCCTGGCGGGCGCGCTCCGCCGGGTCGGCGGGGGCGGGCTCGTCGACGCCCTCGTAGGCCAAGCCGTACTTCGCCATGAACTCGTGGCGGACGGCCCAGAACGCCGGCGCGTTCATCGCGTGGGGCGTGCCGTGGCTCGGGGCGTCGTACTTGCCGTAGCCGCGCCCCTTGCGGGTGCGGAACCAGGCCATCGACGGGCGCTTCCCCGGGTTGTCGCCGCGGGCTGCCTCGAGGACGGCGCGCGTCACCGGAGCGAACGCCATCCCGTCCGGCGTCCCCGTGACCCGCCAGTCGTAGCTCGCGAACCACGTCTCGGGCGTCCCCGGGATCACCGAGGAGGCGCGGAACTCGTCGATCCCGAAGTCGTTCCAGTCCACCAGGAAGACCAGGTTGGAGAGCCCCAGGCCCCAGGCCGCATTCCGCGTCTCGGCGCTCGCGCCGGGCGTCAGGCCGCCCTCGCCCTCGACGGCGAAGACCCGGACGTCCTCGCAGCCGGCGAGCTTGAGGGCCAGCGCCTCGCCCGCGGCGGGCGGCATGCCGTGGCCGGAGGGGCCCGTGTTGAACTTCAGGAAGAGGGTCTTGCCGGCCATCTCCGCGTGGCCCGGCAATCCGCCGCGGTGGCGCAGGGTCAGCAGGTCCTCCCAGGTCAGCGCCCAGCGGCCGTCGTCGGGGAACGCGAACCGCTCGTCGCCGGTCAGCTCGCGACGCGCCCGCAGCGTCTCGTTGAGGACCGCGAGAGCGGCGTAGACGCCGGGCACTGTGTGCCCGGCGGAGAGGACGAATCGGTCGGCAAAGGGGAGCCACGGGCGCCGGATGTCCCAGCGCATGGCGCCGGACAGCAGCAGCGAGAGGAGGATGTGGACCTTCGATCGGCTACCGCCGGGATGCCCCGACTGGCGATAGTTGAGGGCGAGGTCGATCATCTCGTCGACGACGTCCTTGACCACCTCCCAGTCCGCGAACTGGCGTTCGGCCTCCGCGTAGAGTTCGTCAACCCGGGTCAGTCCGGCAGTCTCGGCCACGGCATCCATCCCTTCGTCGTGCTCGTCTCGTCCGGTCCTAGACCGAAACGCCGAGCTTGCCCACGAACTGCCCGATCCGTTCGAGCGCCGTGCGGATGTTGGCCTGCGAGGTGGCGTAGCTCAGGCGGATGTGGTCGGTGCCCACCCCGCCGAAGGCAGTCCCTGCGAGGGTCGAGACGCCCGCCTCGTAGAGCAGCCGGTGGGCGAGCTCGGCCCCGGAGAGGCCGGTCCCCGACACCTCGGGGAAGACGTAGAACGCGCCCGAGGGCCGCAGGCAGCTGATGCCCGGGATGGCGTTGAGCCCGTCCACGACCAGGTCGCGCCGGGCGCGGAACTCGCGCACCATCGCGTCGACTTCGTCCTGCGGGCCGCGCAGCGCCTCGACGGCGCCGTACTGGGAGAAGTTGGAGACGTTGCTGACCGAGTTGATGAGGAGCCGGCCGAAGGCAAACGCCAGCCACTCGGGCACGATCGCGTAACCCAGGCGCCAGCCGGTCATGGCGTAGGTCTTTGAGAAGCCGTCGAGGACGATCGTGCGCTCGGCCATTCCCGGCAGGCTGGCGATCGAGACGTGCTCACCCTCGTACAGGATGCGGCCGTAGATCTCGTCGGCCAGGACGACCAGGTCGTGAGCCTGGGCGACCTCCGCGATCTTCTCGAGGTCCGCGCGGGTGAGGACGCCGCCGGTCGGGTTGGCCGGCGAGTTCAGCACGATCATCGTGGTGCGCGGCGTGACGAGCGAGGCGAGCTCGTCCGGGTCGAGGCGGAAGTCGTTGGCCTGGCGGATCGGGACCGGGACGGGCCTGCCGCCGATCCAGCTGACGAGCGATTCGTAGATCGGGTAGCCCGGGTCGGGCACGAGCACCTCGTCGCCCTCGTCGACGAGCGCCTCGATCGCGTAGAGCATCACGCCCTTGCCGCCGACGGTGACGAAGACCTGCTCCGGCACGACCGGGAAGCGCTTCCGCGCGGTGGCGTCGTCCGCGATGGCCGCGCGGAGCTCCGGGATCCCCGGGAACGGGGCGTAATGGGTCTTGCCCTCGTCGAGGGCTCGCTTGGCTGCCGCCCGGATGTTGGCGGGCGTGTCGAAATCCGGCTCGCCGACCTCCAGGTGCACGACGTCGACGCCGGTTGCCTCGAGCACGCGGGCACGCGCGGCCACCTCGAACGCGGTCTCCGTCCCGATTCGCTCCATTCGACGTGCGAGTCGCATCTGCTACCCCTCCCCTGGGCTCAGGTTTGCGAGGTGATCATCATGAACGGGTCGAGCCCCGCATCCCGGGGAGCTCCAGACGCTAGTCGTCTGACGTCTATGATACTCCTTCCGGCGCACCCGCCACGCGCCGGTTCCCCAGTGCGTTTCAGCCGGCCGTGGGGCGCCGGCACTGGGCCGCGGGCTGCCACGCGGGAGCTCACCGGTTCAGGCCGTCCCGCGCGTGGATCCGGCGCGCCACCCGGTGCGCTTCCGCCGCGAGCGTGGCCTCGTCGGACGTGGCAAGGACGCCGTCGCGCACCACGATCCGGCCCTCCACGAGGAGATGGCGCACCCGCTGCGGCCAGGCGAGGACCATCCCGGCGACCGGATCCGCCTCCGTGCCGGCGCTCGCCAGCCCGGTCACGTCGAACAGCGCGACGTCCGCCCGCTTGCCCGGCTCGAGCGAGCCGAGGTCGTCGCGGCCCAGGCATGCGGCGCCGCCGCGGGTGCCCAGCCGGAGCGCTTCCCGGACGCGCATCGCGCCGGGTCCGCCGCGGCCGCGCGCGACGAGGAGCGCCTGGCGCACCTCCCCGAGCATGTGGCCGCCGTCGTTGGATGCCGAGCCGTCCACGCCGAGCCCCACGGGCACGCCCGCGTCGACGAGCTCGCGGACCGGGGCGAGTCCGGATCCGAGCCGCAGGTTCGAGGTCGGGCAGTGGGCGATCGCGGTGCCGGTCGCGCGAAGGCGGTCGATGTCCCGGCTCGACAGGTGCACGGCGTGGGCGAGCCAGACGTCGTCGCCGAGGAAACCGAGACGGTCGAACAGCTCCACCGGCCGGCACCCGAAGCGCTCCAGGCAGAAGGCCTCCTCGTCCGGCGTCTCCGCCACGTGGGAGTGAAGCCGGACGCCGAGCCGGCGCGCCAGGGCCACGGATTCGCGCATCAGCCCGTCGGTGACCGAGAAGGGCGAGCACGGCGCGATCGCGATGCGCAGCATCGCCCCGGGTGCCGGGTCGTGGTAACGGCGAACGGCGTCCTCGGTTTCGCGCAGCACGGCGTCCGCGGCCTGGACGACGGCGTCGGGCGGGAGCCCGCCCGCGGAGGCGCCCAGGTCCATCGACCCACGGCAGGGATGGAAGCGCACGCCGATCACCTGCGCCGCCTCGACCTCCGCCGCGAGCAGGTCGCCGGCTCCGGCGGGGAAGACGTAGTGGTGGTCCGTCGAGGTGGTGCAGCCCGATAGCGCCAGCTCCGCGAGCCCGACGGCTGCGGCGGCTCGCACCCACTCGCCGTCGAGGCCGGCCCAAACCGGGTAGAGCTCGGTGAGCCAGCCGAACAGGTTGCTGTCCTGCGCGCGGGCGCGGGTCAGGACCTGGTACAGGTGGTGGTGGGTGTTGACGAGGCCCGGGATCGCCACGCAGCCGCGACCGTCGAGGACCTCGGCGTCCGCGGCTGCCCAGCCGGGCGGGTTGCCGACGCCGACCCAGCGGACGACGCCGTCCTCCACCAGGATGGACCCGCCGGGCAGCTCGGTCCCGGCGTCGTCCATCGTGACGACGGAATCGCAACCGGAGACGAGGAGCGTGCTCATGCCGTCGGATCTCCCTTGCGTCCCGGCCACGCGCCGGGTGGTCGGCGGATCGACTGGATCGGCCGCGGACGGCCGATCCGGCTCGACGGACCGCGATTCAGCCCACGCGGGGCACGGTCAGCGGACGAAGCGGGTCCCGGTCTCGCCGGTCAGCCCGCGCTCGATGTTCTCCGGGCTCGTGATGAGGGCTTCCGTGCCGCCCCCCTCGAGGTACCAGATGATCGCCTGGACCTTGGGTCCCATCGATCCGGCCAGGAAGTGGCCCTGGGCGAGGTACTCCTTCGCCTCGGCGAGCGTGATGACATCCAGGAGCTGCTCGTTCGGCTTGCCGAAGTTCAGGGCCACCTTGTCGACCTGGGTCGTGATCACGAACAGGTCGGCCTTCAGGTCCCGGGCGAGGGTCGAGGCGGCGTAGTCCTTGTCGATCACGGCTTCGATGCCCACCAGGTCGCCGCCCTCCTCGATGACCGGGATCCCGCCGCCGCCCGATGCGACCACGGTGAACCCGGAGCGGAGGAGCGAGACGATCGCGTCGAACTCGACGATCTTCACGGGGAGCGGCGACGGCACGACACGCCGCCAGCCGCGGCCCGCGTCCTCGACGACGCTCCAGCCATCGTCCTTCTGGTGCTCGAGGGCCATCGCCTGATCCATGAAGGAGCCGATCGGCTTGCTCGGCTTCTTGAACGCGGGGTCGTCCCGGTCCACCAGGGTCTGGGTGATGACCGTGGCGGCGTGCTTGTCCATGCCGCGCTTCCGGAACTCGTTCCGCAGCGCGCGCTGGAACATGTATCCGATGGCGCCCTGCGTGTCCGCGCCACAATAGTCGAGCGGCACGGGGTGCAGCTCGGCGCGCGACAGCTCGGAGCGGCGCAGGATGAACCCGACCTGCGGGCCGTTCCCGTGGGTCAGCAGGACGTCCCAGCCCTGCTCGATCATCCCGACCACGTGCCTGGCCGACTCGACGGCAGCGGCGTACTGGTCGGCGATCTCCTGGTGCTTCGAATCCTT
Organism: Chloroflexota bacterium; assembly: GCA_034435355.1. Classification (GTDB taxonomy): domain Bacteria; phylum Chloroflexota; class Limnocylindria; order Limnocylindrales; family CSP1-4; genus CTSoil-043. The sequence continues at coordinate 29,399 of DAOTXE010000087.1, forward strand.
GATGAGTGAGTTGCCGCCGACGGCGACAACCGCGATCTTACTCATGCGCGTCCCTCGATCGAGTGGAGTCGGAAGGTGGCCGGCCTCCCGAGCGGGAGGCCGGCCACGCCGGTCCTGCAGCCCTACCGCATCGTGAGCGCCATGACCGCCTTCTGCGCGTGGAGCCGGTTCTCGGCCTCGTCGTAGACGGCCGAGTGGGGGCCGTCGATGACGGCGTCGGCCACCTCGACCCCCCGCTCCGCGGGGAGCGGATGCATGTAGATCGCGTCCTCGCCGGCCATCCCAATCCGCCGCTCGTCCGTGATCCAGTCGGTGTACTTCTTCGCGATCTCGGCGCCTTCGGTCTCGTCCTTGGCGGTGAGCATGGCGCCCCAGCTCTTGGCGTAGACGATGTCCGCGCCGCGCATGCCGGCGTCGAAGTCGTCCATCAGCTCGAACGAGCCGCCCGAGCGCCGGGCGTTCTCGGCGGCCTGCGCCACCTGGTCCGGCGGCAGCCGGAACTCAGGCGGGTGGACCAGCCGCACGTGCATCCCGTAGCGCGTGGTCAGCAGCGAGAGGTCCACGGGCACGCTGATCGGCTTCTGGTAGCTTGCCGCGTAGGCCCAGCTGATCGCGATCGTCCTGCCCCGCAGGTCGCCCTTCTTCTCCTTCATGGTCAGAAGGTCGGCGAGCGACTGGTGCGGGTGGTACAGGTCGCACTGCATGTTGAGGACTGGCACCCGGCTGGCCGCGGCGACCTCCCGGATGTAGGTGTTTCCGGCGCCCCAATCGACGTTGCGGATTGCGATCCCGTCGTTGTAGCGGCCGAGGATCTGGCCGATCTCCTTGGGCGTGTCGCCGTGGGCGATCTGGGTGGTCCGGCTCTCGATGAACTGGGCATGGCCTCCCAGCTGGGCCATCCCGGCCTCGAACGAGGCTCGCGTGCGGGTGGACGAGAAGAAGAAGAGCATCGCCAGGACCTTGTCCCGCAGGAGCGGGTGGGGGATCCCGAGGGCTCGCTCGCGCTTGAGCTGGAGGGCGACCTCGAGGACGGTGTCGATCTCCTCCCGGGTCCACTCCTGGAGGCTGATGAGGTCGCGGCCGCGCAGGTCCGTCTGCATCGTGTTCCCCTTTACTCGGCGGCGCCGAGGATGAGCGAGAGGAGCGACATCTTGAGCACGACACCGTTGAAGGCTTCCGCCCAGTAGCGCTGGTGGCGCGTGGCGTCGACGTCGGCGGGAAGCTCGTCCATGCGCGGAAGGGAGTGGAGGATGATCGAGCTGCGCTTGGCCTTCTCGCGCAGCAGCTCGCGGCTCACGACGTACTCCGGGGGCGTGAGGCCGGTCGTGCCGGTCCGCTCCTGGCGTGAGGCGGTGTAGTCGGCCTGGACGACCGGCTCCATGTAGATGATGTCGGCCTCGTTGATGACGTCGCGCACGTCGCCGGCCTCGGCGTAATCCACGTTGAGCTCGTCGAGCTCGGCCTTGAACTCCGGCAGGAGCGACATGTCCGGCGGGCCGACGACGATCGCCTTCGCGTCGAACTGGCTTAGCGCGTAGAGGATCGAGTGCATCGTCCGCATGCGCATGTCGCCGACGAGGAGGTAGGTCAGGCCGTCGAGCGTGCCCTTCTCGAGAAGGATCGTGTAGAGGTCGGTCAGGACCTGGGTTGGATGCTCGCCCCAGCCGTCGCCGCAGTTGATGACCGGCACGGACGCCCACTTGGCTGCCTCCGCCGGGGCGCCCTGCTGGAAGTGGCGGATCGCGATCACGTCCGCGTAGTACTCCAGCATGTGGAAGGTGTCCTTGATCGACTCCTGGTAGAAGTCGCCGGCGCGGGTCATCTTCGAGTCGGAGAAGCCCAGCACCTGCCCACCAAGGCGATGCATGGCGGCCTCGTGGGAGAGGCGCGTCCGGGTGCTCGGCTGGTAGAACGCCGTGAGGAGCGTCTTGTTCTTCAGCAGGTCCGAGTTGCGCCGGTCGCGGGCGAACGGGCGCAGGTCGTCGGCGACCTGGAAGACCCGGAAGAACTCGTCCCGGCTGAAGTCCTTGAGGGAGAGAATGTCGCGACCGGCAAAACTGCGCATTACCAGCACCTTCCTGTGGGTTCCATTGCCTGACTGAACGACCGACTGACTCGCGGCGGCACGTGCCCGCGAGGCCTTCGCGGCTGCCCGTCGGGTTCCATCGAATGACGCCGGCTCGATTCACGCACGTGCATCGACCAGCTCGCGCTCCGCGAGGCCAGCCGCCCGCCCGACCGTCGCCGGGCTCTCGGCGACCTGGGGCGTGAGCTGGTTAACGCGGCGGATGACGTGGAAGCGGAAGTGACCGGGGCTGAAATAGCTCAGCGAGTAGTCGACGACGCGCCCGCTCGCGGTGTACAGCTGGGCGGAGAACTTCAGGAGCGGATCGCCGACTCGCAGGTGGAGCCGCTGTGCGAGATCCCTGTTCGCCGCCTCCGCGCCCAGCTCCGTGTAGGAGTGCTTGAGGGCGGGATCTCCACGCCGGAGCAGGAAGTCGAGCATCGAGCCGTCGAAGGAGCCGCCCAGCTCCCTGGGGTCGAGGATGTCCGTCGGGACGACGTCGACCAGGAAGGCGATCGGGCGGCCGCCCGACATCATCACGCGCTCGACCGCCAGGACCGGGGTCTCGGGGGACATCTGGAGCGCTTCCACTTCGGCCGGCGTGCCTGCCCGCTCGAGGATGTCGCATTCGCCCATATGGATCTCCACCCCGGTCCGGTGGGCGAGCGTTTCGATGCTCTGGAGCTCCTCCAGGCCCGCGACGACGAGGGGCTGGCCCGCGCTCACGAAGGTCCCGATGCCGTGGCGACGGACGATCAGGCCGCCCTGCTCCAGCTGGGAGAGGGCTTCCCGGAGGGTTGCCCGGCTTACCCCGATCCGCTGGCTCAGCGCAGCCTCCGAGGGCAACAGCCCGTCCGCGTCTGCGAGCACTCCCGACTGGATCCCCTGGAGGACCTCCTGGGCCGCCTGTCGGGCCAGCGTCAGATTGCGGCGAACCATCCACCCGCCTCGGTGTCTGCGGAATGACGGCGGCTCACGGCGAACCTCAGCAGCGGGAACCCGGCCCGGCGCATCGCGCACCGCCCGCCAGGACCAGACGCTAGTCATCTGACGTCTTCCCGCACGCGCATTCTGACACAGGCCGACGGACATGTCCCCAGTGCCATTCGGCCCCTTGCGCCGCGGGGTTGCGCCGCGGGGCCTGCGCCGCCGGGCAGGCGCGGCAGGTGCGGCGGGCGGCAGGTGCGGCGGGCGCTACGATGTCGTGCCCGGCTTCGGTCCGGGCTTCGGCGCCGCACGAGGCCGCCGGTCGCGAGGAGGAAGACGTGCGCCCCTGGTCGAGTCCGCTCCGTGGTCGCATCGACGAACTGACGATCGAGAGCCGCGCGCTCGCGGGCAACCTGCCCCGCGATCCGAGCGAGCGGCCGATCTGGGTCTACCTGCCCCCGGGTTACGACGACGCGCCCGGCCGTCGCTTCCCGTCGATCTACCTGATCCAGGGGATGACCGGCCAGATCGACATGTGGCGGAACCGGTCGGCGTTCCGCCCGACGACCCCCGAGAACGTCGACGCCCTGTTCACCGGGGAGGGTCCGGGGGAGGGCGCGCCTCCGCCCGCGATCGTCGTCTTCGTCGACTGCTGGACGTCGTACGGCGGCAGCCAGTACCTCGACTCGCCTGCGACCGGCAACTACCACACCTACCTCTGCGCGGAGGTCGTGCCGTTCGTCGACGCCCGCTACCGGACGCTCGCGGATCGCGACCATCGCGGGATCACGGGCAAGTCGAGCGGCGGCTACGGCGCCATGATCACGCCGATGCTCCGCCCGGACCTGTTCGGCGGGCTCGCCACGCACTCCGGGGACGCGCTGTTCGAGGTGTGCTACGCGCCGATGTTCGCGGAGGCGGCCCGGGCGCTCCGGGACGGCTACGCCGGCTCGATCGAGCGCTGGCTGGCGGACTTCCGGTCGCGGCCGGCCTTCACGAAGGCGGCCGATCAGTGGCTCGTCGAGGCGCACGGGTACGCCGCCTGCTACTCGGCCGACCCGGACGGCACGATCCGCCACCCGTTCGATCCGGCGACGGGCGAGCTGATCCCCGCGACATGGGAGCGCTGGCTGCGCCGGGACCCCGTCCGCATGGCGCGGACGCCCGAGGGCGCGGCGGCGCTGCGCTCGATGCGGGCGATCTACATCGACGCGGGCGACCGGGACGAGTACTTCCTCGACCTTGGCGCCGAGGCATTCCGGCAGGAGTGCCTGGCATCGGGGAGCCCGGAGCCCTTCTTCGAGATCTTCCCGGCGAAGCACGGCGGGGTCGAGTACCGCTACCCGATCGCCATCCGCTACCTGGCCGAGCACCTCGGGGCGTAGCCGCTCGATCGATGGCCCCGGCGGTCGTCGGACAGCCACCTCATGCGGCACCTGTCCGCGCCTGCGGGAGTGCGGTGAACCTCGCAGTCCGGAAGTCGGCATCGATGGCGATCGCCCGCTCGACACCCGCCCGCGCCAGATCCATCACGTGGACGTCGTCGGGCTGATGCGCCTCCAGGGCGATGGACTCATCACCCTCGTCGAGAGCGACGACCTCGGCGTCCCGACGGGAGCCCGCTTCACGCTCGAGCCGACCTCGCCGTTGCTCATCGCCCTCCGGCGTGACGAGCCCTGCGTGATCGAGGATCTCGATGACGATCCTGTCTACCAGAGCGAACCGATCCGCGAGTTTGGGCTCCGCTCCGAGCCGATTGACTCGCTCCTCGAGTTGCACGCGCGGCTCGAACGTGACACCGAGCTTGGAGCGTTGGACTCACGCGCGTTCGCCGCGGTCCTGCTCGACGGCTTCATGACGAGCTACCTCGAACTGTCGGATGAGCTGGATGCGACCGTCGATCGCCTCGATGAAGAGGCCCTGCTTTCCGATGGCCGGATGGACCTGCTCGGGGAGATGGTGGCCCTGCGTCACCGGATCGGTGCGGCGCGACAGCGGGTGGTGCTCCTTCGCGCAGGCGCACCCATCCCGGAGGGCCGGTTCAGGCAGAAGACGCCCTTCGAGACGATCTCGCGCCCGACGCATCCTTGACCAGCTCGGCGCTCGCGCCATCGGCATGCGCCCCGCACCGGCGCGATCAGCCGGTTGAGTACCGCGGGTGGACGGTCCGCTCCTCCCGTGCCGCCAGCGCCAGGGCGTCCAGCGCCGACATGTTCCGGATGCTGTCCTCGGGCAGGACGTCCAGGCCTTCCTCGCCCCGCACGGCCCGGGCGAAGTGCTCCACCATCAGCCGGTACTCGTCCGCGCCGGCAACCCGGTGCACCTCGCCGGCCTCCGAGTCCCGGTCCCGCCGGGTGTAGAGCGCCTCGTGCTCCCACGGGATGAAGGCGTCGTGGGGCAGCTCGATGGCGCCCATCGTCCCCGTGACGCTGAACGTCTGCTGCAGGGCGGACACGAACCCAGCCTCGATGCCGGCCAGGGCGCCCGTGGGGAACCGCAGCGTCCCGGCGATGTGCACGTCGACGCCGTGGCGATAGACCGCCTGGGCCTGCGCGCTGACGGGCTCCGCCCCCAGCATCCACCGGGCCACGCTCACCGTGTAGCAGCCGACGTCGAGGAGCGCACCGCCTCCCATCTCCGGGCTCAGGCGGGTGCTTTCCCCAGCCTCAAGGGCCTCCTTGGTCATCGGGAATGTGAAGGCGGCGCGCACGCCCCTTGGAACCCCCAGCTCGCCGGCGTCCACCAGCCCCTTGATCTCGCGGCTCCGGGGGTGGAACCGGTACATGAGTGCCTCCATCAGCAGCCGGCCGGAGGCCGCCGCCGCCGCGGCCATCTCGCTGGCTTGGTCCGCACTGCAGGCCAGGGGCTTCTCACACAGCACGTGCTTGCCGGCGGCGAGCGCTCGCAGCGTCCATGGATGGTGGAGGTGGTTGGGCAGCGAGACATAGACGGCGTCCACCTCGGGGTCCTCGAGGACCTCCTCGTAGCGGCCATAGACCCGCTCGAACTGGTCACGGGCCGGCGGCGCCGGCGCCTGGGGCTCTGCCGTCGCCGGAGGCGATCCTCCACCCGATCGGGTCCCCAGGGCCCGCAGCCGGCCGTTGTCGGATGCCGAGATGGCCGGGATCATGCAGACGCGCGCAATCGTGGAGTGACCGAGCACGCCCCAGCCAATCCGCTCAGGCATCCGTCACCTCGACGGATCCACCCTTGTCCATCGATCGCGCGGCAGCCTCCAGGATGGCCACCACCTTCACCGAATCCTCGAGCGGCGCCACCATTGGCTCGCCGGTCAGGAGGTGGTCGGCCAGGTTGCGGTGGAACCCGAACGGGTCGCGTGGCGGCAGGGCCATCGGCGTGGTCGTGACCTGCCCGTTGCGCTGGCGTCGGAGCAGGAGCATCTCCGGGGCCATCTCGGTTGCCGGGATCGGGTCTTCGAGGTAGTGGACCAGGGGATCGGCCCGGAGGGCGACGAGATCCCGCCAGCGTCCCTCGATCGCACCCTCCGTGCCCAGCGCATACCACTTGGGCTTGCGGACCGCTGCGATGTCGGAGTGGCTGAACTCGGCCTCGAGTCCTCCCTCGAACCGGACCTGGATCCGCTCCTGGTCGGCGTTGGTCACGTCGTGCCACACCCGCTTGTGGCGGGTCCCGATCACGGCCTCCACCCGGTGCGGCATGAGGCTCACGATCCAGTCCAGGTAGTGGGCGCCCCAGTCCCAGGATGTGCCGCCCGACACCGGCGCATGGGAATGCCAGAAGCCGCACGGATGGTGGAAGCCCCCGACGAAGGTCTCGAGCTGGAAGAGCTCGCCGATCAGGCCCCCCTCGACCGCCTCCCGGACGGCCAGGTAGTCCGGGTCCCACCTGCGGTTCTGGTGGCAACCCAGGTGGACCTGCATGGTCTGCGAGACCTCGACCATGCGATCCGTCTCGCGCCGGCCCAGAGCCAGCGGCTTCTCGCAGACCACGTGCTTGCCGGCCGCCATGAGCTGCAGGGACAGCGCGGCGTGGGTGTTCGGCGGAGTGGCCACGATGACGAGGTCGATCTCCGGGTCGTCGGCCAACTGTTCAGGCACCTCGTAGACCGTGACCCCGGGGAAATCGAGCGCAGCCTGGCCCCTGCGCTGGGGCGCGATGTCGCAGACGGCCCCGAGGGCGAGCCCGGCCGTCTCGCCCACTCCACGCCCGTGCAGCTGCCCAAGCCAGGGCGCATAGCCGAGGATCCCGACTCGGACGTCCGGGGGCTCGGCGAGCGCACCGCCAAGGCTGTGCAGCCAGCGGTAGAGGAGCTGCTGCACCACGGGATGACGAATGTCCCCCAGCGTGGTGCAGACGGCGCGGCCGGCGCCGTGCGGGCGGACGGTCATCATCGGGCGGCGCCCGTACTGCCAGTCGGCGTAGAGGACCGTCGTCGTGGCCTCGTCACGTGGCAGCAACGACGACCTGGTCCGTCCGACAAAGAAGGACCGCGGCATGCGCTGCGCCAGCGGATGTCCGGGGTCCTCCCAGCTCACCCGCAGCTCGGCCTCCGGCAGCAGCGGCGCAACCCCGGCCCCGAACACCGCCGGCGGGAGGCCTGCGTCATCGGCGACGTGCAGCCACCCCTTGCCGGCGCGTACGAGATCGGACAGGACGGGCACATCCTCCAGCGGCAGGGCCGACCCCGCGGTGAGGACGACATCGAACCCGTCCGTGGCGGCTGGCAGCGCCATCGAGCGCTCCAACCGCACGTGGTTGATCTGCGAAAGGTAGCCGGCCAGTGGTTCCAGGGACGAGGCGGCCGGACCCACCCACAGGATCCGAACCAGGAAATGCTTGAACATGCTGACCTCGTTGGGCCCGGACCAGGGCCGGAGGATCCCGGCCATGGTTGCCGCTGGCGGACCCCACCTGGCGCCAATCATGCGCCACGACGCCTGGCGCCGTCCCGTTCGACATGCCCGAATCCTGCCGGGCGCGCCGGAGCAACAATGGAGTCGTGGCTCACGGTGGAAGGGCCAGCGAGGCCACCAGCTGCGCCCTAGCCGGCGCGACCCGGAGCGGCACCCGCTCACCAGGCAGCCCTGCCGGCGGCCTCGAGCCCTCCGTTGGCGCCGATCTTACGTTCGAGGTTCGGGCATGTCCTCCGCCGCCGCGATTGTCGCCGCCGTCGCCACCGCTCGCAGCTCCGCGACGACGCGCCGGAGGAAGTCCTGGATCACGGCGCGCTCGGTGTCGTCGAAGGGCGCAAGGGCAGCGTCGACGGCCTCGGCCTGCCCACGGTAGGCACGCTCGACCTCCCCAAGAGAGGCTGGTCGCAGGCGAACGTTGACGACCCGCCGGTCGTCGGGCTGTCGCTCACGCTCGACGTAGCCTGCGAGCTCCAGCTCCTCGACCACCCGACTCGCCCAGCCGCGCGAGATGCCGAGACCCCGGCCCAGCTGGCCGATCGTGAGCTCGCCGTGCTGGTAGAGATGGATCGCGGCCCGGATCGCGTGAGGCGACACGTGCGGGTGAGACGCCCCCAGACCCGCTGCGGCTCCGGCCCGTCGCGTCGCGTAGCCGCTCTCGAGGAGCTCGACAATCAGCTTGCCGGTCTCGAGGGCGTGCTCGCTCAGACGTCCCGGGGCGTCGCGCTCGGCGTTTGACACTCCCCCAGTGTACGCGATAGGATCTCGGCGCAATAGTTTCGTAGAGGAACAGGTGTTTTGGTGAACGGATCACGGAAGGAGCAGGCCGCGCTCCCCGAAGCGACGGAGGCCGGCCGGGGCCGCTGGCTGGGCCTGCTGATGCTGAGCCTGGGGCTCTCGATGATCGTCGTCGACGCGACGATCGTGAACGTCGCGGTCCCCAGCATCGTGCGGGACCTGAAGCTCGACGGCTCGACCGCAGAGTGGATTGTCTCGATCTACCCGCTCGTCTTCGCGGCGCTGCTGATCAGCTTCGGGCGCTTCGGCGACGTGGCCGGACGCCGCCTGCTGTTCCTCCTGGGCCTGGGCATCTTCACCCTGGGGTCCGCCCTTGCGGGCCTCGCCCCGAGCGGATTGACGCTCATCGGTGCCCGCGTGATCCAGGGTGTCGGTGGCGCGGCGATCGCGCCGGCGACCCAGTCCATCCTCAACACGACCTTCCGGGGCCGCGATCGAGCGATCGCGTTCGGGATCTACGGCTCGGTCATCGGTGGCATGGCCGCCCTCGGCCCGCTCCTGGGTGGCTGGCTGACCACGAATCTGAGCTGGCGGTGGGCCTTCTCCATCAATGTGCCAATCGCACTGATCGTGATCGCGGGTTCGCTGCTATGGATCCGCGAGTCGCGTGACGAGGACTCCCGCTCCGGCTTCGACCCGGCGGGGTTCGTCCTGATCACACTGGGTCTGGGTGCCATCGTCTTTGCGCTGATCGAGGGCTACCGCTACGGCTGGCTCGCGCCGAGTCGTCCGTTCGAGCTCCTCGGCGCGACGTGGCCGTTCAGCGCGGTCTCGATCATTCCGGTCGCCGTCCTCACCGGCCTGGCCAGCCTCGTCGCGTTCGCAGTTGTCGAGCTTCGGCGCAAGCGAGCCGGCGCCTTCTATCTGTTCGACTTCGACCTGTGGCGCGAGCCGACGTTCCGGTTCGGGAACCTGACTGCCACGATCGTCTCGCTCGGCGAGTTCGGACTGCTGTTCGCGCTGCCCCTGTTCTTCCAGTCCGTCATCGGCTACACGGCCTTCGAGACGGGCCTCGTGTTCCTGACCCTCGCGGCCGGGTCGTTCGTGGCGGCGCCACTGGCCGGGATGCTGGCGGGGCGCTTCGAACCCCGGCGCACCGTCCAGGTCGGGATGCTGCTCGAGACGACCGGGATCGTGGGCGTGACGCTGCTGCTCTCGAAGACCGTCTCGGGAACCACCCTCGCGGTGCCGTTCTTCCTGTATGGCATGGGCGTTGGGTTCAGCACCGCGCAGCTCGCCAACGTCATCCTCTCGAACGTCCCGCCGGAGCGCTCGGGGCTGGCATCGGCAACCAATTCCACCATGCGCCAGGTGGGGACGGCGCTGGGCACCGCGATCCTGGGCACCGTGCTCCTCGTGGGCTTGAACACCGGGACGCACGACCGGCTGACACGGGTCCCGGGGCTTCCGCCCGCCCAGCAACAGGCGATCGCCATCTCGATCGAAGAGTCGGCAGGGCAGGCACTGGTCGCGCTGCGGTCGGAGCCGGCCGGGCAGGCCGCCGTCGGGCCGATCGAGGACGCCTTCGTGGGGGCCGCCCGGACGGTCGGGTTTGTCGCCGCAGGGTTCATGGGCCTGGGACTTGCGTTCTCGCTCTTGCTGCCGTCGCTGCGCGCGAGGCAACCGCGGAGGGTGTCTGAGCCGGTCGACGCCGCGAGCCGCGCCGCGGCGGCATGGGGGTCTTCCTCTCCGATCCCGGGGGTCGATGCAGAGACGTAGGGCGGGCGCGACGGCCAGGTCCCGCCGTCCCAGCTGTCGCCCTGGCAGACCGCGCTGGCGGGCCACGCCAACGTCGCCTTCAGGACCTACGCGGCCATGGACCACCTGCTGCTCGACGGGAGCGGACCCGCCACGCCAGCCGAGTACAGCCAGCCGGTCCACGTCGACGCGCAGCTCGTGGCCGATCTTGCGGCGTGGATCACGAGCCGGTGATCCGCCAGGACGACCGTTCTGGACGCGGGCGCACGACGTTGACGCGGTGCGAGGGTACGGGCACCGGTCGTGATGCGGCATAGTTGACGGGCAACGGTGTGTCGTCGGACTGGTCCGCCGACGTCGCCCAGCTGGCGTTCGTCGTGCGGCTCCGTGTCCCTCTCGGCGGCCTGTCGTGGCACGGGAATCCCGGCGTTCGCCGGGCTCCGGGGCCTCGGGGAAGGGGAGAGCACGCCCGTGACGTCGATGGGACGCCGCCTTACCGGTCGATTCATGGTCTCTCTGGCCGCCCGGTTGCAGGGACGGGCCGGCCCGGGACGCGCCGTCGTCCGTCGGCTCGCGGCACTGTTGGTGACCGCAGCGCTGCTGGGAGGCTGTGGTGCGCCGCCCGCCAGGCCGGTCGGGTCCCCAGGCGCATCCGGCCCCCCGGGTTCCGGGGCAGCCACGAACCTGGCGCCACGGGACATCTCGAGCGCTGCCGCCGATGGCGCCGACAACCCGGGCGACTTGCCGGCTCCCCCGATCCTCGAGCAGGGCGACGTGCCGGCCGCCGAGCCGGCGACGCCCGCGGTCAAGGGAAGCCTGACCCTTGCCGCGAGCGCCTCGCTGGCGAGCCAGACGGTCGGCGCGGGCGGCGGCACGATCAAGATCGCGAGGGGCGGCGACCCGCTCGACGGGCTGACGATCACGGTTC
>DAOTXE010000088.1:0-17068 GCA_034435355.1 Chloroflexota bacterium
ACGCCGTTCGCGGTCGGGACGCCGTTCGGGGCCTCCCCGCCGGTCATCGGGAGCTCGATCCCGATCTTGATGGCGATGCTGCCGGCGGCGGCGCTGGCGGGAGCCGCGGCGCTGGCGGGAGCCGCGGCACTGGCCGCGGCGCTGGCGGGAGCCGCAGCGCTGGCGGCGGGCGCCGTGGTCGCGCTGCTGCTGCAGGCGGACACCACGATTGCGGTAATAGCGAGAGCTGCACCCACGCGGGTGAGTTTCATGCGCGTCTCCTCCTCTTCCCCCCGCCTGCGCGCGCGGCCTGATCGTCCGCGGTCATCGCGCCTGCCCCGGGACCGTTGGACGACGTGCACCCTCCCCAGGGGCACGTGGCGGTCTTCGGGGATATCGGGCGGGGGCCCACTTGGACTCTCCAAGCGTTGCGCTGGGAGAGATGCCGTATATTAGTCAGCAGCGACCCGAATGCAATACTCGGCGTCGTGCGCCCCGGCGTGGTCCGGCCGAGTGTGATGGACGCTCGCCGCCCCGGTGCGGCGCTGCGACGCCAAGGTTCCCGGTCGAGACCGTCCGAGGACCAATCACTGTACGTGCCGGGTCGCCTCCGAGACGCGAGGTCTGGGGCCCACCGGGTGGAATACCAGGTTCGAGCGGCGCGCATCACCGACGTCGAGCGCATGATCGCGCTCTGGTCGACGAGCGCGCCGAGCGGCGGACCCACCGCAACGCTCGACGCCGGGGATCTGCTCCGGCAGCTCGTCTTCCTCCCGCAGGCGAGCGTCGTCGTCGCGGAGACCCTTCGCGCCATGGCCGGGATGGCGGTGCTCGCCCTTCGGCCGTCCGTCCAGGCCGGCGGATACGTCGGCATCGTGGATCTCCTGGTCGTCGATCCGCACCACGACCTGGAGAAGGTGACCGGCGTCCTCGTCGAGGAGCTGCTCCGGTCTGCGCGGAACAAGGGCTGCACGGTCGTCGAGGCCGCGCTCCACTCGGCAGGGCTCGCTCTGCCGGTCTGGGAGCGCTTCGGCTTCGTCGCCGCGGGGCCCCGCATCGAATGTCTGATCCGGACGGAGCGGGCTCCCGCCGGCAGGGGGTGATCGCCGCTACCGGCGCGCTGCGCCGGGCGGCCCGCGCGGGTCGAGTCGAAAGCTCGGAGCCCGCGCCAGCGAACAGCTGAGGAGTCAACGTGGGCAAGAACGTCGCCGTCTTCGTGGACGTCGCGAACATCTTCTACGCGGCCAAGGCGGCCGGGGTGGACATCGATTACGTCCTGCTGCTGAAGGCGGCAGCCGCCGGGCGCGACCTGGTCCGAGCGTACGCCTACACGGGCCTCGACCCGGACAACGAGAACCAGCGCAACTTCCACGCCTTCCTCGCGCGCCACGACTTCCGCGTCGTCAGCAAGGACATCCGGAAGTACGGCGACGGGAAGGTGAAGGCGAACCTCGACATCGAGCTGGTCGTCGACATGATGAAGACGGCCCGCAACCTCGACGTCGCCGTGGTGGTTTCGGGAGACGGCGACTTTGCGCCGGCGATCCGTGCGGTCCAGGAGATGGGCGTCCGCGTCGAGGTGATCAGCTTCCGGGGCAACACCAGCTCGGACCTGATGGACGTCGCCGACAAGTTCACCGACATCACGCAGCTCGCCAAGGTCGAGAAGGGCTCCACCGTCTCGGGCCGCCGCGTCGCGACCGACGACGAGGACCTCTCGATGACCGAGGTCCCCGACAAGCTCTCGGAGGGGACGGGACGTGGACGAGGGCGCGGGCGCGTCCGGATCGAGCGCGAGCCCGTCGCAGCGGCCCGAACGGTCGTCGAGCGAGCGGCCCGTCCGTCGCGCGCCCGCCGGCCGGCCGCCATCGCTGCCGCCGAGCTGGTCCCCGAGGAGCAGATGGACGAGCAGGGCGTGATCATCGCGCTGCCCGGCGAGAAGCTTTCGAAGGCGCGCCTCGTCCTCCCGCCCGTCGCGGCAGCAGTCGAGCCCACGGATGTCGAGGACGCTGCCCCGGCAGAGGCCCGGCCCGGGGATCTCGAAACGGTCGAGGACGGCGAGGCGCCGCGCCGGCGCCGGCGCCGGGGAGGCCGCGGCCGGGGCCGCGGCCGGGGCCACGAGGGTGGCCTGGAAGTGACCGCGGAGGCCGGCGTCGACCGTGCGCAGGACGCCGCGGAAGGTGTCGAGGAGGCGCTCGAGTTCGTGGTCGACGACGAGTCGATCCCGGCGCCGCGCCCGGTGCGGCCGGCGGCCTTCGGGTCGGTCTGGGACTCGCAGATCGGCGTCGCAGCTCCGGTCGCGGGCCGGGCTGCCCAGCCGGTCGAGGAGTTCGACGACGAGCCGGAGATCCCCGAGTATCTCCTCGCGGAGCGGCGCAATCGCGGCGGGCAGGGTGCCCGCGGCGGCCAGCCGGGGCAGGGCAACCGTGCCGGTCGCGGCCGTGCGGGCTCGTACGCTGCGGCGATCGACCGCGAGCGCTACGGTCGCGGAGGCGCGCCGAGCAGCGCAGGCGGCACGGCCCGCTACGGCGAGCCGGCAGGTCGCGGTGCCCCGACCCGCGAGATGGCGCCGCGCCGCGACGTCGCGCCCCGCCGCGACGCGCCCGTGCGCCGTGACGCCGGTGGCCCGATCCAGGCTCGGGCCGAGCGGCTCGAGGGCCGCTCCTCGAGCAGCGAGCCATGGAGCGAGGTCCCGCCGGAGCTCGAGGAGCTGCTGAAGGCACAGCTGGCGCAGAAGCTCGACCGCCAGGCCGGGGGCCGACCGGGCGCCGCCGTTTCGGCGACCGCCGAGGCGATTTCGGCCGGCCCCGACGCATCGCCTGCGCCCCGGGGACGCGGGCGACGGCGCACTGGTGCGGACGCAGGTCCAGCCGGCGCTGCGCAGGCTGCGGGCGCAGCCGACGCAGGATCGGCCGCCGATGCAGGATCTGCCGCCGCGGCCCCCTCACCCGTTCGCCGTCGTCGCGCCACGACGGCGGCCGCACCGGCCGGAGTCCCGGCGCCGGTGGCCGCTCCGCCGGCGGCATCCGCGCCCGAGGCCACTCCGGCCGTGAAGCGCCGGACCCCCCGGACGAAGGCCGGATCCGCGGCCAGTCCCGCCGCGGCCGCGCCCTCGGCCGAGACGGCCCCGGCAGCGGCACCCCGGCGACGGGCACCGCGGACGGCGGCCGCGACGGCGACGCCCGACGCATCGTCGGCGCCGGCCTCGGCAGCCCCGTCCGGTACCTCGGACGCCCCGGCGCCGAAGCGGCGGGCAACCCGGAAGGCGGCGCCGGCCGCGGGCGCCTGAGCCCAGTCCCGACTCGTGGCAGGGACTCGCGCGGGGCGGCCGGGGCCGGGTGAGGAATCACCGGCCGCGGTCGCGCGCGCGGTCCCGGGCGCCCGCCGGCCGCCGGGGGCGCGACCGGCGGATCCGCCGACGAAGAGGTTCGCAACCCGCGGGCAGCCGGCTGCACTCGCCGCCGTCGAACGCATGCTCCACCGCGGCGCCCCGCAGGCGCTCCTGCTGATCGGCCCGGCCTCGATCGGGAAGACCACGCTTGCCTTCGACCTCGCCGCCGGGCTCCTGTGCGCGGCCGACGAAGGGGTAGTCCGCCCCTGCCGGGCCTGCCGGGCCTGCCGCCTGGTCGCCGTCGGCGCCCACCAGGACCTGCACCGGCTGGCCCCGGAGGGTCCCGGCCGGCAGGTCCGCATCGGGGATCCGAGTGATCCCGACCCGGGCACGGTTCGGTACCTGATCCGGGAGCTGGCCCGCCTTCCGGTCGAAGGTCGCCACCGGGTCGCGGTGGTCGAGGGCGCGCACCGGATGAACGAGGATGCCCAGAACGCGCTGCTCAAGACGCTCGAGGAGCCGCCCGCGGGCGCGACGCTCATCCTCTGTGCCGACGAGCCCGAGCGCCTCCTGCCGACGGTCCGCTCGCGCACCGCCACGCTTCGCCTGGGGCTGCTTGGGGTCCGGGCGATCGAGAGCCTGCTCGGCGAGCGCGGCGTCGATCCGCCGCGCGCGGCCCGGCTGGCGCGCCTTGCGGCGGGTCGTCCCGGCCTTGCGCTGGCCTACGCGGCGGCGCCGCGGGCGGTCGACGCACGCGAGGAGATCTCACGGTCGCTGCTCGACCTGATTGCGGAAGGCCGCTCGGCCCGGCTCACGGCCGGCCGCGAGCTCCTGGCCCGCGCGTCGGAGCTCGTCAGCATGCGCGTGGAGGCGGGATCGACCGACGCCCGGCCGACCGAGGCCCGGGCACCCGACGTCCGATCACCGGATGTCGTGGCCGGCTCCGGGCCCGCGGCCGATGCGGAGGTCGACGCAGGCAAGCCGAGCCGCTCGTCGCCGGCGGAGCGTCGGCTCGCCGCCCGGGCGCTCCTCGAGACGTGGGCCGCCGTCGCGCGCGACCTCGCGGTGGTCGCTGCCGGTGCGCGCGCGCGAGCCGTCGACCTTGCCCTGCTGGACGATCTCGACACAGCCGCCGCGCGAATCGCGGTTGGGGCGATGCCACCCTTCCTCCTTCGGCTTGCGCGCGTCGCCGAGCTGCTCGAGGCGAATGCGAACCCGGAGCTCGTGGTGGACGTCCTCGTCCTTGCCTGGCCCGCCGCCGCCTGACCGATCCGGATCGATGCCCACCGAGCCCTCCGTGCCCGACGAGCGCCTCGCGTCCGGCCGGCCCGAGCCCGTCGCGCAGGCGGACGAGCGGCTGGAGGCTGTCATCGTCGGAGCCGTGCAGGGCGTCGGGTTCCGATGGTTCGTGCTCGACGCAGCCGGTCGGCTCGGCCTGCGCGGCTGGGTCGCGAACCGCTCGGACGGAGCCGTGGTCTGCACGGCGGAGGGGCCGCGGCAGGCGCTGGAGGTCCTCCTGCTTGCCCTCGCCAGCGGACCTATCGCCGCGCAGGTGGAGCGTGTCATCCCCGCCTGGATGCCGGCAACGGGCCGCCTGGGACCGTTCGAGATCCGGTCCGGGAGCCACCCGGGCGACTGATCGCACGGGGCGCGCCGCCCGTCCCGTACCTTCGGGTGATGGCCTGGACGCGCGCCCATGCCGCAACCTGCCGGCGTGAGCTCGGAGCCGACGATTGCCGAGACGCTTCCGCGCCTCTATCGCGAGGTGCTCGACGCGCTTGCCCGCCTCGATGACCTGGGTGCCCGGGCCGAGGCGGCGCGCCTGCGCTCGGAGGCGATCGACGGGTACTCCAGGTCCTGGGACCTCGCCTGCCAGAAGCGGCTCGAGCGGCTCCTGGGGCGCATCGACAACACGGTGCGCGATCTCGAGCGGCGCCGGCCCCTGAGCGTGGCCTGAGCGACCCGAGGCGCGGGCCAAGGCGCGGGGCGGAGCTCGCCCATCGAGCTCGCGCGTCAGGCTCGCGCGTCGCCTCCGGCGAACAGACCGCCCGAATCGCCGCGGCCGATAGACCGAAACGGGCGTCTGTGGGTGTCGTGTTCGCCGCAGGCGAACGACGAGGCAGAAGCGGGGACTCCCGCGACCTGCGCCTGGGTTGCCACGCGCCTTCTGTTCGCCTGGGGCGACCCTGCGGCCCCTGGGCGGAGAGGCGCCCTGCGGCCCCTGGGCGGAGAGGCGGCCCTGCGGCCCTTGGGCGGAGGTGAGAAGCCCGGCCCGGGACCCGCCCACCGGGGTGTCCCGCCCACCGGGGAGCCCACGACGCTAACCTGTCCGGTGTGAGGGACGAGCAACCCCCCGACCTCCTCGCGACTGCGCTTGCCGCCTACGCGCGCCTCGCCGAGCTCGGCGAGACGGTCGAGGACGAATGGACCTACGTCACGAAGCTCGCCGAGATCGGCCGGGCACGCCTTCGCGCGGCCGTGCGGGTGGACGGCGCATCGCCGGCGACCGAGCGGACGCCAGCGATCGAGGCGCTGGTCGCCGAGGCCGGCCGCATCACGGATCCGCACCGGGCGATCGACTGGCTGTCCACCTTCCCGGCGGTGGCCGAGCTGGCGTTCGGCGGAGGGGCGGCGGCCGACCCGCCGCGACAGCGGTCCGGCGGCGCCTGACCCATGCGCTTCCAGGACGCGGCTCGGGACGCGCGGACCGTCGTGTACGCGGGGATCCAGGCGGATCCGCTCGTGGCGCGTCTCGCGCGGCTGGCCGCCGACGCGTCGTACGGGCAGCGGCTCCTTGTTCGCGCGGTCATGAACGGCGAGTCGACCGATCCTGCGACCTGGCGGACGATCTTCCCGTCGGTGCTCGGGCCGGATGCGCCGGACCGGGAGCGGGCCGAGGCGCTCCTGGCGGCCGGTCTCGAGGTTGCCGAGCGCGGGGAGCAGGCCCGCAGCCAGTTCCGCGGGGCGTTCGTCGAGGCCCTCGCGCAGGTGCTGGTGGCCCGGCGAACGGGAGCCGCCCCCGTCCGCCGGGAGCGGCGCGTCCTGTTCGACGGCGTGGCGTCGGAGATCCACCCGTATGACCTGACCGTCGAGGCGCCGGGCCGCGAGGAGGCCTGGGATTGCAAGTGGGGCGCGCGCGGGATCAACGCGGACGTCCTCAACCAGCTCGACGACGCGCGCCGCCACGCATCGGAGGAGGAGCGGGCCCTCCGCGTCGGGTTGATCGTGTTCGACGTGCGCGCCTCGTGCGCGGTCCGCCTCTCGCAGCAGACGGCGCCGCGGCAGGGTACCGCCGTCGTGACGCTCGAGACGCTCGACGCGCTCGCCGGCCGGAAGGCAGCGCCGGCATGACGGACCGAACGGCAGCGCCGGCATGACGGAGCCCGAGCCGGCGTCCCGGACCTCCTCGGGCGAGGCGGTCCCGCCGCTGCGGATCGAGCAGCGCTATCGCGTCCGCTTCGACGAGGCGACCCCGGACGGCCTCGCGAAGACCTCGGCCCTGCTCGGCTACCTGCAGGACGTGGCGTGGCGCCACTCGGAGATCTTCGGGTTTGCGCGAGCCTGGTACGCCGAGCGCGGACTTGCCTGGGTGGTGCGGGCAATCGACATCCTGCTCGCGGCGCCGATCCGCGACGGCGACGAGCTCTGGGTCTCCACCCGGATTACCGGGTTCCGCAGGGTCATGGCACGCCGCCTGTCCGAGCTCCGGGCGGCCGACGGGACGTCCGCCGGCGTGGTCGTCGTCGACTGGGCGATGACCGACGGCCACGCTCCGGTCCGGGTGCCCGGCGAGATCACCGGGATCCCGGGGGTCGAGCGCTCGTCATTCGTCCCGACCCGGGTCGACCTGCTGCCGACACCGCCCGACGCCCGGCCCCTGGAGATCGTCCCGCGCCTCCGTGAGATGGACCCGATGGGCCACGCCAACAACGGCGTCTACCTCGACTGGCTCGACGAGGCGGTCACGGCTGCGGGTGGCGTCGGCGATGTCCGCGCCGCGGCGCGTCGGTATCGCGTGGAGTACCTGCGTGGCGCGGGTCACGGCGCGGCCCTTCGTTCGATCGCCTGGCGCGACGGGACGGGCTGGGCGTGGCGGCTCGAGGACGATGTCGGCGACCTTGCCCGGGGACGGCTGGGCCCGGCGCGAGACGACGCGGAGCCCCGCAGTGCGAGCTGAGCTCGACGAGACGCCGGCGCCAGGCTGGGCCGGCCCGATGCCGCGGCCATCCGGGAGGCCGGGCAGGCCGTCGTCAGGTCGGACGCACGCCTGACGTAAGCTGGTGCTTACCAGTCTGCTCGACAGCCGGGTTCGTCAGCCGGCCGCGGCAGTCGCCGGCGAGGATTCCGCGGCTGCCGCCGGCATGGACTCCGCGGCAGTCGCCGGCGAGGCGTCCTCGATCACGGGGGTTGCCTGGCGCTGGAACTGGGTGCGGTAGAGCTCGGCGTAGAGGCCTCCGGCGGCGAGCAAGTCGGCGTGAGTGCCCCGCTCGACGATCCGGCCGCCCGAGATCGTCAGGATCAGGTCTGCCTCGCGGACCGTCGACAGCCGGTGCGCGATCACGACCGACGTGCGCCCCGCCAGGGCCGTTCGCAGGGCGAGCTGCACCGCGACCTCGGACTCCGAGTCGAGGTGGGCCGTCGCTTCGTCCAGCACGACGATGTCGGGCGCCTTCAGGAGCAGCCTGGCGATCGCGATCCGCTGCTTCTCACCACCGGACAGCCGGTAGCCGCGGTCTCCCACGACAGTGTCGAGGCCGGCCGGCAGCGACTCCACGAGCGGCAGGATCTGGGCTGCCCGGAGCGCCTCGACGATATCGTCCGGCGACGCGTTGGGCTTCGCATAGAGGAGGTTCGCGCGGATCGTGTCGTGGAAGAGATGCGCGTCCTGGGTCACCACCCCGATGACCCGCTGGATCGAGTCGAGGGTGGCGTCCCGCACGTCGATCCCGTCGATCCGGATCGCACCGGCTCGGACGTCGTAGAGGCGCGGGATGAGGTTGCTGATGGTGGTCTTGCCGGCGCCGGACGGACCGACGAGAGCGATCAGCTCGCCCGGGTGCGCGACGAACGAGATGTCGAAGAGCACCTCCTGGGATGGGGCCTGGTCGAGCACTGCGACGGACTCGAGCGACGCCAGCGAGACCTCCTCCGCCCGCGGGTAGCTGAAGTCGACGTGCTCGAACTCGATGGTGGCCGGGCCGGCCGGGATGGCCACGGCGCCGGCCTTCTCGTCGACCATGGGCTGCAGATCCAGCACCTCGAACACGCGGTCGAAGCTGACCAGCGCGGTCATGATGTCCACCTGCACGTTCGAGAGCGCGGTGAGCGGGGCATACAGCCGGTTCAGGTAGGCGGTGAGCGCGACGACCGTCCCGACCTGCAGCGTCCCGTCGGCGGCGAGCACCCCGCCCCACCCATACACGAGCGCCGTGGCGAGCGCCGCGGTGAGCAGGATCGCCACCATGAACACCCGCGTGTACATGGCCTGGGTGATCCCGATGTCTCGCACGCGGCCGGCCTTCTCCTCGAAGCTCCGGATCTCGCGCAGGGGCTCTCCGAACAGCTTCACCAGGAGCGCCCCGGCGACGTTGAAGCGCTCGGTCATCATCGAGACCATCTTCGCGTTGAGGTTGTAGCTCTCGCGGGTGATCGTCTGCATGCGGTGGCCCACCCAGCGGGCAGGGAGCAGGATCACCGGCAGGAGTGCCAGCGCGACGAGGGTGATCTGCCAGGAGAGCAGGAGCATCGCGGCCAGCGTGATGGCCACGCTCACGACGTTGCCGATCACCGACGAGAACGTGTCCGTGAAGGCCTGCTGGGCGTCCAGCACGTCGTTGTTGAGCCGGCTCACCAGCGCCCCGGTCTGGGTTCGCGAGAAGAACGCGATGGGCATGCGCTGGAAGTGGGCGAACACCCGCGTGCGCATGTCGAAGATGAGCCCTTCGCCGATCCGCGCCGAGATCCAGCGTTGCCACAGTGACAGGGCGGCGTCGGCCAGCGCCAGGCCGGCGAGCAGGAGGGCGAGTTCGACGACGAGGCCCGACCGGTGCTGGAGGATGCCGTCGTCGATGATTGCCCGGTAGATGAGCGGGTTCGCCGCGCTGAGCAGCGCGTCGACGACGATCAGCCCGAGGAACACCGCCAGCATCCGCCGGTACGGCATCGCGAACCGCGCGATGCGCCGCAGGATCCCCGGCGACAGCCGCTGGGCGGTCACCGACCCGTCCCGGCGGAACGAGCGCATGAGGTTCCATCCCCCGGCCGGGCCCCCACCAGCGCCGCGCCGCATCATCGGCGGCGCATCCCCTTCGGTTGCACGTACACCCCCAAGCGCTCCGTCCGAACGGGGCGCGAACGTCGATCCCCGGCAGGAGGACCAAACCTAGCAGACGGCACCCGCGCCGTCAGGGCGCTTCTCAGGGCGCACCTAGTAGACGAGGTAGCGCTCGGGCGGGCTCCAGACGCTGTTCGCGTTGGTGAGGGTCGGGTCGGCGACCGCCCGCACGTACCACTGGCCGCGCGAGGTGAAGGCCCAGGGGATGCTGGCGTGCCCGTTCGCGTCGGCGTTCACGTCGCGTTTCGTGACGAAGACCCACTTCCCGTTCGTCAGGCGCCAGAACTGGAAAGTGACCCGGGCTGGCGCCAGGGTCGGGCCGATCGGCCGGACCGTGCCGACGAACGTGACGCTCGTCCCGGCCGGGACGTTCTTCACCTTGCCCAGGGCGGTCGGCCGAAGCAGCAGCACCTGGCGCACGACCACGCGCACCGGCGGGCTGGTTCCGGGACCGAGGTCGGGCGCACCCGCGAAGACGGCCTGGAACTGCGTGTTGACGGGCGGCCGGTAGTCGAACGTCGCGTGACCGGATGCGTCCGTGGTCAGCGTCGCGATATCCAGCCACTGCGTCTCGTTCGCCTGCATGCGCTGCAGGGTCACGCTCCGGGCGGCTCCCTGCCCGCCGACGGCGACATCGAGGGTCACCGTCTGGGCCCAGCCGATGACGGGCGTGCTCGGGGTGACGCTGAGCTGTGCCGGCGGCAGCGTGACGGTTTCCATGAGCGGCGGGCTGACCCCTCCGCCGGGTGGCGCGTTGACGACCGTGACCGGCACCGCTCCGACGACTTGGGCGGCCGGGACGACCGCGGTGAGCGTCGTGGCCGAGACGACCGTCGTCGGCAGCGGCATCCCGTTCCAGTAGGCGGTCGAGACCCCAGCGGCGAAGTTCGCGCCCTGGAGCGTGATGGTGGTTTCCGGCCCCCCTGCTGCAACCGCCGCCGGCGCGATCGAGGTGAGCAGGGGAGCAGGGCTCGGCGGCGTGAAGGGGTAGTTGACCGTTACCGGCGCCAGGTCCATTCCGTTGAACCGATCGAGGTCGACACAGCCCGAGATCCCCGGCACCGAGCCGCAGTCGTCGTACTGCCAGAACGTCCAGCTGTGGCCGCCCCAGTTGTTGGCCGGGACCGACATCTGCGGCACGAACCAGTGGGCAACCCAGAGGACCGTGTATCCCTGGTCGGCGAACATCGTCGTGTCGCCCATGGCGTTGGCCCAGAAGCTCGGGCTCGTGTAGATCATCGGCCGGACCCCGAGCCGGGCAGCGACCTCGCCGAGCCACGCGCCGACCCACGCCTGGAGGTCCGCCGGGGCGAGCCCGCCCGCCTGCTCGAGGTCGAGGGCAGGCACGAGATCTCCGGGCAGGAGTCCCGCGTTCTGGATGAACCAGTCGGCTTCGAGGACCGCGTCGCCCGGCGCGCTCGACGGCGTGGCGAAGTGGTAGGCGGTCACCTTCATGCCGGCAGCCCGCGCGCCCGCATGGTTCGTGGCATACGTCGGATCCAGGTAGGACTGGCCGAGCGTGGCCCGCATGACCGCGAAGGACTTGCCCGCGGCGGCGACCTGCTGCCAGTCGATCGTCTGCTGGTACTGGCTGATGTCGATCCCCTCGGCGTAGGGACTCGGTTGGACCACCGCCGGCTGGAAGAGGCCCGTCGCGGCGTAGGCGGTGGCGACCCCGTAGCGGGCCATGATGCTCACGCCGTTCATGGCGACGATCGAGAACCAGGTGTTGCCGGCGACACTCCCCGGGCACGTCGCCGACCAGGCATCTCCCGGCACCGTGCCGGTCGTCGTGACGACGGCCCCCGTCGGGATCGTGACGAGCGTCGTCGCGGCCATCGTCGGCGCGGTGCGGAGCCGGACCGAGCAGGCCGCGGCGTAGTCGGTACCGGCCGCCGCAACGCGGGGCACGACCGGAACGACGGCCAGCGCGACGAGAAGGGCGGCGGCAGCCGGGAGCCAGGGTCGATGTCGGTGCACTTCTTTCCCCATCTGCGTCGGGCTGAGCGGCGGCGCGGCGCGGCCCGGATCGAGCCGAACAGCAGGGGAGCACGAGGCCCCGACCCCGAGGGAAGGCACCGGCCCTCGAGGCGTGTCCCGATGCTACTTCAGGGAGGGGCGTGCTGTCTCCCGTGCCGGTGCATCAGGAAGCGGCGTACCGGGGCCCGAACCCATCGGTCGACTCACCGTCGATCACCTCCGTGGCAGGAGGAGGAAGAGGGCGCCCGCGACCACGAGCACCGCGATCCCGGCGACAAAGGTCCAGTCGCCCCACCAGCTGTCGCGGTTGACCCGGCCGACCACGATGAGGATCGCGGACACCACCGCCATCAGGGTCAGGAATGGATGAGAGCTCACCCGAGACGGCATCTGATCCTCCTTCGATCGCTGCGGCCCGATCCGGCCCGAACATGCTGGACCCGACCCACGCGCGTTACCCACGGAACGCATCCATGAAGCGCACCCGGGTCCCGACGCGCATGGCTGCATTCGAGTACATGCGGCCGGCGAGCCAGGTCAGGCCGACGACGGAGGCCACGATCAAGGCGACCGCCAGGGCGACCTGCCAGGACGGCACGTTCGTGGCCGCCATCCGCATCGCCATCAGGATGGGGGCGAACGGCGGCAAGACCGAGCAGACCGTGGCCAGGGGGCCACTCGGATTCGGCAGCGCGGCGTACATGAGCAGGTACCCAGCGACCTGGAGGATGGATATCGGCCCGACGGCGCTCTGGACCTCTTCCTGGCGCGAGACGAGGGCGGCGACCGCGGAGTAGGCGGTGGCGTAGAACAGGAAGCCGAGCAGGAACCAGGAGATATCGCCCAGGATCGAGGCCATTCCGAGGGCCGGGATCGGGGCGAGGTTGGTCACGTGGACCGCAACGAGCGCGGCCGCGCCCACGATCGTGAGCTGGAGGAGACCGACGAGCCCGATCCCGAGGACCTTGCCCGCGAGCAGGCGGGTCGGCCGGATCGTCGCGAGCAGGATCTCCATGATCCGCGTCGCCTTCTCCTCCACCACGCCCTGGGCCACCATGTTCCCGTACTGGCCGAGCGCGATCCAGAGCAGGATGCCGAGGGCCAGGCTCGCGAGCAGGTTCTGGGTATCCCTGGGGGTCGTGGGCGCCAGAAGCTGGACCGGGACAATGGCCATGGCCGAGGTGACCGCCGCCGGTGAGAGGCCAGCGTCGGAAAGGCGTGCCGCTTCCGCAGCCAGGGACAGGGCGGACTCCACGTTCGATGGGATGGTGCTCTTGACCACGGCCGACGGCGACGTCGACGACCCGGTCACGAGCACGTCGAGCGTGCCAGCGGTCACCTGCGCCCTCCCGGCGGTGACGTCGGAAATGTCGCTGAGCGTCACGTTCGCACCCAGCGCCGCGGCAGTCGCCGTGAACGAACGCTCGAGCGCCTGCGACTCGCCGCTGAAGCCCACCCGCACCGGCGTGGTCCTGCCGGCCAGCAGCGACGCTGCAACGATGCCGACCACGACGAGGACCGCCATCACGATCGTGCCGCCAATGAAGACCCGCGAGCGCAGACGCATGCGGATCTCGCGGCGGGCCACGAGCAGGGTTGGCGGCAGGTGGCGAGTTCCGCCCAGACTCCAGGACCGGGCGCTCACGCCGCTGCCTCCTCGATGACGGTGCGGAAGATCTCGCCGAGGGTGGGCTCGACGCGCTCGAACTCGCGCACGGGTCCGGTGGCCAGCGCCGCCTGCAGCAGCGCCTGGTCGTCGACGCCCGGATCGAGCTCGAAGAGCCGCCGCGCACCGTCGGTCCGCACGAGACGGACGCCCGGCACCCCCGCCTCCCAGTCGTCCGCGGCGATGGGGACGTCGATCCAGCGGCGTTCCTGTCCCCCGGCCCGGAGCTCGGCCACGGTGCCGCAGGCGACCATCCGGCCCCGCTCGACGATGCCCACGCGGTCGCACAGCCGCTCGACGAGCTCGAGCTCGTGGCTGGAGAAGATGACCGGGACGCCTGCGTCTGCCCGTTCACGGAGCACGCCCGCCATCACGTCGACGGCAACCGGATCGAGCCCGGCGAACGGTTCGTCGAGCACGAGCACGTCCGGCGCGAAGACCAGTGCCGCCGCCAGCTGCACACGCTGCTGGTTGCCGAGGCTCAATGCCTGCAGCTCGGCGTCGCGCCGGTCGGCGAGGCCGAACCGGTCCAGCCAGTTCAGGGCGGCCTCCCGGGCTGCCGCGCCCGCCATGCCGTGCAGCTCACCGAGGTACGCGAGCTGCTCCGCAACGCGCATCCTGGGATACAGGCCGCGTTCCTCGGGCAAGTAGCCGATGCGGCGCCGGGCGTCGAACGTCAGGGGTACTCCTCGCCAGCGCACCACGCCGGCATCGGGCGCGAGCACGCCCAGCGCGATCCGCATCGTCGTGGTCTTGCCGGCGCCGTTGCGCCCCACGAAGCCGAAGAGCTCGCCGGCATGGATCTCGAACGTGAGGTCCTGCACAGCGACGGTCTGCCCGTACCGCTTCGAGATCCCGTCGATCTCGAGCTGCCGTAGGTTCGTTCCGCTCACCTGCCGTCACCCCGCGTCTGCATGGCCGGGACGGCCGCCGCGTCGCTGCCGTCGATCGCGTTGCCGGCCGCTTCCCACCGATCCCCGGGGGCCGACAGCCGTCCCGCATCGCGCAACGCCCGTCGGAGCAGGAACTCGATCTGCCCGTTCAGGCTGCGCAGGTCGTCGGCGGCCCAGGAGCGGAGCGCCGCCATCGTCGCAGGATCGAGGCGCAGCAAGAACGGCTTGCGTTCCACGGTCGTGGTCCTGCTGCGGGTTTACTGGTACAGGGTGCCCGTGTTCACCACCGGTTGGGCGTCGTGGTCGCTGCAGAGGACGACCAGGAGATTGCTGACCATCGTCGCCTTGCGCTCCTCGTCGAGCGCGACGATGTGTTTCGACGAGAGCTGGTCGAGCGCCATCTCGACCATGCTGACCGCGCCCTCGACGATCCGGGTCCGGGCGTCGATGACCGCACTCGCCTGCTGGCGGCGCAGCATAGCGTTGGCGATCTCTGGCGCGTAGGCAAGGTGACTGATCCGGGTGTCCATCACCTCGATGCCGGCCTTCTGGAGACGGCCCTGGACCTCCGACTGGAGCTGCTCGCCAACCTCGTGCGGATTGCCGCGCAGCGACAGCTCGTGCTCCTGGTGGGGCTCGTAGGGGTAGGAGGTGGTGAGGGTCCGGATCGCCGCCTCCGTCTGGACTTTCAGGAACTCGTCGTAGTCGTCCACCTCGAACAACGCCTCGGCGGTGTCGCGCACCCGCCACACCACGACCGCGGCGATCTCGATGGGGTTGCCGTCGTGGTCGTTGACCTTGAGCTTCTGGCTCTCGAAGTTCCGGATCTTGATCGACACGCGCGGGCGGACGGTGAACGGGTTGACCCACCAGAAGCCCTGCTCCTTGAGGCTGCCGTCGTACCGCCCGAACAGCACCAGGGCCCGTGCCTCGTTCGGGTTCACCGGCGTCAGGCCTCGGTATCCGAGGACGAGCAGGACGGCCACCACCACTACCGCCAGCGTGCCGCCACGCCCGGCGCGCTCGACATCGACGACGCCGAAGATGAGGGCGAGGACCCCCGCCACGGTGACCGCGAGCAGCATGAACAGCATCGGGTAGCCGGGAAGCGCCCGAGCCCTTCGTTCCTGGATCACAGCGCACTCCTAATTTCACGGTGATATTACAATGATCTTAGCAGGACGTCCGCGCACCCGACAAGTCCACACACACCGACACGTCCATCCGGAACCACGCCGCCACTCGCCTGCCTCTCGACCGGGCCACGACGTGTGGGCCGCCACGGCGGCTAGACAGCCGGCACGAGGGATCGCCACGGTCCGGGTGGGTGTCGGGCGACGGGGCCTGGGGTCAGAGCTCCCCCGCCTCCGCCAGCATCCGGACCTCGGCCGCCCGGCCCCGGATCGCCGCTCGGGCGGCCCCGTCGCGGCGCCGCCAGGCCGCGACGATCGTCGCCATCCGGGGGTTACCGGCGAAACGGTCGGCGTGCCGGTCGACGAAGTCCCAGTAGAGGGTCGTGAAGGGGCACGCGTCGGGACCGACGCTCGCCCGAGGGTCGTACGGGCAGCGGGCGCAGTGGTCGCCCATCCGGTCGAGATACGCGCCGCCGGAGACGTACGGCTTCGTGGTGAAGGTGCCTCCGGTCGCGTACTGGCTCATCCCGACGACGTTGGGCGTGACGACCCAGTCGAATGCGTCGACGTACATCTCGAGGAACCAGTCGTTCACGGCGCCCGGCTCGACGCCGGCCATCAGGGCCCAGGAGCCCAGCACCATCAGCCGCTGGATGTGGTGGGTGTGCCCGGTGGCAACCACCTGGCGGACAGCCTCGCCGAGGCAGCGCATCCGCGTGCTGCCCGTCCAGTAGAAGGCCGGGAGAGTGCCGGCGTGGCCCATCTCGTTCGCCGTCCGCAGGCCGGGCATGTCCCGGCGGTAGACGTGGCGCATGAACTCGCGCCAGCCGAGGAGCTGGCGCACGAACCCCTCGACCGAGGCGAGCGGGACGTCCGTGCGCTCGGCGGCGGCGAGGACCGTGCGGCAGGCCTCCTCCGCCCTGATCAAGCCCAGGTTGAGCGGCGCCGACAGCAGCGAATGGGCCAGCACCCGCTCCCCGTCCACGAGGGCGTCCTCGTACGGCCCGAACTCGGGGAGGCGGTGATCGGCGAAGTCGGCGAGGGCCGCCAGGGCGTCCGCGCGGGCGACCGGCCAGGCGAAGCCGGCGAGGTCTCCCGGGTGGTCTGGGAAGCGCTCGGCGACGTCGGCGATCACCTCCCTGGTGATGGCGTCGGGCGCAAAGGCGAGCGGCGGCCGGAAGCGGTGGCCCGGGGGCACGGTGCGGCGGTTCTCCGCGTCGAAGCTCCAGGCACCGCCGGCTGGCCGGGCGACGGGGTCGCCGGGACGCGCCGGGCCCCCGTCGCGGCCCGTCATGAGCCAGCCGGTGCGGCGGCGCTCCGCCCGGTACCAGGCGTCGGAGCGGAGCTCGCGGCGGCCCGCGGCCCAGTGGTCGAAGTCGGCGGAGCCGGAGAGCCAGAGGGCGTTCGGGACGACGACAAGGCGGCCGGCGCTCGCCTCGACGGCCACCCGCAGCGTCTCGACGACGCCGGCGTCGGCCGGCTCCATGACCCGGATCTCGGTCCCCGGGTGCTGCGCGAGGTGGCCTGCGATCCCGTCCTCGAACGTCGCCGCTCGGCGGTAGGCGACGTCGAACCCGGCGGCGGCCAGCTCCGCGGCGAAGTGGAGCATCGCGCTCCACACCAGGACGAGCTTCTGGCGGTGGTAGCGACGGCGGCGCGCCCATGCGTCCGCTTCGACCATGAGGACCGTCGTGGCGTGGGGATCGGCGCCGGCAAGCGGGCCGACCGATCGGGTCAGCTGGTCGCCAAGGA
>DAOTXE010000089.1:0-10112 GCA_034435355.1 Chloroflexota bacterium
ACGCGCACGATCTTCCCGCCCCGCTCGATGTAGACGTGGTCGGGGCCGTTGACCATGATCTCCGTGATGGTGTCGTCGCGGAGGAGCGGCTCGAGCGGCCCGAGGCCCGTCAGGTCGTCCGACATCTCGTCGACCAGCTGCTGCCGCTCTTCGCGAGTGACGGAGATCCCTCGCGCATCGATGGCCCGGTTGACGATGGCCTCGACCCGGCTCCGGATCTCGGCCGGGCTGCCGGCGCTGCGCAGGGACTCGTAGGCGGCCATCAGATCCGTCTGCAGGCGAAGCCTGATCTCGCGCAGCGCCTCCTCGCGCGCCTCCGTGGGCTTCGGCTTCGGCGCCTCACCCGGCCCGACGGGCACGAGCGCGCCGCTGCTCGGGATCGCGACCCCGTGTTGCGCTCGCTCGACCCGCTGGAGCAGCGACATGCCGTGTACCTCCCCCGGCCGGTGTCCGGACCGGCCGCCCCGTTCGTAAGGAAATCTGTGTATCACACTTCCAGTACGAATGGCTAGGCCGGCCAGGACCGTTGCCGGTGCCTCGCGTCACCGACGGGGCGGCTCATCGTGCGCGACGCGGAGTCGTTCTCGTGACCAGCACGGGCGACCAGTCCGACAGGGGCCCGCAGGTGCCATCGGGCCTGTAGGATCGAGGGGTGGATGTCCGTCCGACCGACTACGCGCTCCTCGACTTCGGCGCGGGCCGACGCCTGGATCGATTCGGCCCGATCATCCTCGATCGCCCAGCCCCTGGGGTGGCCGGTGTGCCCATCCTCGACCCATCAGCCTGGGCGCGGGCGACTGCGCGATTCGGGCGCGCGGCGGGTGCGGACGACCTCGCGGGCTGGGACGGGGCAGATGCGCTCGCGCCGGGGTGGGAGGTGGCGATCGATGGGCTGCGCCTGGAGATCCGGCCGACGCCGTCCGGGCAGGTCGGCCTCTTCCCCGAACACGCGGAGATTGCCGGATGGGCAGCCGAGCGTGCCGCGGCCATCCAGCAGGACTTGGGCCGTCCCCTCGAGGTCCTCAACCTCTTCGCCTACACGGGGCTGACGACGCTTGCGCTGGCCCGGGCCGGCGCCCGGGTGGTCCACCTGGATGCTTCGCGGCCGGCCGTGGCGTGGGCGCGGCGGAACGCGGCGCGGTCGGGCCTCGACGGATCGCCGGTCCGGTGGGTCGTCGAGGATGCGCGGGTCTTCGTGGCTCGCGAGGCGCGGCGCGGCCGGACGTACGACGGGGTCGTGCTCGATCCCCCCACCTACGGCCATGCGCCGCGCGGCGGAGGCGCGTGGCGGCTCGAATCGGACCTTGCCGGGCTGCTGGCGGGATGCGCCGCCATCACCGGGCCTGCGCCGGCGCTCCTCGTCCTGACCGCCCACACCGCCGGTGTCGGTGCAGCGGCGCTCCGATCCGCGGTCGCCGGCGCGTTCGACCCGGCCGCGGCGCAGCAGGCCGAGGTCGTTGCGCTCGGCATGCGCCGGCCGGATGGGGACCGCCTGCCGGCCGGATTCGCCGCCCGCTGGGCGCGCTGATGGATGCACGGGAACGGCGGCCGGTGCTCACCAGCGCCGCCAACCCCCGTCTGCGGGCGGCTGCAGCGCTGCGTGATCGGCGCGATCGCCTGCGAACCGGGATGCTCCTCGTCGACGGCGCCCGCGAGGTTGCCCGGGCGCTCGATGGGGGAGTGGAGCTCGTGGAGGTGTTCGTGGCCGCCGACGGCGCGTGGGACCCGGAGCTCGAGGCGACGATCGCGCGAACCGTCGACCTCGGAATGCCGATCGTGCCGGTCGCGCCGGCCCTCCTGGCCCGGCTGGGCTACGGAGAGCGGCAGAGCGGGATCGTCGCGGTGGTGCGCGCGCCGGAGACGTCGCTGGCGGCCCTCGACCTGACCGCGGCCGTCCCGCTCGTCGGGGTGGTCGAGGACGTCGAGAAGCCGGGCAACCTCGGGGCCGTCTGCCGGAGCGCCGACGGAGCGGGCCTCGACGCCCTGATCGCGTCAGGCGAGGCGGGTGCCGCGGCGGATCCCTGGAACCCGAACGCCGTCCGGGCTTCCCTGGGGTCCGTGTTCACGCTCCCGCTCGCGGTGGGGACGACGGCGAACGTTCTCGCCTGGCTCCGTGATCACCGCCTGCGCATCGTCGCGGCCCGGGTCGACGGGAGCGTGCCCCACACGGAGGCCGACCTGCGCGGTCCGGTGGCCATCGTGCTGGGGAGCGAGGCGCGTGGCCTGACGGCGGACTGGGCGGGCGATGACGTGACCGCGGTCCGCCTGCCGATGCGCGGGCGCGTCGATTCGCTCAACGTCGCCGCGGCTGCCGCGGTCCTCTTCTACGAGGCGCGCCGACAGCGCGACGCGGCACCCTGAGCGGTTCCGGCCGCTGCCGGAACCCGACCTATACTCGGCGCCATGGATCCCCAGCCCCGCCGTGCGCGCCGCAGCGGCTCGACCCTGCGCCGCCTGGCCTTCGGGGTCGCGGGGCTCCTCGCGGTCGGCGGGATCGCGCTGGCATCCGTGGGTGGCTTCGCCCAGGGTGCCAACCCGGCAGTGCGCATCGCGATGTCCGCCCCGGAGACGCTCGACCCCGCGGTTGCCGGCGATGCCGGCAGCGCCGCGGTCATCGCCCAGCTCTTCGAGGGCCTCACCTCGATCGACGGAAGCCTGACGCCGCGCCCCGCGCTCGCCGCCGGCTGGACGTTCAGCAACGACTACCGGACCGTGGACTTCACGCTCCGCGACGGCCTGACCTTCTCGGACGGGTCGCCGCTCACGGCCGCGGATGTCGCCCGCAGCTGGCTCCGCGTGCTCGACCCGGCCGCCCCGTCGCCCCTGGCAGCGCTGCTCTACGACGTCGTCGGTGCGCGCGCCTATGCGAGCGGCACGTCCAGCGACCCCGCGAGCGTCGGGTTCCACGCCGACGGCAGGGTCTTCGAGGTCCGCCTCACCCGGCCCGGGGCGGACTTCCCGGCAATCGCGGCGAGCCCGTCGCTCGCGGTCGTGCCACCGGGCGTCGGTCGGGACCCCGCGGCCCTCGAACCGGGGTCCGGGTTCGTCGCGTCCGGGGGCTATGAGCTCGTCGGACGAACGGCGACGGAGCTCCAGCTGGCCGCGAACGGCCGCTACTGGGCCGGTCCGCCGCCGATCTCCCGGGTGACGCTCGTGACCGATCTCGGCGGGCAGTCGCCGGTCGACCTCTTCAGCGCGGGCACCCTCGACTGGACACCGGTCGATCCCGACGATGCCGCGTGGATCGCCTACGACCGAACGCTCGGCCCGCAGCTGCGCTCGTCGGCGGACCTGGCGGTCACCTACTTCGGGTTCGACACGCGGCGAGCTCCGTTCAACGACCCGCGCGTCCGGCGCGCCTTCGCGGAGGCGGTCGACTGGCGCCGCGTCGTCGCGCTGGCGGACGGGACCGGGGCGCTGCCGGCCACCAGCATGGTCCCGCCGGGAATCCCGGGGAGGAGCGACGCGAACTTCCTCCCGACATTCGACCCCGTCGCCGCGAAGCAGCTGCTGGCGCAGGCGGGCTACGCGGACCCGGCCTCCTTCCCGGTGGTCACGCTCGTCGACACCGGCACCGGCTACGACGCGGGAATCCTCGACCAGCTCGCGGTGAACCTCGGGATCACGGTGCGCTACGAGGCGCTCGACTTCGCGGACTTCTTCAAGCTGCTCGGGACCCCCGCCGGGCCGACGTTCTGGGGGCTCAGCTGGGTCGCCGACTACCCGTCCCCGTACGACTTCCTGGGGATCCTCCTCGGAGGCGGCCAGCCCAACAACTACGGCGGGTGGCAATCCGCTCGCTTCGACGTGGCCATCGGAGGCGCGATCGGAGCGTCCGACCCGGCCGCGGCGAGCGCCGCGTACGACGCCGCGCAGGCCATCGTCCGCGACGAGGCCCCGGTGATCCCGGCCGCCTACAGCACGAGCTTCGCGCTGAGCCGGACGGGGCTTCTCGGCGCGCAGACCAACGGCCTCGGCATCCTGCGGATCGCGGGGATGGCGTGGGCGGGAGGGGCGCCCTGATGCGGCACCGCCCGCGAACCACCTCCGCCGTGCTCCTCGTTGCGTTCGGCCTGGCGCTCGGGTTCGCCGTCCCGGCTGCGCGCGCGGCCGACGTCACGTTCGGAACGCCGTCCGCGAGCGCGGTCTTCGGGACGGGCGTCACGTTCGTCCAGCCGGTGTCGTCGGCCGCATCGATCCAGCGAGCCGAGCTGCTCATCACGTTCCCCACCGCCCTCGGGCCGGTCGTCCACGAGATCGCTGTCCCGGCCGGTGCCGGGACCGTCACGCTGCGGGGTGGCTGGTCGGAGACCGTCGACGGCCACCTCGTCCCGAACACGCCGCTCGTTGCACGCTGGCGGGTCACGCCGGCGGGGGGCGACCCGCAGGAGGGCCCCTCGGTCAGCGTCCTGTACGCGGACACGCGGTTCGTCTGGAAGACGATCTCGGGTCCGCTCGTCCGGCTCCACTGGTACGACGGGACCGACGCCTTCGCCCGCCAGGCCCTCGCGGTCGGGGAGAAGGGCGTGCAGCAGGCAGCCGACCTGCTCGGCGTGCAGGAGACGGAGCCGATCGACTTCTTCGTCTATGCATCGCAGGCGCCCTTCTACGATGCGCTGGGACCCGGGACGCGCGAGAACGTCGGCGGCGAGGCACACCCGGACATCCGGACGATGTTCGCCCTGATCGAGCCTGGGTCGGTCGGCGACGCGTGGGTCAGCGTCGTCATCCCCCACGAGCTGACGCACCTCGTGTTCGACACGGCCGTCCGGAACCCCTACCACTTCCCGCCGCGCTGGCTGAACGAGGGCCTCGCGGTCTACCTCTCGGAGGGCTACACGGCATCCTGGCGGGGGGACGTCACGCGGGCGGTCGAGCAGCATAGCCTCCTCTCCCTGGAGGGGCTGACCGGCCAGTTCCCGACGAGCGTGGACGAATTCTCCCTGGCCTACGGCGAGAGCGTCTCGGCGATCGACTTCTTCGTCCGGACGTACGGCAAGGAACGTCTCGTGGCACTGATCCGCTCGTACGCGGCCGGGCGCACCGACGACGAAGCGTTCAGCGAGGCGATCGGGTTGAACGTCGCAGCGTTCGAGTCGACCTGGCTCGCCGACCTGGGCGCGACGGCGCCCGTGCGCTACGGGCCGCAGCCGGCGCCGACCGGACCGCTGCCGCCGGGCTGGGCTGCTGCCCCGGACGCGGCGGCGAGCACGGCCGCGACGGAGCCCGGGAGCGCGGCCGGCGGCAGAACGTCCAGCCCCGCTGCCGGCCTCGCCGGCCAGGGTGGCTCGGTCCCCGCTTCCGACGGGCTCGTGCTGGTCGCGATCGCCGCGGCCGGGCTCGTCATGGGCGGGCTGCTCGGCTACCTGCGTCGGCGCCGGCTGCGGCGCGCGCGGGGCGGGCAGACCTCCGGTCCCCCCGAGGTTGCCCCGTGACCGGCCTCGGTGCGCGCATGCGCGCGATCCCCACCTGGGAGGTCACCCTCTTCGTCGCTCTGGTCGCGCTCGGCTTCCTGATCGCCGCGCAGCTCCGTTCGGAGACGCCCCGCGTCGAGTACACCTCCCAGGAGCGGGCCCCGCTCATCGAGACCGCGCTCGGCCTGCAGTCCCAGCAGAAGGGCCTCCAGGCCCAGATCCTCGACCTGCGGTCCCGGATCGCCGCCGCGGAGACGAGCAACCAGGGAAGCGACGCGACCGTCAAGGAGCTCAACGACAGCCTCTTCCAGGCGCGCGTGGCGGCCGGCCTCACGGCCCTCGAGGGGGCCGGTCTCGTGGTCCAGCTCGAGGACGGCCAGCAGCCCCCGCAGGCTGCCGGATCGGCCGACCAATTCGTGACCGGCCTCGACGTCCGGACGGTCGTCGAGGAGCTGTGGCTCGCCGGGGCGGAGGCCGTCGCGGTCAACGACGAACGGGTCGTCTCGACCACGGCGATCATCGACATCGGCGGCTCTCTGCTGGTGAACTCGGCGTACCTGGCACCGCCATACCAGGTCAAGGCCGTCGGACCGGCCGACATGTACGCCCAGCTCGCCTCGTCGGCCAGCTGGATCGACTTCGTCTCGGCACGTGCCGGCCAGGGCGGCATCCGGCTCGCCATTGCCCAGCCGAGCGACCTCGTGCTGCCCGCCTACGCGGGCACCGTGACGATCCGCTATGCCCAGCCGCCGGCCTCGCCGAAACCGACGGGGAACCCCTAGATGCGTCGCCCGCGGAGTCAGATCGCCATCGCCGCGGTGGCACTCCTGCTCGGGTTCCTCGTGGTCGCCCAGGTCCGGAGCCAGACGAGCGGCACGGGGCTCGAGAACCTATCCGCCCAGGACCTGACGCTTCTCGTGGCGAACCTCAACACCCGCAACGACGAGCTCCGGACCGAGGTGGCCGACCTTGGCCAGCAGCTCGGCTCGCTCCAATCCGCCCAGGCGCTCGGCGAGACGTCGGTCGGCCAGCTGCGCGACGACCTGGTGAAGATTCGGATCTGGTCCGGCGTCGATGCGGCGGTGGGCCCGGGCGTGCGGGTCGTCGTCCGCGGACCGGCGACCGTCGCAGTCGTCGAGGACCTCGTCAACGAGCTCCGCAATGCGGGCGCCGAGGCAATCGCGGTCGGTGGCGTGCGCGTGGTCCCCGAGACGATCGCGGGAGGCGCGCCCGGCTCGCTCTCGATCGAGAACGCGCTCCTGGGCGACCCCATCGAGGTCGACGTGATCGGAAACGCCCCCACCATCACCGGGACGCTGACCCGCACGGGTGGGCTGGTCGCCCAGGAGCTGGCGACGAACCCGGGCCTTGCGATCGAGGTGACGCCAGTGACCGACGGGATCCTCGTGCCGGCGACCCTGCGCGACCTTGGCCCCCACGCGGCCAGGCCCCGCCTGTAGTGGCGGTTCGCAGGCCCCGCCGTTCGAGCGGCGGGGCGGCCGCCGGCCGCCGGGTGCTACCCTCGCGGCCGATGCACGACCGCCAGACCGCATGAGCGAGCCGATCCCGTTCCGGCTCGGCGACCGGATCGAGCTTCGCCGACCGCACCCATGCGGCGGCCGGACGTGGGAGGTGGACCGCCTGGGGGCCGATCTCGGGCTCCGGTGCACGACCTGCGGCCGCCGGGTCCTCGTCGAGCGGCGGCGGGTGGAACAACGCCTTGTGGCCTTTGCCGTCCGCGGCCCGGAGGACGCAGCCCCGTGAGTGGAACACCGAACATGCTCGCGCAGCCGTCGGCGCTCGCGGTCCTGCGCAACCGCTCCTTCCTGATCGTATGGCTGTCGCAGCTCGCGACGCAGGTCGGCGGCAACATGGTGCTGTACGGGCTGACCGTCCTGATCTTCACCGCGTCCGGCTCGAACAGCGCGGTGTCGGTCCTGCTGATCAGCTTCCTTGCGCCGGCCGTCCTGTTCGGCGCGCTGGCGGGCGTCTATGTCGACCGATTCGACCGCCGCCAGGTCCTCGTGGCGACCAGCCTCCTGCGCGCGGTCTTCTTCCTGGCGATCGCCATCTTCGACACGAACGTCGGGGTGATCCTCCTGTTCAACCTGGCCGTCTCCATCGCCACCACGTTCTTCGCGCCGGCGGAGCTCAGCGTGATCCCGCTCCTCGTGCCCCGAGCCCAGCTCACGGCCGCGAACGGGATCTTCACCCTCACCATCAACGCGGCGTTCGCGCTGGGCTACACGCTCATGGGGCCGCTCCTGGTGACGATCGCCGGCCCGACCCTCCTGATCTTCATCGTGGCTTCTCTCTACCTGGTCTCCGCGGCCCTGTGCTGGACGCTTCCGCCTGCGCCGCCGCAGCCGCTTGCGGCGGGGCACGATGCGCTGCACGAGGCGGAGGCGGCGGTCGGATCGGTGCTCGACCAGCTCCGCGAGGGGATCGCCTACATCCGGGCGAACCCGCCCGTCGCGTGGGGCCTGACCTACCTGGGGGTCGCCGCGTCCATCGTCGGGGTCCTGGGCGCGCTCGGGCCCGGCTTCGCGGTCCGCGTCCTCGGGCTGACCTCGAAGGACTTCGTGGTCGTCGTGCTGCCGCTCGGGTTCGGGGTCGTGGCCGGCGTGCTCCTCGTGAACGCGATCCGCAACCTCGTCCCGCGCCGGCGCACGATCGAGGTCGGGCTCGTGACGCTGGGGGTCTGCCTCGTCCTCATCACCATTGCGAACCCGATCAGCGAGCTGCTCCAGCAGGTCAACGCGGCCCAGCCCGTCCTCAACGCATCGGCGCTCGTCTCCGTCCTGGCCGTGGTCGTCGCGATCGCTTTCATCGCCGGGATTGCCTACGCGTCCATCGCCATCCCGGCCCAGACGGAGCTGCAGGAGGTGATCCCCGAAGACGTCCGCGGGCGGGTGTTCGGGATCCTGAACACACTCGTCTCGATCGCGAGCTTCCTGCCGATCATCATCGTCGGGCCGGTCTCGGACGTGCTCGGGACGCCCCCCGTGCTCCTGGCTGCCGCATCCCTGGTGGGCCTGAGCGGCGTCGCATCGATCGTCATGCGCCGGCAGTCGGCCGACTCGGAGCTGGCGGTGGGCGAGACCGCGACCGGGATCCCCGGTCCGTCCCCCGACGAGCCGTGAACGGGTCCGG
Organism: Chloroflexota bacterium; assembly: GCA_034435355.1. Lineage (GTDB taxonomy): Bacteria > Chloroflexota > Limnocylindria > Limnocylindrales > CSP1-4 > CTSoil-043. The sequence goes on from DAOTXE010000089.1 coordinate 8,568, forward strand.
CGCTCCATCGACGAGCACGCCCGCCGCCCGCCCGCGGCACCCGCGTCCGCGCATCGCGGTGATCTTCACCGGTGGCACGATCAGCATGACGGTCGACACGCCGGGCGGCGGCGCCATTCCGACGCTCGGTGGCGCCGACGTGCTCGCCCGGGTGCCCGGCCTCGACGCGATCGCGCAGATCGTCACGATTGACCGTGGGCGGATGCCGGCGAGCCACTTCTCGTTCGCGGATGTGCTCGCCATCGGCGCCGCCATCGACGCCGCGCTCGCAGATCCGCGGATCGCCGGCGCGGTCGTCGTCCAGGGCACCGACACGCTCGAGGAGACGGCCTTCGCCTGGGATCTCTGCCACTCCGACGAGCGGCCGGTCGTCGTGACCGGGGCGATGCGCAACGCGAGCGACCCGGGCTGGGATGGTCCGCGGAACCTGCGCGGCGCGCTGCGGCTGGCGGCGCACCCCCGCGCGCGTGGGGCGGGGGTGCTCGTCCTGCTCGACGGGCGCGTCATCGCGGCCGACGACGTCGCCAAGCGCCACAGCAGCGCCCTGGATGCCTTCGCGAGCCGCTCCGGGCGGCCGCTCGGGCAGGTCGGCGAGCGGAGCCTCACGCTGGCGCGGCGTGGTCCACGCCGGCTGATCCGCCCGGTGCCCGCCGCCGCCGGTGGCCCCGTCGAGATCGTGGTTGCCGCGCTCGAGACGGATGGCCGCCTCGTGGATCGCGCGGTCGGCGGCGGCGCACGAGGCGTGGTCGTTGCCGCGACCGGGTCGGGAAACACGCACCCGGACCTCCTGCGCGCCGCGGTGGACGCGCTGGCGGCGGGAATCCCGGTCGCGCTCGCCAGCCGGACGGGCGCCGGCCCGGTCGGACCCTTCTACGCCTTTCCCGGGGGTGGCGCTACCTGGGAGCGTGCCGGCATGCTCATGGCCGGATCGCTGACGCCCGTCCAGGCGCGCGTCGCGCTCGCCCTCGGCCTCGGCGCGGGCATGGGAATCGAGGAGCTCCGCACATTGCTGGCCGACCCGGCCGATGACCCCGCGACGCCCGTCCGCGGCGCGATATCCTCGCCATCATCGACCGGCATCCCACGAACCCGAGGAGCGGCATGAACCCCGCGAAGCGCGACCTGAACCGTCGGCTGGAAACGACGAGCTGGGGACTCTTCCTGATCATGCTCGGCGGCTTTGCGCTGCTGGCATCCGTGCCGCAGGGGACCTGGTTGCTGGGCGCAGGCTTCATCATGCTCGGCCTCAACGCCGCCCGTCTGGTGGCGGGCATCCGGGTGAGCCTGTTCACGGTCGTCCTGGGGACGGTCGCCCTGCTCTCGGGACTCGGAAGCGTCTACGGCGTCAGCCTGCCGGTGGGCCCCCTGTTGATCATCCTGATCGGCCTCGCCATCATCGTCCGCGCCCTGGATCGCTCGCGCTGAGGCAATGGGCCCGGCAACCGCCGGGGAGCGGTGATATCGTTCGCCCTCGCATCGGGCGGTTAGCTCAGTTGGTTAGAGCGCATGCTTGACATGCGTAGCGCTCCTGAGCGGCCTAGAATC
>DAOTXE010000090.1:0-31716 GCA_034435355.1 Chloroflexota bacterium
CGCACGGGCGAGCCGGCGACGTGGCACGCTTCCGGAGTCGGACGGCGCTGCGCCGCCGCAACGTGAAGGGGCGCGACCGGGTTGGCGATCCTCGACTACTTCGAGCGGAAGACGCGCATCCTGCTCGGGCTGGCGGTGGCGGCGACGGGCGTCTCGGCCGTCCTCGTCGTGAGCGGCGGCGCACCGGTGATCACGTTCGGCGCCACGGCGATCGCCCTCGCGACGCTCGCTTCGCTCGTGGGTGAGGGGACCGAGCAGCTGGGCGCCCATCAGGGTCCGGCCGTCACGGGGATCCTGCAGTCGGCGCTGGGCAACCTCCCGGAGCTGTTCATCGGGCTGTTCAGCCTGCAGGCGGGGCTGGTGATCGTGGTCCAGTTCGCGCTCATCGGGTCGATCCTCGCGAACAGCCTGCTGGTCCTGGGGGCGGCGTTCGTCGTGGGCGGCCTGAAGCACGGCACCCAGCAGTTCGGGGCGCCTCCCATCCGCTCCATCGCGATGCTGCTCCTCCTCGCCGTCGGGTCGCTCGTCATCCCGACGCTGGCGACGGAACCGGGCGCGCCGGATGCCGGCCATGCGTCCGAGCTCTCGGTCGCCGTGTCGGTCGTGCTCCTCGTCGTCTTCGCCGGCTCGCTCATCTTCTCGATCCGCCGCGACGCGCCTCCCGCGCTGTTCAGCACGGCCAGTGCGGTCGTGGACGCCGAGGGTCCCGGCCACCTCTGGCCCCAGTGGCTCGCGGTCGTCGTGCTCGCGATCGCGGCCGTGGCGGCCGCCTTCGTCTCGGACTGGTTCGTGGAGGCGCTCCGGCCGGCGATGGCAAGCCTGGGGATGTCCGAGGCATTCGCCGGCCTCGTCATCGTGGCGATCGCCGGCAATGCCGTGGAGAACGTCGTGGGCGTCCAGGCGGCCGCGCGCGACCGGGCCGACCTGGCCGTGAGCCTGATCCTCAACTCGTCGCTCCAGGTGGCGATCGCGCTGACGCCGGCGCTCGTGATCCTCTCGATGCTCATGGGGGTGACGCCGCTCACGCTGGTGGTGACGCCGCTGCTGGCGGGCGCGGTTGGAATCTCGGCCATCCTGACGGCGGTGATCGTCTTCGATGGCGAGTCGAACTGGCTGGAGGGGCTGGCCCTGGTCGGGCTCTACGTGATCATCGCCGCCTCGGTCTGGTGGGGCCCGGGGATCGTCGCGTGACGGCCCTGCCGGGTGCCCGCATCGGCCACCGGCCGCTGGCGGTCGGGATCCAGCTCCCCGAGATCGAGTGGGAGGCGCGCTGGCCGGACATCCGTGCGCTCGCGCTCCGGGCGGAGGAGCTGGGCTTCGACTCCGTCTGGTACGGCGACCACCTCCTGTACCGGCCTCCCGGCGACGACCGTGGACGCGGGCCATGGGAAGCCTGGACGATCCTCGCAGGCCTGGCGGCGGTCACCTCGCGCGTTCAGCTGGGCCCGCTCGTCGCGGCAACCGCGTTCCACAACCCGGCCTTGCTCGCCAAGATGGCCGCCACGGTCGACGAGATCAGCGGCGGCCGGCTGGTCCTGGGCCTGGGTGCCGGCTGGAACGAGACCGAGTTCCGCGCCTTCGGCTTCCCGTTCGACCACCGGATCAGCCGGTTCGAGGAGGCCTTCACCATCGTGCGGACACTGCTTCGAGATGGCGCGATCGACTTCGCGGGGACCTACTTCAGCGCCCGCGACTGCGAGCTGGCACCCCGGCCGCGGCCGGGCGGGCCGCCGCTCATGATCGGCTCGACCGGGGCGCGGATGCTGGCGATCACCATCCCGCACGTCGACGCGTGGAACGCCTGGTACGACGCGTTCGGCAACCGGCCCGAAGGAGTGCCCGCGCTCCGCGACCAGGTCGACGCCGCGTGCCGCGAGACCAGGCGCGACCCGGCCGCCGTCGCACGCACCGTCGCCGTCCAGGTGCGGCTCACCGGGGGGCACGGCCGGATCGCCGGTGGCGAGGGCCGGCCGGCGATCCGACCGATCACCGGCACGTCCGAGGAGATCGCGGGCGTCCTGCGCGCCTTCGCGGCCGAGGGGATCGCGCACGTCCAGCTCGTGGTGGACCCGATCACACTCGCGTCGCTCGACGCGCTGGCGCCGGTCCTGGAGGCGCTGGACCGGAGCTAGCCGGACCCAGGGCCGCGCCCCGGCCCGCGTCCCCGCCCGGGAGCGGCGTCCGCACGCAGCTCGATGCGTGCGCTTCGGGTTGACCCCGCCGGTCGGCGATGCCTAGAGTGGCGCAGGGCAGAGGGGGAGGACCCGGGGAGTACCCGACGGGAGCCGGGCGTCAGGGGAGGAGAACCCATGCGCACGTCAGCGCTTCGTCGATTCACGCGCCTTCTTGGCGCGCTGGGCCTGGCCGGGGCGCTCCTCCTGCCAACCCTCGCCGTGCCCGCGCGGGCTGCGAGCCCGCTGATCCTGCGCACGGGCACGACCCAGGACCTCGATTCCCTGAACCCGTACCAGACCATGCTGACGAGCGGGTACGAGGCGTACCTGCTCACCTACAGCATGCTGACCGATTTCGGTCCGAACCTGGAGCCGATTCCCGGCTTCGCCGATTCGTGGTCGCGCGCGCCCGACGGGCAGTCCTGGGTCTTCCACATCCGGACCGGCATGAAGTGGTCCGACGGCCAGCCCGCCACCTCGGCCGACGCGTGTTTCTCGTGGGGGCTTGACGTGGCGGCGGTCGCGGCCGGCGTGAGCCTGGGCGTCGGCTACATCGATCCCAATCTCAAGGATGCAGGCGTCACGAAGGTCGAGTGCCCGGACGCCCAGACGATGATCGCCTATACCACGGACCCGTCAGACCGGATCCTGCAGACGTACATTCCGATCCTCCCACAGCACATCTGGGGCACGTACACGTACAAGACGATCGGCGACGCCAAGTTCGTGGCGCCGCTCGTCGGCACCGGCCCGTACACGGCGGTGGAGTGGCAGACGAGCCAGTACGTCCGCTTCGTCCGAAACCCCAATTACTGGGGGCACCAGGGCGCCGAAGACCAGGTCGTGATGCAGTTCTACAAGACCGCCGACACGATGGTCCAGGCCCTCAAGGCGGGCGAGCTCGACTACGCCCGCAGCCCGAATGCGGACCAACTGAAGGCACTCGAGGGTCAGCCGAACATCAAGACGGTTGCGGGCAGTTCGAACGGCTGGACCCAGCTCGCCTTCAACGAGTACGGCGCCACGAAGGGGCAGACGCTCGCCCCGGGCGTCGGGCCCTCGACGAAGGCGCTCTGGGACCCGGCCTTCCGCGACGCCCTCGGCTACGCGACCGACAAGCCGACCCTTGTCGCCCGCGTCCTCGGTGGCTACGGCGACGTCGGGACGACGATCGTGCCGCCGGTCCTCGCCCAATGGCATGTCGAGCCGGATCGCCCACGGACCTTCGACATCGCACTGGCGGAGCAGAAGCTGGACGCGGCGGGCTACAAGCTCGATGCGAACGGCAACCGACTCGACCTGCAGGGCAAGCCGATCAGCCTCCGGCTGGACTACCCGGACACGAACGCCGCCTTCGGAAAAGTTGCGCAGTTCGTGCACGACTGGTACGCCCAGCTCGGGATCAAGGTGACCGCCCAGCAGTTCGATTCCTCGACCCTCGGAAACATCGTGCTGCCGCCCGAGGCCGGCGCCGGCTACAAGGCCAATTACGACATCGAGCTGTGGGACTGGGCGGGGAACCCCGACCCGAACGCCCTGCTCCAGATCTTCGAGTGCAACGAGATCGGCTCCTCGTCGGACAGCCAGTACTGCAACCCGGCCTACGACAAGCTGTACGCGGAGCAGAACGCGGCGACGACGCCCGATGCGCGCAAGACCATCCTGGCCCAGATGCAGAACATGATCTACGACCAGGCCGTCTACGACATCCTCTACTACGACTCCAACCTGGCGGCCTACCGGACCGACCACTTCGCGGGCTGGCAGAACCAGCCGGTCGCGAACGGGGTCCCGCTCTTCTCCTACGGGACGATCGACTACACGCTGCTCACGGACGCGACCGCGGTGCCCTCGCCGACGCCGGCGGCCTCGGTCGCGGCCTCCACCGCGCCGGGCGCGACGGTGGCACCGGTCGCCTCGCCGGCGCCCGCGCCTGCGAGCGGCGGTGGAAGTGACAACACGCCGCTCTACGTCGCGATCCTCGTCGTGGTCCTCGTCGTGGCCGGGATCGTGCTCGTGGTCCGGCGGCGCCGGCCGAAGGGGCCGGCCGGGGAAGAGGAGTAGCGGTTCCGGGCGCAGCGCGATGAGCTCGCGCTACTTCGTCCGCCAGCTGGCCCAGGCGCTGTTCACGATCTTCATGATCGTGCTGCTCAACTTCATCCTCTTTCGGATGATGCCGGGGTCACCGGATCGGGTGAATCCGCGCAACCCGAACGTCACCATCGAGCAGCGGCAGGCCGCCCTGGCCCGCTGGGGCCTGAACAAGCCACTCATCCCGGACCAGCTCGAGGCGTTCATCGGCGCAACGCTTCAGGGCGACCTGGGCTACTCGATCAAGTTCCAGGGCCAGGCTGTCACCCAGGTGATCGGCGATCGCTTCGGGCCCACGATCCTGCTCATCGGCCTCGCCGAGCTGATCGCGATCTTCCTGGGCCTTGGCCTGGGGGCCTACACCGGCTGGCGGAGAGGAGGGCTGGCGGACCGGATCGGCAACGGGTTGAGCCTCATCGTCTACTCGATGCCGTACTTCGTGATCGGCATGCCGTTGATCATCATCTTCGCGGCGGGCCTGGGCTGGTTCCCGACCTCGGGGATGCTGACGGCCGGCGCAACCTATGCGAGCCCGCTCGACTTCCTGGGCGACCTCGTCGCCCACCTCGCGCTCCCGCTCGCGACCATCAGCCTGGGGCTCATCGGCGGCTACTCGATCCTCATGCGCTCGTCGATCACCGAGACGCGCGCCGAGGACTACATCGCCACGGCCCGCGCGAAAGGCCTTCCCGACGGCAAGATCCTGCGCTCGCACGCGATCCCGAATGCGCTTCTCCCCGCGGTCACCCTGGTCGCCATCAACCTGGGCTACGTCGTCGGTGGCGCCATCACTGCCGAGATCGTCTTCAACTGGCCAGGCCTGGGGACGCTCACGGTCGACGCCCTCAACTCGCGCGACTACCCGGTCCTCCAGGGCATCTTCCTCCTTCTCGGCGTCTCGGTCGTGCTGGCCAACTTCGTGGCCGACATCGTCTACGGCTACCTGGACCCGCGGGTGCGGCAGTGACTGCGGTCCCGGCGCCCGTCGACGTGCGCGGCGTCCGCTGGCGCCTGCGGGTCCGCAACGCGCGCGAGTTCGCCCGCCGTTACGCGCGGCGGAGGGACGGGGTCGTTGGGGCGGCCATCCTGGTCCTGTTCGCCGTGATCGCGCTCGCCCCCGACCTCTTCGTGGGGCCGCTCCAGACCGTCACCACGGCGACGGGCGCAACCCTCGACCCGCCGTCCGCCGCTCACCTCTTCGGCACGGACGAGGTGGGACGGGACATGCTGAACCTGACCGTCCACGGGGCCCGGATCTCGATGACCATCGGGCTCCTGGCCACCCTGATCACGATCCTGCTGGGGGCGGTGATCGGCATCGTCGCCGGCTACATCGGGGGGCGGACGGACCAGGTCCTGATGCGGCTCACGGACTTCTTCCTGGTCCTGCCCACGTTCGTGCTCGCCATCGTCCTCGCCCCGATCATCCTGGACATCGTCGGGACGGACGCCGAGCTCTTCGGGATCCGGGCGACCCTGCTCGTGATCATCGTGGTCATCGGCCTGACGAGCTGGGCCTCGATGGCCCGCATCATCCGCTCGCAGACGCTCTCGGTGAAGGAGCGCATGTTCGTCGACCGGGCGCGCGTGATCGGGGGGAGCCGGGCCCACATCATGCGCCGTCACATCCTCCCCAACGTCGTCAACCTGATCGTGGCGAACACCGTCCTGACCTTCGCCGGCGCGATCTTCACCGAGACGACGCTCTCCTTCATCGGGCTCGGTGATCCCTTCCAGCCGTCGTGGGGCCAGCTGCTCAACGCGGCCCAGGAGGCCGGCGCGCCCGGCCTCGGCGCGTGGTGGTACATCGTCCCGCCGGCCGTATGCGTGGTCGTGGTGATCCTCGCCTTCACCCTCGTCGGGAACGCGCTCGACGACGTGCTCAACCCGAAGTCGGCGACCCGTTGATGGACGACCCGGACGCCCCGGTCGTGTCCGCCGGACCGCGCGCCGGGCGCGGGCGCCGCCAGTGGCCGCTGCCCAGGCAGGCCGACCCGGACGCTCCGCTCCTGGTCGTCGAGAACCTGCGGACGTACTTCACGCTGTCGTCCGGGACCGTCAGGGCCGTCGATGGCGTCAGCTTCGAGCTCCACGACGGCGAAGCGCTGGGCATCGCCGGCGAGTCGGGCTGCGGCAAGACCACGACGGCGCTCTCGCTGCTCCGCCTGCTTCCCGCCAACGCGAGGATCGTCGAAGGCTCCGTGAGGCTGTTCGGCATCGACCTCGTCCAGAAGAGCGAGAACGCCCTGCGCCGCTATCGGTGGCGGGAGATCTCGGTCATCTTCCAGGGCGCCATGAACGCCCTGAACCCGGTCCGCCGCGTCGGCGACCAGGTCGCGGAGCCGCTCATCGAGCGCCTCGGCGTCCCGAAGGCGGATGCGAACCGGCGCGCTCGCGAGCTCCTGGAGCTGGTCGGGATCGCGCGCGACCGGGCGGCCGACTACCCCCACCAGCTCTCGGGCGGGATGCGCCAGCGGGCGATGATCGCGATGGCCCTGGCCTGCGACCCTGCGATCGTGATCGGTGACGAGCCCACCACGGCCCTCGACGTGATGGTCCAGGCCCAGATCCTCGAGCTCCTTGAGCGGCTCCGCGCCGAGCTCGGTCTCTCGCTCATCCTGATCACCCACGACCTCTCGGTGATCGCCGAGACGTGCGACCGCGTGATGGTGATGTACGCCGGCCGGGTCGCCGAGGAAGGGCCCGTCCGGACGGTTTTCTCCGGTCCCCGCCACCCGTACACCCAGATGCTCCTGGCGGCGATCCCCAACCTCGACGCCGACAGGCGCCTGCTCGCCACGATCCCGGGTTCGCCGCCGGACCTGCGGACGCCGCCGCCGGGCTGCCGCTTCCACCCGCGCTGCCCGCTGGCGATGGACGTGTGTCGCGAGGAGATCCCACCGGAGGTGCGCTATGCGGACGCCATCCGCGTCGCCTGCCACCTCTATCCGCCCGGCGGCGACGGCGTGCGGCGGCCGATCCCAATCCTGGAGGTGACGGGCGCGGACGCGTCCGTGCGGCCCGTGCCTGCGGCGGGCCTCGCGACGGCCGGGGAGCGCGCGCCGTGAACGACGAGCTCGTCCGTCTCGACGCGCTCGAGGTGCACTTTCCGGTTCGCGGCAGCTTCGCGGATACGCTCCGTCGGCGGCGCCACGGCGCGGTGCGGGCCGTCGACGGGATCGACCTCGCGATCCGCCGCGGCGAGGTCCTCGGGCTCGTCGGCGAGTCCGGTTCCGGGAAGACGACGACCGGCCGAGTGATCGTCAAGCTGACCCGTCCGACCGGCGGACGCCTCATCCTCGACGGCCAGGACGTGACGGGAGTCTGGGGCGGCTCCGCGCTCCGCGACTACCGCCGGCGGGTCCAGCTGATCTTCCAGGACCCGTACGAGACGCTCAACCCGAAGCAGACGATCCACGACTTCGTGGCCGAGCCGCTCGAGGTCCAGCGGATCGTGCCCCGGGCCGCCGAGCGTGAGCGGCGCGTCCTCGAGGCGATCGAGGCATCGGGCCTACGGCCCGCGTCGGACTTCGCGTTCCGTTATCCGCACGAGCTCTCGGGGGGCCAGCGCCAGCGGGTCGTGATCGCGGGGGCGCTGGTGCTCGGGCCCGAGTTGGTGGTCGCCGACGAGCCGGTGAGCATGCTCGACGTCTCCATCCGGACCGAGATCCTCAAGCTCATGCTGGATCTCCGGACGGAGCGGGGGCTGACCTACCTGTTCATCACCCACGACCTGTCGGTCGCATGGGTGATCGCGGACCGGATCGCGGTCATGTACCTCGGGCGCATCCTCGAGCTGGGCGCGGCCGAGGACGTCATCCGGCGGCCGGGCAACCCGTACACGCAGGCGCTGGTCTCGGTGATGCCCAGCCCGGAACCCCCGGAGATCGGCAAGCGCGCCCGGCGCCAGATCCTCGTCGGCGAGACGCCGAGCGCGGCCGCGATCCCGTCCGGCTGCCGGTTCCACCCGCGCTGTCCATGGGCCGAGCGGGCCGGGATCATCGCGCGCTGCCGGACCGAGGAGCCGCCGCTCTTCGACATGGGCGACGGCCACGCCGCTGCCTGCTGGCTGGCCGAGGGCGGGCGCCAGCTGCCGGTGCTCGAGTCGATCCCCGCCGCAGGGTCCGGCAGCCCGGCCTGAGCCGCGGCCCGGCAGTCCCCGTCCCGGGTCCCCGCGAACTCCCGCCGGCCGAGCGGGTTCGATGCCGCCCTCCACGGGCCGGTTGGTGCGTGCACGCACCGTTGCTTCGGCAACATCGAGCGCGGTCGCGATCTTGGATGAACGGCCGGCGGCCGTCCTGCTGGGGGTGCTCGCTGATCCGCCTGCCGGAGCCCAGAGATCTCGGGGCGTGCGCTCCGGCGACATTCGTGCTCCACCCCCGGGAACCGGGGCATGCGCGGCCGGCTCGCACGGCACGCGAGCGGACCGTCCGCAGGCCAGGCAGTGGCCCTCGGTTCCGAGTCTCGCAGGGCCAGGCGCAGGGCGTTGGGGGACCCTGGTGTCTCGCGGTCTGCGCGGTTGCTGGTCCGGGCGCATCGCCTGCCGCTATGATGCGGCCCTGGGCGGGAGGTCCTCACGTGCCCGGGGACGAACGCTCACACCGAGGAGCAGCGTGTCCGACGCCGGCCTTGTGCTCGGCTTGATCCTGGTCGGGGTCGTCGATGGAGTCCTCATCGCCTCCCTGGCGGCGCTGCTCCTCCAGCGCCGGCCTCGGCGCGACGCCCGCCCCCGCCCGGCCGCGACCTCGCTGATGCCGATCGATTACCGGAACCTGGCGGCCCTGGACGGCGACCCCGGGGTGGCGGACGGCGTCCCGATCGCCGTCTACGACCGCGTCGTTCGGATCGCCGGCTGGACCTGGATCCTGTCGACGACGATCCTCGTGTCTGCGAGCGGCCTGTGGGCCGATCGCCAGGGCGCAATCCTCGCGATCCTCGGTCTCGCGGGGTTGTTCATCCTCGTCGCCCACGATCTCCTGCCGGGTCCCGACCTGGGCCCGCTCAAGTACGTCGTCGAGGGCGCCGTCTCGCTCGTCTTCGCGACGCTCATCGTGCTGCTCACCGGCGGGGCCCCGAGCCCGTTCTTCTTCGCGTTCGCGCTGATCGTCGTGGGTGCGGCCCTGGTCGTGCCTCCCCTCGTCACCGCCACGCTGGCCGTGCTCGCCGCGGCGAGCTATGCCGTCGCGATCGCGGTGGACCTCCCGCCCGCCGGCCTGGACGTCGCCGGGCTCGCGGTCGTCGGCGTCAACCTGCTCGCGCTGGCCCTGCTCGCCTACGTGGCAACGGTGGTCGCGAGCGAGCAGCGGCGGACCCGCCAGGCGGCCGTCCGGCTCTCCACGACCGACGCGCTCACGGGCCTTGCGAACCGGGCCTACCTGACCGCTGCGGTCGAGCGCGAGATCGACCGCGGGACGCGGTACGGGCGCGGCTTCTGCCTCCTGATGGCCGATCTCGACAACCTCAAGGCGGTCAACGATTCGTTCGGCCACAGCGCCGGCGATCGCCTCCTGGCGAGCGTCGCCGACGTGATCCGGGCGGGCGTCCGGCGGATCGACACCGCCGCGCGCCTCGGTGGCGACGAGTTCATGGTGCTCCTCCCGGAGACGGACCCGACGGGGGCGTTCGTCGCCGCCGAGAAGATCCGCCAGGGCGTGGCCGCGCTTCGGACGACCGAGCGGCACAAGCCGGTGGACGCGAGCGTCTCGATCGGGCTCGTGGCATGGCCCGACGACGGCACGATGCTCGACCAGCTCATGGACGCGGTCGACGAGGCGATGTATGCCGCCAAGCAGCGCGGCAAGAACAGGATCGGCGGGCCGTACGCGCGATCGGGCGAGATGACGCCGGTCATCTTCCCGCCGCCACCCGGGCCGGACCGCGTTCTCGCCGCGATGCGTGGCCCGGCGAGCCGGACCGGCTGACCTGCGGGCCGGGCGGGCACCCGGCCGCCGAGTGGACCATCCGGCTGCCGGACGGCGCCGGTGTACGATCCGGCGATGGACGACGGGTTCACGACGCGCGCGATCCGGGCGGCGACGCGCGTCCCGCGAGTGGACCAGTCACCGTCGTCGGTGCCCATCTACCAGGCCGCCACGTTCGCGAGCGCGGATGCGGTCGAGCTTGGCGAGGTGACCACCGGCCGACAGCCCGGGTACGTGTACGCGCGGCTCGGCAACCCCACCGTCGATGTCCTCGCGGACGCCTTCGCCACGCTCCACGGGGCCGACGCCGGGTTCGCGGCGGCGACGGGAATGGCGGCGATCCACCTGGCGGTGGCGTCGCAGGTCGCCGCCGGCGACCGGATCGTCGCCACCCGGGCGCTGTACGGGACGACGCGCAGCCTATTCTCGATGGTCCTTGCGCGCGGGGGCGTCTCGACCGCCTTCGTGGACGTCACGGACCTCGACGCCGTGGAGGCGGCCCTGTCCGGGGCACCTGCCCGGATCCTGTACGTCGAGACCATCTCCAATCCGACCCTCGTGGTGCCGGACCTCGCGGCGCTGGCCGACCTGGCCCACCGACACGGGGCGACGGTCGTCGTCGACAACACGTTCGCCTCGCCGTACCTGTGCCGGCCACGTGACCACGGGGCGGACCTCGTCGTGGAGTCCGCCACGAAATACATCGCCGGCCACTCCGACGTGCTCGCGGGTGTGGTCGCGGGCCGCCGGTCGCTGGTCGACGCCGTCCGGGCGCTCCACGTGGACACCGGCGGCACGCTCGCACCCTTCAGCGCCTTCCTCGTCCTTCGTGGGCTGCCCACGCTCGCGATCCGGATGGAGCGCCACGGCGCGACCGCGGCCCTGCTCGCGGCGCTGTTGGAAGGGAAGCCGGGAGTGACCCGGGTCTGGTACCCGGCGCTCCCGTCGCACCCCCAGCACGCGGTGGCTTCGCGGCAACTGTCCGGGGGCGGCGGGATGCTCGCCGTCGAGCTGGCCGGCGGGGCGCCGGCCGGGCGTGCCTTCATCGACGCGCTGCGGATTCCCGAGCGGACGGCATCGCTCGGCAGCATCCACACGATCGTGGTGCACCCACCCTCGACGACACACCGGCAGCTGAGCCCCGACCAGCTCGTCGAGGCCGGGATCGCCCCCGGACTCCTCCGCGTCTCGGTCGGCCTGGAGGATGCGGCGGACCTGTGCGCCGACTTCGAGGTCGCCCTCGAAGCTGCGCGGGCGGCGGCCGGCCCTTCGGGCTCGAGGGTGGTCTCCGCCGAGGGCGACGCGATCCCCGCCGGCTCCGCGACGCGCACGTCCGCCTGACCGGTGGCAGCCTCGCGGGCCCTGCCGGACCCTGCCCGGGCGATCCTCGCCGGCCGCCCGGCGAACCCGCTGGCGCGGGCAGGGCGCGGCATCTATGGCCTCCTGACCTCCGTCCCATTCGCCGTGCTCCAGATCGTGACGATCGCCCTGGCGGGGGTCGCCGGGATCATCCTGCCGCAGCTCCCCTCGGCCGCCTTCCTGAGCGCCGCCGACTACACGACCCAGATGGACATCATCCGGGCGCGTCTCGCGCCGTCGCTCGGGTCCGGAGCGGTTGCGTTCCTCGAGCGCCTCCAGCTCTTCCGCGTCTTCAGCGCATGGTGGTTCACGCTCCTGCTGGGGCTGCTCGCCGTCTCGATCGTGGTCTGCACCCTGGACCGGACGCCGCGCCTCTGGCGCCAGTCGAGGCACGTGCGGGTCCTCCAGCCGGATGCTTTCTACGAGCCGTCCCTTCCGGATCGTGCCGTGATCGCGACCGGCCTGGAGACCGGCGACGTGCGAGCGGCCCTTCGGAGCGCCCGCTTTCGCGTCCGGGAGGCCGAGGGGCCCGACGGGACGCGCTATCTCTACGGCGACCGTCACCAGTACGTCAGGATGGCGACCCTGGTCAGCCACGCGGGCCTCGTGGGGTTCCTGGTCGCGGCAGCCGTCACGAGCCGGTTCGGATTCGAGGCGGGGCTCCTGCTCCCGGTGGGCCAGGCGATCCCCGTCGAGAGCGTCGGGACGGCAGACCTGATCAGCGTCAAGAACCTGTCCTTCCGGGCGCCGCAGGACACCAGCGGCCGCTTCACCGACTTCGCGACCGACCTCGCCGTCTACCAGGGGGGCCACGAGATCGCCCGGAAGACGATCCGGGTCAACGACCCGCTCAGCGCCGGCGGCTACACGTTCCACCAGAACTTCTTCGGGCCGGCCATCGACCTGACGGTCCGGGAGCGAAGCGGGGGACTCCTCTGGTCGGGACCCGTGCCGCTCGACGCGACCGCCTCCGGCTTGCCGACCGGGCAGCTCGTAGTCCCGGGCCGCGACGCCGTCATCCAGCTCGTCCTCGCGCACCCGGGGACCGCGACGCCGCTCTTCGTGGTCGCCGTGCAGCCGACCACGCTCGACGCGGCCGGCAACCCGACCGCTTACCGGACGCTCTTCCAGGGGCTGGCCGGGCCGGGTGACTCCGCGGCGCCGGAGAACGTGGACTTCGATGTGACGGTGGATGCGATCTCCGCCTACTCGGGGATCATCGTGCGCCGCGATCCGGGTGCGCCCCTGGTGTGGATCAGCTTCGTGCTCCTCGTGCTCGGTCTGGCGATCACGTTCTACCTCCCGCGGCGACGTGTCTGGGCCCGCATCTCGGCGTCCGGTGAGGTCCGCCTCGCCGCCCATGCAGACCGCTACGTGGACCTGCGCCGCGAGTTCGGGGCGCTGCTCTCGGACCTCGTGGCGCGGCGCCGGCCGGGGAGCGGGTCGAATCCTTGATCGAGCGTGGAGGGAGAACGCCGGCCGAGTTGCATTTGCGCGTCATTTCGGAGTCCACCCGGCCGGGGGTCTTGGACTGGCCCTCGGGGTCGACTACCTTCTGTGCCGACCGGGACTGCGTCCCCTTCGTCCTGTCGTCCAGGAGCGGCCGGGCGCGGCACGGTGCCCGACGCAGGATCGGGGGCGGCGGCCCCATGCACGTCGAGATAGGAGTCACATGACCGCTCGTCAGAAGGCCATCGAGGCGATCGCCAACCACCGGGTTGCCTCAAACCAGGACTACCTGGAACACGCCGGCGAGGAGATCTACGGCCAGTACGTGTTCCACAGGGCCGCCCAGCGGCAGTTCCTGGCCAAGCCGATCTTCGAGCGGCTCCAGCGGACGATCCAGGGCCTCGAGCCGTTCGACCCGGTCATCGCCGACGCGGTCGCCCACGGCGTCAAGGAATGGGCGCTCGCCCATGGCGCGACCCACTACACGCACTGGTTCGTGCCGATGACCGGCACCACGGCCGAAAAGCACGACTCCTTCCTGAGCCCGACCGGCGAAGGCCAGACGATCGCCGAGTTCTCGGGCCGGAACCTGCTGCAGGGCGAGCCGGACGCGAGCTCGTTCCCGTCGGGCGGGATCCGGGCCACCTTCGAGGCGCGCGGCTATACGGCCTGGGACGTCACCAGCCCGATCTTCCTGCAGGTCGAGCCCAACGGCGTGACGCTGACCATCCCGACCGCGTTCGTCTCGTTCACCGGCGAGGCGCTGGACCACAAGATTCCGATGCTGCGCTCGCAGGAGGCCCTCGGCACGCAGGCACTCCGCGTCCTGCGCTGGTTCGACAACACCGCGGCCAGCCGGGTCTTCACCAATATCGGGCCCGAGCAGGAGTACTTCCTCGTCGACCGGCGCCTCGCCGAGCAGCGCCCCGACCTCGTGCTGACCGGACGCACGCTCTTCGGCGCGCCGTCGCCCAAGGGCCAGGAGCTCGAGGACCAGTACTTCGGCCCCATCCGCGAGCGGATCCTGGCCTTCATGATGGATCTCGACCGCGAGCTGTGGCGCCTCGGGATCCCTGCCAAGACCCGCCACAACGAGGTGGCGCCGGGCCAGTTCGAGATGGCCCCGGTGTACGAGCCGACCTCGGTGGGCTCCGACCACAACATGATCGTGCTCAGCACGATGCGACGCCTGGCGCCCCGGCACGGCCTGATGTTCCTCGCCCACGAGAAGCCGTTCGCCGGGATCAACGGCTCGGGCAAGCACAACAACTGGTCGATGGGCACGGACACGGGCGAGAACCTGCTCGACCCGGGCCATGACCCGCACGCGAACGCGCAGTTCCTGGCCTTCCTGGTGGCCGTGATCCGGGCGGTCAACGTGCACGCAGACATCCTGCGCGCGAGCATCGCCGACGCCGGCCAGGATCACCGCCTCGGGGCGAACGAGGCTCCCCCGGCCATCATGTCGGTCTTTCTCGGCTCCCAGCTCGAAGACGTCATCGAGCAGCTGGAGCGGGGCGCCGCGTCCGCCTCCAAGAGGGGCGGGTCGCTCGAGCTGGGCGTCACGTCGCTGCCGGTCCTGCCCAAGGACGCCACCGACCGCAACCGGACCTCGCCGTTCGCCTTCACCGGCAACAAGTTCGAGTTCCGCGCGGTGGGCTCGTCGGCCCCCATCTACTGGCCGCAGACGGTCCTCAACACGGCCGTGGCCGACTCGCTCCACCAGCTCGCCGACGAGCTCGAGAAGCTCGAGCACGGCGATTTCGACGGGCTGACCACGATCCTGTCCGGCATCGTGCGGGCCAACAAGCAGGTCCTCTTCGAAGGCAACAACTACGCGCCGGAGTGGCACGCCGAAGCGGCCCGCCGCGGCCTGCCGAACAACCGCACCACCGTCGACGCGCTGCCGCCCCTGACCACGCAGAAGGCGAAGGACGTCTTCGCCAGATTCGGGGTCCTCTCGGAGCGCGAGCTGGCCGCCCGTGTCGACATCTACTGGGAGCGCTACGTCAAGGTCCAGAACATCGAGGCGAGCTGCGCGCTCGACATCGCGCGGACCATGATCCTGCCCGCCACCGCCGCCTACCTGGGTCAGCTCGCAGGCGGGTCCTCGTCGAAGGGGATCACGGCCATGGGCGCGCACGTCGCCGGCCTGGCAGACCAGCTCGTGGACGCCATTCACGGGCTCGAGCACGCCCAGCACGCGGCGCACGATGCGGGATCCGTCCAGGCGGAAGCGAGGGCATTCGTGGACCAGGTCATCCCGGCCCAGAACGCCCTCCGCGAGGTGGCCGACGAGCTGGAGACGGTCGTCTCCGACGAGCTGTGGCCGCTCCCCAAGTACCGGGAGCTGCTGTTCCAGTATTGACGGCGCGCCGGTCCGGTTCCCGGGGAAGCTCGAGGCCCGCGGCCGGCCCGCAGCGGCCGGGCGACCGACGCGTGCACCTGCCCGAGGAGGACGACGTGGACGACGGCACACTCGCCGTGATCGAGAAGGCGAAAGCCGACGGGATCCGGTTCATCCAGCTCCAGTTCACGGACGTCCTGGGCATCGTGAAGGCGGTGACCATACCGATCAGCCAGCTCGCGGGTTCGGTCCAGCACGGGACCTGGTTCGACGGCTCGTCGATCGAGGGATTCACCCGGATCGCCGAGTCGGACCAGTACCTCATGCCCGACATGAGCACCTTCGCCGAGATCCCCTGGCAGCCGGCGAGCGGTCCCCGCGGCACCGCCCGGATCATCTGCGACGTCTTCACGCCGCGGGGCGAGCCGTTCGTGGGCGACCCCCGCTTCGTGCTGCGTCGCCAGGTGGAGCGCGCGAGGAAGCTCGGCTACGTGGTCAACATGGGGCCGGAGCTGGAGTTCTTCCTCTTCCACCGGGATGCGAACGGGAAGGTGGCGCCGCTTCCGCATGACCTCGCGGGCTACTTCGACTTCTCGACCGACCTGGCCCAGGAGGTCCGCCAGGACATGGTGGATGCCCTGGAGGCCTTCGGGATCAAGGTCGAGGCCGCCCACCACGAGGTCGCGGCCGGCCAGCACGAGATCGACTTCGAGTACTCCGACGCGCTGCGGACCGCGGACAACGCGGTCACCTTCAAGTTCGCCCTCAAGGCAATCGCCCAGCAGCACGGCCTGTACGCCACGTTCATGCCCAAGCCGATCTTCGGGATCAACGGCTCGGGCATGCACACCCACCAGAGCCTCTACTCGATCGCCGAGCAGCGGAACGCGTTCGCGGATCCCGCGAACAAGTACGGGCTGTCGGACCTGGCGCGTTCGTACATGGCCGGCGTCCTGGCCCACGCCCGCTCGATGATCGCGATCCTCGCCCCGACGGTGAACTCCTACAAGCGCCTCGTGCCCGGCTACGAGGCCCCGACGTACATCACCTGGGGTCGGACGAACCGCTCTGCGCTCATTCGCGTTCCCATGATCTCGCCGGGCAAGACGATCGAGGGAACCCGCGCCGAGATCCGATGCCCCGATCCGTCCTCGAACACCTACCTCGCCTTCGCCGTGATGATCGCGGCCGGCCTGGACGGCGTGGAGAAGGGCCTGCCGCTGTCCGACCCGGTCGAGGAGTCGCTCTTCGAGATGGACGCCGCTCGCGTCTCCGAGCGCGGGATCAAGGAGCTTCCCGGGACGCTCGGCGAGGCGATGGACGAGCTGCGGTCGGACCCGGTGATCTGCGAGGCGCTCGGCGAGCACGTCCTGGAGCACTACCTCGAGGCCAAGCAGGCCGAGTGGGACGACTACCGGACGCAGGTCACCCAGTGGGAGCTCGACCGCTACCTCGAGGCGTTCTGAGCCGATCCGGGCCGCGCCGGCGTCGCCTTCGCTCCGCGTCCGGACCGGGCCGGGCCCGGGACCGCTCCCTCGCGCCGCTCTATCCCAAATCCACCCCATGATGCAGAATGGGGCTCCGGGCCATGCGCCCGCGTCGGGGGGTCCACGCGCAGCACGAGGGTGGATGTGGTGATGCCGTTTCCGGGCACCGGCGCCTCGATCCGCGTCCGGCAGCCGGCCGCGCAGGGTGAATCGCGATGAAGCTCGTGCTGAACGGCGCCCCGGTCTCCGTCGACGTCGCACCCGGCGAGAGTCTCCTCGAGGTCCTGCGTGAACACTGCGGGCTGCGCTCGATGAAGGACGGCTGCGCACCGGAGGGATCCTGCGGCGCCTGCACCGTCATCGTCGACGGGCGCGCCGTCGTGTCGTGCGCCCAGCCCGCGGCCCGCGCGGCCGACAGGCAGGTGACGACGCTCGAGGGGCTGCCGCCGGATGTTCGGGCGCTGTGGGCGGACTCGTTCGCCGTCGCCGGCGCGGCCCAGTGCGGCTACTGCTCGCCGGGGATCGTCATGAAGGCCCACGCGCTGCTCGAGCGCGAGGCCACGCCCAGCCGCGAGGTGGTCGCGCGGGCGCTGGCCGGAAACCTGTGCCGCTGCACCGGCTACGTCAAGATCATCGACGCGATCGAGATGGTTGCGGCCGCTCGTCGCGGCGAACCCGCTCCGCAGGTCGAGCGGGGCGGCGGGGTCGGGTCGCGCACGGTCCGCTGGGACGCACGCGAGCTCGCCCTCGGCGACCGGCCCTTCGTGAACGACATGTCCGCGGCCGGGATGCTGCACGGCGCGCTCCGCTTCTCCGACCACCCGCGGGCGATCGTCCGGCGAATCGACACGGCCCGCGCGGCTGCGTCTCCCGGGGTCGTCTCGATCGTCACCGCGGCCGACGTCCCGGGCGAGCGGAGCGTGGGGCTGATCTCGCGCGACTGGCCCGTCTTCGTCGCCGAAGGCGAGACCACCCGCTATGTCGGCGACGTGCTCGCCGCGGTGGCGGCCCGGACCCGGCGCGAGGCGCGCGTGGCAGCCGCCCTGATCGATGTCGAGTACGAGGTCCTGGCGCCCGTCACCGACCCGTTCGCGGCGCTCGAGCCCGGCGCCCCGGCCATCCATCCGTCCGGCAACCTGCTCGACACGTCGGTGGTCCGCCGGGGCGACGCCGCGGCGGCGCTTGCGGGCGCGGCCCACGTCGTGCGCGACCGCTTCACGACGAGCGCGATCGAGCACGCGTTCCTCGAGCCGGAATCCTGCCTCGCGGTGCCCGGAACGGGACCCGGCGAGCCCGCGCTGCAGGTCTTCTCCCAGGGGCAGGGCGTCTGGGAGGATCGGCGCCAGATCGCCGGCGTGCTCGCCCTTCCCGAGACGGCCGTGCGCGTCACCCAGGTGGCCGCCGGCGGCGGGTTCGGCGGCAAGGAGGACCTCGCGGTCCAGGGGCAGACCGCGCTCCTGGCCCGGGTCACCGGCCGCCCGGTCCTCCTCACGATCACGCGGGCGGAGAGCCTGCGCCTGCATCCCAAGCGCCACGCGCTGACGATGGATTACGAGCTCGGCTGCGACGACGAGGGGCGCCTGGTCGGCGTCCGGGCCCGGATCGTGGGCGACACGGGTGCCTACGCCAGCGTTGGGATCGCGGTCCTGGAACGCGCCGCCGGGCACGCCTGCGGGGCCTACCGGGTCCCGAACGTCGACGTCGAGGCGTACACGATCTACACGAACAACCCGCCTGCGGGCGCGTTCCGCGGCTTCGGCGTCCCCCAGGTGACCTTCGCGATCGATGGGCTCCTCGACCGGCTGGCCGAGCGCGTCGGCATCGACGGCTGGGAGATCCGCTGGCGCAACGCCCTCCGTGTCGGCGACCGGTTCGGGACCGGCCAGCTCCTCGGGCCGGGCGTCGGCCTCGAGAAGACGCTCCTCGCCGTGCGCGACGCGTACCGCGGCGCGCGCTACGCCGGGATCGGCTGCGGCGCGAAGAACGTCGGGGTGGGCAACGGGATCCCCGAGGGCGGCCGGGCGATCCTGCGGGCAGAGGCCGACGGGACCCTCACCCTGTGGCACTCGTGGACCGAGATGGGCCAGGGCGTCCACACCGTCTTCTCCCAGATCGTCGCCGAGGAGCTGGGTGTCGACCCCGCCGGCGTTCACGTCCTCGTCGACACGGAGCGCGAGCTCGACACCGGCCAGACGACCGCGTCCCGGGCCACGACGCTCGGCGGGCAGGCGGTGCTCGATGCCGCGCGCAAGCTGCGGGACGCGCTGGGGAAGCTCGGGCCCGGCGCCACCACGCGCGACCTCGCCGGGCGCGAGTTCGCCGGGGAGTTCGTCGTCAACTGGACGACGAAGACGGCGGAGGGGACCGCCGAGCCGGTGACGCACCTGGGCTACGGCTGGGCGACGCAGGTCGTCATTCTCGACAACGAGGGCCGCCTGGCGCGGGTCATCGCCGCCCAGGACGTCGGCCGGGCCATGAACCCGACGCTCCTCGAGGGCCAGGTCGAGGGCGGCGTCCACATGGGCCTGGGCATGGCGCTCACGGAGGCGTTCGTCACCGAGGGCGGCGTGCCCGTCAGCGACACCCTGAAGTCGCAGGGGATCATCCCGGCGGCGTCGATGCCCCCGGTGGACGTGATCATCGTGGAAGAGGCCCAGCCGGAGGGACCGTACGGCGCCAAGGGCGCCGGCGAGGCCGTCCTCGTGCCGACGCCCGCGGCCGTCGCCGGTGCGCTCTACGCGTTCGACGGCGTGCGCCGGACGGCGCTGCCGATGCGGGATTCGGCGGCTTCGCGGGCGGCGGTGCCGCGGCTTGCCCGGCCGCCTCGGGCCGGCCACGGTGGATCGAATGGAGACGCCGCCGCGACCGCCGGGGCGTCCGTCGCGACGCAGGGAGGGAGCTGACCATGTCGGCCGTGACGCCGGGCCTCGTCTGTGCCCACCATCACCTGTACTCGGCCCTCGCCCGCGGGATGCCGGCGCCGCCGAAGGTGGCCACGAACTTCCAGGAGATCCTCGAGCAGGTCTGGTGGCGCCTCGACACGGCGCTCGACCTCGAGATGATCCGCTGGTCGGCCATGCTCGGCGCCCTCGAGGCGCTCGAGAACGGCACCACCGCGATCGTCGACCACCACGAGTCGCCCAACGCGATCGAGGGCAGCCTCGACGTGATCGCCGAGGCGTGCGCAGAGGTCGGGGTTCGGTCGCTGCTCGCCTACGGGATCACCGATCGGCATGGGCCCGACGGCGCGCGCCGCGGCCTCGCCGAGAACGAGCGCTTCATCAGGGCCGGGGGCCGCGGCCTCGTGGGGATCCACGCCGCCTTCACGTGCTCGGACGAATCCCTGCACGCGGCGGCCGGCCTGGCGCGCGACCTGGGGGTCGGCGTCCACATCCACGTCTGCGAGGGCAGCGGCGACATCGGCGCGCCGCGCCGCCTCGCCGGCCTCACCCGGGACGACTGGCTGCTCAGCCACTGCGTCCACCTGCCGACGGATCACGCCCTGGCGGGCACGATCCTCCACAACCCGCGCTCGAACCTGAACAACGCGGTCGGGTACGCCGACCCGGCCCGCTTCTCCAACCCGGTCGCCCTCGGCACCGACGGGATCGGCGGCAACGTGCTCGAGGAGTTCCGGCTCGCCTACGTCATGCAGCGCTCGGTGGACGTCACGTGCGGCCCCGACACGGCATGGTCGTGGCTGGAGAACGGCTGGAACCTGGTTCCCGAGGCGCGGGCCGACGAGGTCACCTGGTCGTACGACCCCATGGACCCCTGGCACATTGCCTTCACCCCGGGGATCATGCCGCGGCGCATCGCGGTCGACGGGGAGGTGGTCTTCGCCGACGGGAAGCCCACCCGCGTCGACGCGGACGAGGTCCGCGCGAAAGCCCGCGAGCAGGCGGCCCGCCTGCACGCCCGCCTCTGAGGACGCCTCCGGCCCGCCCGGCCGTCCACCTCCGCGCACGCTGACGAGGGAGCACCCGATGTCCGACCGGTTTCATCCCATCTCGATGGAGCAGCTCACCGACTGGGCCTTCACGGAGCTGGAGCGGAACGAATCCCTCTTCAACGTCCCTCGGTCGGCCTTCTTCGTCCCCCGTCCCGACCACCGGTTCCGGCGTCGCGAGTACGGCGTCGAGCTCGAGACGCCCTTCGGCGTCGCCGCCGGGCCGCACACCCAGATGGCCCAGAACATCATCACGTCGTGGCTGGTGGGCGCCCGCCTCATCGAGCTCAAGACCGTCCAGACCCTGGACGAGCTGGAGGTCAGCAAGCCCTGCATCGACGTCTCGGACGAGGGCTACAACGTCGAGTGGTCGCAGGAGCTCAAGGTCCACGAATCCTTCGACGAGTATCTCCGCGCCTGGGTCCTGATCCACGCCCTGCACCACAAGCTGGGCTGGCCGGGAGCACGGCCGGGGATGGTCTTCAACATGAGTGTCGGGTACAACCTCGACGGCATCCGCAAGCCGAACGTCCAGTGGTACCTCGACACCATGGCGGACGCCTCGGCCTACCTGCCGGCCTGCATCGACGTGGTCGCGCGGCGCTACCCGGCGGTCCGCGACCTCGACATCCCCGCCCGCCTGTCCGACTCGATCACCCTCTCCACGATGCACGGCTGCCCGCCCGACGAGATCGAGCGGATCTCCCTGTACCTGCTCGAGGAGCGGGGTCTCCATACCCTGGTCAAGTGCAACCCGACCTTGCTCGGCGCGGAGCGCGTGCGGGGCATCATCAACGACGACCTCGGCTTCACCGACGTGCCGATCCCCGACGAGGCGTTCGGACACGACCTCAGGTGGGCCGACGCCGTCCCGATGTTCACGAACCTCCGCACGGCGGCCGCGGCCCGGAACCTCACCTTCGGGCTGAAGCTGACCAACACCCTCGAGGTGGACAACTGGCGGACCGTCTTCGACCGGGACCAGCGGATGTACCTCTCGGGACGGGCGCTTCACGCGGTCACGACGAACCTCGCCGCCGTCGTGACCGAGCGGTTCCCCGACCTGCCGATCTCCTACGCTGGCGGCGCGGACTGCTTCAACGTGGCCGACCTGCTCGCGTCCGGGATGCGCACGGTCACGGTCAGCTCGGACCTGCTGAAGTCGGGCGGCTACCTCCGCATGCTCCAGTACCCGGAGAAGGTGGACGCCGCCTACGACGAGGTCGGCGCCACGGACACGGCCGACTTCATCCGCCGCAGGGCGCTCGCGGGCGGGTTCGCAGGCGACGGCGGCGATCTCCCGGCGTGCGCCCAGTTCAACCTGCGCCGCTACGCGGATCGCGTCCGCCACGACTGGCGCTACCGGAAGGATTCCTTCCGGATGGACCGCTCCAAGACGCCGCGCACGTTGGACGCGTTCGACTGCATCGCCGCGCCCTGCCTCGACGAGTGCCCGGTGGACCAGCAGGTGCCGCGCTACATGGCCGCGGTCCGCGAAGGCGACGTCCGGGAGGCCGTCCGGATCACGCGCCTGGACAACCCGCTGCCGGTGATCCTCGGCCGGGTCTGCGACCATCTCTGCGAGAACACGTGCATCCGGACGCACATGGACCAGCCGCTCGCGATCCGGCAGATCAAGCGGTTCATCATGGAGCAGGAGGAGGCGGGCCTCGCGACGCCTCCGGTCGGTCCGGGAGCGCGCGCCCGGGTCGCGATCATCGGGGCCGGCCCGGCCGGCCTCGCGGCCGCCGAGTGGCTGGCCCGCGCCGGGATCGGCGTCACGATCCTCGAAGCACATCCATACGCCGGCGGCATGGTCGGCGGGGCGATCCCGGCCTACCGCCTGCCGCAGGCGCAGATCGACCAGGACCTGGCGGTCCTCGAGCGCCTCGGCGTCGAGATGCGCTACGGCCGCCGGGCCGGCGTCGACTTCTCGCTCGACGACCTGCGCGGCGAGGGGTTCGCGAGCGTGTTCATCGCGGTCGGCGCCCAGAAGGCCAAGCGCCTTGGCCTGCCGGGCGACGATTGCCCGGACGTGATCGACGGCATCACCTTCCTGCGCAGCGTCCGCGAGGATCGGCCGATGCCGATCGGGGCGCGCGTGGGCGTGGTCGGCGCGGGCGACACCGCCATGGACTGCGTGCGCTCGGCGCGCCGTGTCGGCGGCGGGTCCGTGTCGCTCATCTACCGGCGCACGGTTGACCAGATGCCGGCCGACCCGGAGGAGATCCACGCGATCCGGGAGGAGGGGATCTCCATCGTCGAGCTGGCCCGGCCCGTCGGGCTGCGCCTGGAGGATGGCCGCCTGGCGGGCGTGGCGTGCATCCGGACCGCCTACGGCGGGGGGCGGGACACGAGCGGCCGCAAGGTCCCGGAGGACGTCGCCGGCTCGGAGTTCGAGATCGGCCTGGACACCCTCATCCTCGCGATCAGCCAGCACGCCGTGCTGGACTTCTTCGGCGACCGCGCGCCCGATCTGACGCCGGCCGGGTACATCGCGGTGGACCCGGTGACCTTCCGGACCTCCGTTCCGGGCGTGTACGCGGGTGGTGACGTCGCCGCCCGTGGCCCGGCATCGATCGTCAAGGCGGCAGCCGACGGCAAGCGGGTCGCCGCCGGCATCGCCGCCTCGCTCGGGGTGGCGACCGACAGCCGCCAGCCCGTGCCAACGGCTGCCGGCGTGCGGCCGGACCTGCAGGCGCTCATCGTCCGGCGCGCCCGCCGCGAGTACCGGGTCCCGATCCAGGTGAGCGAGCTCGACCGACGGGGCGGCTTCGAGGAGACGGTGCTCGGCTACACGCCCGAGGAGGCCGTGCGCGAGGCGAGCCGCTGTCTCGACTGCGACCAGGTCTGCAGCCTCTGCGTCGGGGTCTGCCCGAACATGGCCCTGATGACCTACCAGATGGAGCCGGTGCGTGCCAGCCTGCCGGCGCTGTCCGTCGTGAACGGTGCCGCGGTGGCGAGCGGAGCGACCCCCTTCGAGGTGGACCAGCGGCTCCAGATCGCGGTCCTCACCGACTTCTGCAACGAGTGCGGCAACTGCGTGACCGCCTGTCCCACATCCGGCAAGCCGTACGTCGACAAGCCGCGGCTCTACCTGGATCGGCCCGACTTCGAGGCGCAGTCCTCGAACGCCTACATGCTCCTCGGCGACGGCGTGATGGAGGCCCGCTTCGACGGCAGCACCCACCGGATCTCGGTGAACGGCGCCATCGAGTACGCCGCGCCGGGCTTCCGGGCGGTGCTCGACCGGGAGACGTTCGCCCTCGTCGAGGCGACCCCGACCGGGGCGCGTGAGGGCGAGACGCTGTCCCTCCGCCCGGCCGCCCTCATGGCGACCATCCTGGCGGGCGTGACGGGTTCCCTGCCGCACATCCCGACGGCCGCCGCGGGCGGCTCGCGCGTGGCGCCACCCGCGCGCGGCTAGCGGCGGACCCGATGCCCGAGGTTGAGATCGTTCGGACGCAGGTCGCGCTCGGGCACCTGGCGACCCTTGCGGAAGGCCTCTTCGGCGAGCTGGTCAAGGCGGTCGTCGATGTCGGCAGCGGGATCATGGCGATCGGGGGCGAGCTGCACGCGGACGAAGAGGCGGTGCTGCTGGGCGGCGGCTCGCTCCAGTCCAACCTCTGGGGCATCAACCTCTATCCCGAGCAGCACGGCCAGGCCGCCTGGATCGAATTCGACTCGATGATCAACGTCCGGCCCAGGCAGGGGAATCGCTCGCGGTCCGTGGAGGACCCGGAGATCCGGCGCCGGATCGTGGAGATCGTCGACGGGCTGGTCCGGTGATCGGTCGATCGATCCACGCGGGTCTCGCAGACGGCCGCTGGCGCGAGCTGACGCTGATGGAGCAGCTGGCCAACATCGGGAGCGAGGTGGGCCGCGCGGCCCGGGCGCGTGCGCACGGTGACGAACAGCGGCTCGAGGGCGCACTCGAGCGGACGCTCGAGCTGTTCGACCTGACGCTGGAGGATCCGCGCTGGATGGGCCGGTGCCGGGAGATCGCGCGGGCACGGGAAGTCGTGTGCGACTACCTGGTCGGCGACAACGAATTCCAGTCGACGGCCGCGTCGCTCGAGCAATACTTCCTGCCGTTCGCGATGGCGGCTCGCCGCGACCGATAGGAAGACCCGCGATTCGGCGGAGTCTGCCCCGACCGGCTACCCGGCGGCGTCGCGGATGATGCGGCGCAGGACGCGGCCGGCGACAGCCCGGCGGTACTCCGCCGTGGAGCGGACGTCGTCGATCGGCGCGATCTCGGCGGTGAGCGTGGCGGCAGCCTGGGCCGCGACCTCTGGCGTGGGGGCTGCGCTCTCCATGGCTGCCTCGGTTGAGCGGGCCCGGTTGGGCGTCGGCGCGACCGAGCCGAGGGCCACGCGCACGTCGCGCATGCGGCCCGCCTCGCGACGCCAGGCGACCGCGATCACCACGACGCTGATCGACTGGGCCCGGCGCGTGCCGACCTTGCGGAAGACGACCGTGCGGTCGGGTCGGATCGGGACGAGGATCCGCAGGATCAGCTCGTCCGGGGCGAGCGCGGTCCGCCGGTAGGCCGCGAAGAAGTTCGCTGCGGGGATGGTTCGCTCGCCGCGGGCGCCGCCAACGATGATCTCCGCGTCGAGCGCGAGCAGGACCGGCAGGCTGTCGCCCGCCGGCGACGCGGTCGCGAGGTTGCCCCCGAGCGTGCCGCGGTTCTGGATCTGGGCCGCGCCGACCTGCCCCGCCATCTCGGCCAGGACCGGCACGTGCTCCGCAACCAGGGGGTCGTGGCGGAGCTCCGCGTAGGTCACGGCGGCGCCCAGGACGAGGGTGCCCGCCTCCAGGCGGATCCCGCGCAGCTCGTCGAGCGCGGCCAGGTCCAGGTAGCCCCGCCGATCGGCGATCCCCGCGGAGCGCTCCACCAGCGCATCCGTGCCCCCGGCCAGCGGACGCCAGCCCTCGCCGGCGAGGAGGGCGTAGGCCTCCCGGAGCGTGCGGGGCGTGACCGCGGCGGGGTCGTCGAGATCGAGCGGGGTCGCTTCCGGCCGTCGGAGTGCGGGACGGGTGACGTCGACACGAACGTCGGCCACGGGCGCCTCGGCCGCGAGCCGGATCGCAGTCACGATCTTCCCGTACCCGGTACAGCGGCACAGGTTCCCGGAGATCGCCTCGCGGATCGCGTCGTCCGTCAGGATCGCGCCGTGGGGCGTCGAATCCAGGAAGGCGCGGCCCGCCATCATCATCCCCGGCGTGCAGATGCCGCACTGGACGCCGCCGGTCGCCAGGATGGCCGCCTGCAGCGGGTCCAGCCAGCCATCGGTTGCCAGGCCCTCCACCGTGCGAATGTCGCGGCCCTCGACCTGGCAGACCGGCACGAGACAGCTGTCCACGACCTCGCCGTCGACGAGCACCGAGCACGCCCCGCACTCACCCTCGCCGCAGCCCTCCTTGGACCCGGTCAGGCCGAGGTCCAGCCGCAGGACGTCGAGGAGCCGGCGCCCACCCGGGACGGCGACCTCGACGGGCTGCCCGTTGACGGCGAAACGGTGCACCGGGGACGCGGACCGGGCCGGGCCGGTCGAGCGCACGCCGCTCACGGAAGCGCTCCGGCGGCGCCGCCGCCGCGGGCATCCTCGGCGGCGCGGATCGCGGCCAGCACCCGGGCCGGCGTCGCCGGCAGCTCGGTGATCCAGGCGCCCGTCGCGTCGTGGATCGCGTCGATCACGGCCGGAGCGCCGACGTCCATGGGCAGCTCCCCGAGGCCCTTCGCGCCGGTCGGGGAGTCCGGGAACGGAAACTCCAGGAGGTGCGCCTCGATCGCCGGGGCGTCGAGGGAGGTCGGGATCAGGTACGTGGCGAGTCGGTCGTTGCGGAAACGTCCGTTCACGACCTGCATCTCCTCGATCGTGGCATAGCCGATCGCCTGCAGCGTCCCGCCCTCGACCTGGCCCGCGGCCAGGATCGGGTTGACGACGCGCCCGACCTCGTCGACCGCCACGACGCGCCGGACGGCGACCTGCCCGGTGTCGAGGTCCACGTCCACGAACGCCACCGCCGCGGCCCAGCTGAAAGCCGGGTAGGCGTCGCCCCGGTAGTGCTCCTGGTCCCACTCGATGCCCGGGAAGCCCTCGAAGCGGACGTCGACCCGGGTCGGGCCGCGGGCGGCGACATCGTCGCGCCAGCTCTCCGCGAACGGACGCCCGGTGCGTGCCTCGACCTGCGCGCGCAGCTTCCCGGCGGCATCGGCGACGAGGCTGCCCACGACCATCGTCGTGCGCGACGCGACCGTCGGCCCGCTGTTCGGGACGATCGCGGTGTCGAGCGGGGCCGGCTCGACGGCATCGGCCCCGACCCCGAGGACCTCCGCCGCGATCTGCGGCAGCACGGTCGCCGCGCCCTGGCCCATCTCCGTCTGGGCGGTGAGCGTCCGGATTCGCCCGTCCGCCGTCAGCTCGACACCCGCGACACTGGCGAGGATCGTCTCGCCGCTCCCGGTGAACCCGCCACCATGCCAGCCGAGCGCAAGGCCCACGCCGGGCACGGTCCGGCCTCCGTCGCGCGATCCCCGCCGCGTCCGTGCCCGTTCCTGCTCGAAGTTGGACTCCTCCTCCGCGCGCTCGAGCACGTCGATCGCGGCCACGCTGTGCTTGAGGACCTGGCCCGTGGCGGTGACGTCGCCCTCCCGGTAGGCGAGGCGGCGGCGGAGCTCGGCGGCCGGGATGCCGAGCTCCTCGGCGATCCGCGCGATGTGGACCTCGGCCGCGAACTCGGTCTGCGGCGCGCCGAACCCGCGGAACGCCCCCGCCGGGACGGTGTTCGTGATGGCGGCCCGCGCCCGGGCCCGCACGTTCGGGCAGCGGTAGGGACCCGTGGCGTGGAGGATGCCCCGCGAAAGGACGACCGGCGAAAGGGTGGTGTACGCCCCGGCATCCATCACGATATCGATGTCCTGGGCCACGAGCCGGCCGTCGGCCGCGATGCCCGTCCGGTGATGGATCACGGCGGCGTGCCGCTTCGTGGTGGCGGCGATGTCCTCGTGGCGGTCGTAGACCATCCGGACCGGACGCCCGGCCGCCCGCGCGAGCAGCGCCGCGTGGACCGCCAGCATGGATGGGTACTCTTCCTTGCCGCCGAAGGCGCCGCCGGTCTCGGACTGGACGACCCTGACCTTCTCGATCGGCAGGCCGAGGGCGCGGGCCAGGGCGGCATGGACGAAGTAGGGGCACTGGAGCGAGCCGGTGACGGTGATCCCGCCGTCCGCGGCCGGGGCCGCGATCATCGCCTGCGGCTCGATGTAGATGTGTTCCTGGGGGCCGACCCGGTACGTCGCCTCGACGATCCGGTCGGCCTCGGCGAAGCCCGCCTCGAGGTCGCCCCTGTTGATCTCGTAGCGGGCACAGGATCGCTCGGCGGCCAGCATGTCGAGGATCGCGGGGAGCGGCTCGGTCCGCAGGGAGATCGCCGCCCGGGCGGCGCGCGCGGTCGCCGGGTCGGCCGCGGCCACCAGCGCCACGGGCTCGGAATGGTGCCGGATCTCGTCGACGGCGAGCGCCGGCTGGTCGTCGTGGTCGACGCCGATCACGTTGTCGCCGGGGATGTCGGCTGCCGTGACCACCACGACCCGCGACCAGTCGAAGGCGGGATCGCGGTCGATGCCGAGGATCCGCGCATGCGGCTCGGTCGACCGGACCGTCAGGCCGAACCAGGCGCCATCCACGCTCAGATCGTCGGCATAGCGCGCGGCACCGGTCACCTTGGCCGGGCCGTCCCGACGCGGAATCGACCGGCCGATCACGCCGCGAACGGGTGCCTTGGCAGCGGCTCCGACACGGGTGTCGGGCGGGGCAGGGGACGCGCCGACGGCTCTGGCCACGCTCGGACGATGACGAACCGGTGCTCCCGTGTCAAGTGACCGAGGACGCATGGAGCCTGCCGTCCGGGTCACGCGCCGAAGGCCACGGAGAGGTAGCCGACGGTGCGCCGCGGGTCCGCGCCGGCGTCGGCGGACGTTGCAGATGCGAGCGCCACCCCCGATCTGGCGCCCATCGCCCGGAGCGCCGCGAGGCCGAGGACGGCGGGCTCGATGCCGCACATCCCGCAGGCCATCCCCGGGCCTGCGGCGGGACCACGCCCCACCGCCGACTCCTGCCGCGCGAGCTCCTCGGGCCGCAGGGCCACGATCGCCGGCAGGAGCGCCTCCGTGACGCGCGCGCAGGCGTCGGCAGGCGGGTAGTGCGCCATGTCCGAGCTGATCGCGAGAAGGATCGATGCCCCCGTGGCAGCGCGACGGGCGAGCAACGCTCCCAGGCGCTGGCCCGCCGCGATTGCGCCGCTCCCCGTCCCGGCGCCAACCGAGAGCGGCACGATCCGGGTGGCCGGGCCCGAGAGTTGCAGGAGTGGCAGCTGGACCTCGATCGAATGCTCGCCGCGGTGTGCCGCGTGATCGGATCCGAACGGCGTGCCCAGCGCCAGGATCTCCGCCGCGAGATCCGCGTCGACCGTCACGTCGCCAAGCGGCGTCCGCCAGGACCCCGCCTCCCAGGCGGCCACCCCGTTCAGCCAGGCCGCGGTGTGGTTCGTGCCCAGAATCACGACCGTCGCGCCATCCGGGACCAGCCGCCAGCCGGCGGCAGCCACGGCTCCGCTGTAGGCGAGGCCGGCGTGGGGCACCAGGATTCCCAGCAGCGTCGAGGGCCCGGCCACGGCGGAATCGGGGGCATGTGCCCTTGCGTCGGCAAGCAGTGCCGTCGCCATCCGTGCGAGCCGGACCGGGTCGCCGGGGTAGAAGGTCCCGGCCACCGCGGGCTGGTGCTCGACGGCGCTGGTGTCGGGGTCGCGCGCGCTCACCGGATCACCCGCACGGCGCGCCGCGAGGCGCCCCAGGACTCCCGGGCCCGCGCGCCAGCTCGCGTCCGGCGAGGATGCGCCCGCAGGTCGGGCACGACCCGTCGGCCTCGAGACGGGAGAACACGCGATAGCCGTGTCGTTCGATCAGGACGGTGGCGCAGCCCGCGCAGCGCGTGTCCTCGAGTCGCAGCTCGGGGGCGTTGCCGGCGTAGACGTGGAGCAGGCCGGCCTCCCGCCCGATCTCGACGGCACGCCGCACGGTCTCGATCGGCGTCGGAGGCACGTCGCGCATCCGGAAGGCCGGGAAGAATCGGCTCACGTGCCAGGGAGTCTCGGCGCCGAGGTGCTCCACCAGCCAGCCGGCGAGCTCGCGCAGCTCCGCGGGGTCGTCGTTCTCGCCGGGGATCACGAGCGTCGTCACTTCGAGCCATGTGCCGGCCCGGTGATATGCCTCCAACGCCTCGAGCACGGGCGCAAGCCGGGCGCCACAGCGCCGGCGGTAGAAGGCATCCGAGAACGACTTGAGATCGACGTTCGCAGCATCGAGCACCGGCGCCAGCAGACCGATTGCCTCGGGCGTGGTGTAGCCGTCGGTGACGAACAGGTTCAGGAGCCCGGCCGCGCGGGCGCGCCGGGCCGTGTCCAGCGCGAATTCCAGGAAGACCGTCGGTTCCACGTACGTGTAGGCGATGGCGGCCGCGTCGTGGTCGAGCGCGGCGTCCACCACGCTGTCGGGGGACATGTGCCGGGTCGGGATCGACAGTCCCAGCCGCGGCGCCTGGGCGAGCTCCCAGTTCTGGCAGAAGCTGCAGTGGAACGGGCAGCCCGGCGTGGCGATCGAGTATGCGATCGTCCCCGGGGCCACGTGGAAGAGCGGCTTCTTCTCGATGGGATCCACGCCGATGGCCGCAACCGCGCCGTACACCGTGCTCACGAGCGAGCCGTCGCGGTTCTCCCGAACGCCGCAGATTCCGGTGCGGTCGGGCCGCACCAGGCAGCGATGGGCGCACACCGCGCAGCGGACGCTCCCGTCGGGCAGCGACTCGGCGAGACGGGTCGGCACGACGGCGCGCACGGCGGAACGGGTCAGGGGATGGACGAGCGGCACGCATGAACTCCTGTCGCTCCCGAGTCTCGGCAGGCCGAGCGACGCCCGCGAGTGCCGCCCGGCCCGGAAACGGCGCGACCTTGTGCTCTGGCCGGACGCACCGCCCGTCGCTAGCGTCGCCCGCGGCGAGGGAGGTGCTCCATGTCCATCCTCGGCGCACACGTCGACGACGTCACGGCCGAGCCGCAGCTCGATCCGTCCTCGGTCCTCCCCGAGCCCGTGACGCTCGACCCGGAGGTGGCCGCCGAGCTCCTGCGGATCGCGCGCGATGCGGTGACGGCCGCGGCGACCCGTAGGGGTGCGCGCCGATCCGCGGTGGACGTGGGTGCCGCCGAGGCCTCCACGGCGGTCCGGCCGGTGTCCCCGGCAGCGTCGAGCGAGCTGGACCAGCCGGGGGCCGCGTTCGTGACCCTGACCGAGCACGGGTCGCTCCGTGGCTGCATCGGGTCGCTCGCGGCCGACGAGCCGCTCGCCCGGGCCGTCGCCTCAGCCGGCGCCTCCGCAGCGGTGCGAGATCCCCGCTTCGTGCCCGTGACCGAACGCGAGCTGCCCTCGATCCACATCGACGTCTCGGTGCTCGGCCCGGCCATCCCGCTCCGCGACCCGACGGCGTTCCGACCCGGCATCGACGGGATCATCGTGGTCCGCGACGGCCGTCGCGCCCTCTTCCTCCCCGAGGTTGCGACGGACCAGGGCTGGGGCGCCGAGGAGATGCTCGACGCCGTCTGCGAGAAGGCCGGCCTCAACCGGCATGCCTGGCACGACCCGCGCACCCAGCTCTTCGCCTTCCGGACGGTCCGCGTCTCCGAAGCCGAAGGCGGGGCCTCCGCCGCCCGCTGACGGCGGCTGATCCCGCGGTTGCCCCTGCCGGTCCAGACGCACCGCCTGCGGTATACTCCGGCAGCCCTGTTGAACGGGCACCCTCGGTCGGGGCGTGGCGCAGTTTGGTAGCGCGCATCGTTCGGGACGATGAGGTCGGAGGTTCAAATCCTCTCGCCCCGACCA
>DAOTXE010000091.1:0-9248 GCA_034435355.1 Chloroflexota bacterium
AGCGGGCCGCCTCCGGGGCGATCACCTTCGAGCCCGCCGGCGAGCAGGCCCTCAAGGGCAAGGCCGCCCCGGTCCCGGCCTGGCGCGCCCTGCGGGTCGTGGCCCAGCGCGGGGGCCAGGGTCGCTCGGACCTCCCCGAGCCGCCCTTCGTCGGCCGGGAGGAGGAGATCCGGCTCCTGAAGGACCTCATCGCCACGACCGGGCGCGATCGGCGGACGCGGCTGGTGTCGATCACCGGTCCCGGGGGCATCGGGAAGAGCCGCCTCGCCTGGGAGCTCGAGAAGTACATCGACGGGATCAGCGAGACGATCTACTGGCACCGCGGCCGATCCCCCTCCTACGGCGAGGGGATCACCTTCTGGGCCCTCGGCGAGATGGTCCGGCGGAGGGTGGGTCTCGGCGAGACCGACGACGAGGCCGCCTCGCGGGAACGGATCCGGGCGTCGGTGGCCGAGCACGTTCCGGCAGCGGAGGACCGGCGCTGGGTGGAGCCCGCCCTGCTCACGCTGCTCGGTCTCGACCCGGCGCCCGCCGGCGGCCGCGACGTCCTCTTCGCCGCGTGGCGGATCTTCTTCGAACGGATCGCCGAGCGGGCGACGACCGTCATGCTGTTCGAGGATCTGCAGTGGGCCGACACGGGCCTGCTCGACTTCATCGAGCATCTCCTCGAGTGGTCCAGGAACGTCCCGCTCATCGTGATCACCCTCGCCCGGCCCGAGCTGCTGGACCGCCGGCCGGACTGGGGATCGTCGACGCGCAACCTGACGAAGCTCGCCCTGGAGCCGCTGACCGACCACGCGATGCGCCAGCTCCTCGACGGCTTCGTCCCGGGCCTGCCCGAGGCCGCCATCCAGGCGATCCTGGCCAGGGCGGACGGGATGCCCCTCTACGCGGTCGAGACGGTTCGCTCCCTCGTCGCCGACGGCCGCCTTCGTCGTGATGGCGCGGCCTACCGGCCGGTCGGCGAGCTGGGCGATCTCGCCGTGCCCGATACGCTCCGCTCCCTGATCGCGAGCCGCCTCGACGCCCTCGATCCGGCCGACCGGAGCCTCGTCGCCGATGCCGCGGTGCTCGGCCAGTCATTCACGCCCGCCGGGTTGACCGCCGTCAGCGGGATTGAGCTCGACGCCCTCGAGCCGCGGCTGCGCGCACTCGTCCGGCGCGAGCTGTTCGACGTCGAAGTGGACCCGCGGAGCCCGGAGCGCGGCCAGTACCGGTTCGTCCAGTCGCTGATCCGCGAGGTGGCCTACGGCACGCTCGCCAAGCGCGAGCGCCGCGTCCGGCACCTGGCGGCGGCGCGGTACTTCGAAGCGCTCGGCGAGGACGAGCTGGCCGGCGCCCTCGCCTCCCACTACCTGGCTGCTCACGACTCATCGGCCGACGGTCCCGAGGCGGACGCGGTGGCCATCCAGGCGCGGCTGGCTCTCTCCGGCGCGTCGGAGCGAGCGGCCACCCTCGGCGCCCACGACCAGGCCGTGGCCTTCCTCCGCCAGGCCATCGCCATCACTGCCGATCCCGGCGAGCGGGCCGGGCTCTACCTGCGGGCCGCGTCGTCGGCCAACGCCGCCGCACGCCACGCCCTTGCCCAGGCGCTCGTCCTCGAGGGGATCGCGATCGCCGGGACGCTCGCCGATCCGGCGCTCCTCGGGGCCGCCGAAGCGCTCCTCGGCGAGATCCTGATCGACGCCGGCAAGCCTCCCGAGGCCGTCCATTTGCTCGAGGCCGCGGTGGCGCGGCTCACCGAGGCCAGCGACGACGAAGCGCGGGCCGGGCTGCTCGGCAACCTGTCGCGGGCGTACATGCGCTCCGGCCAGCCCGCCCGGGCGATCGAGACGGCCGACCTGGCCCTCGCGGTCGCGGAGCGCCGCCACCTCGACCGGATCATCGCGGAGACGCTCAACAACAAGGGCTCATCCCTGAGCTATCTCGGCCGCTCGGTCGAGGCCGTGGCCCTGCTCCGGGCCGCGGTCGACCTGGCCCACGAACGGGGCTTCGTGGCCGCAGAGACCCGCGCCCTGTCTAACCTCGGCGTGTCGATCGACGACGACCCGCGCCGGGCCCGGGACATCCTCGAGCAGGGTCTCACCCTGGCGCGACGGGTCGGCAATCGATCCCTGTCCAACTGGGCCGCGATCAGCCGGCTCTACGCCGTCGTCTCGATCGCGGAAGGATGGGACGAGGCGCTCGCGGAGGCCGAGCAGGACCTTGCCGAGGCCCGCGCCCACAAGGTCGCGAGCCCGCTCGACGAGATCCGGAGCCTGTCGGTCCAGGCCCTGATGCGCGTCCCGCGGGGCGAGTCGACCGACGCGATCCTCGCCGACCTGGAACGGCTCGCCGGGGAGACGACCGACGCGTTCGGCGCCGCCGCGGTCCACTACCTTCGCGGGGACCGGGCGCTCCTCGCCGCGGACCACGCGCTGGCCAGCCGGGAGATGCTGCTGGCGTCGGACGAGCCGAACATCGGCCACGTCTTCCTCGCGGGCGCCGTGCGGGCCGCGCTCTGGGGCGGTGACGTTGCCACGGCCGACGAGACCGCCGCCCGTCTCGACGCACACCCGATCTCACAGGCTTCGATCACGGCGACCCGGATCGGGGGGCGGGCCGGGATCGCCGCCCTCGAGGGCCGCACGGACGATGCGATCAACGGGTTCCGTGACGCGCTCGCGCGGTTTCGTGCGATCGGCGAAGACTTCGAGCTGGCGCGGACCGGCCTCGACTTCCTCCTGCTCGTCGGTCCCGGGGAGCCTTCGGCACGCGCCGCGGCCGACGAGGCGCGCCTGATCTTCGAGCGCGTGGGCGCCCGGCCCTACCTGGCGCGTCTTGATGCCGCCCTGGCGGAGGCGGCACCCGCCGCCGACCGGCGCACGACGGCCTGAGCCGGGGAGCCGGCCCGGCCACCCGACACCGCTGGCAGGCCCTGGGCGCGGTGGGCACGCCGCGGGCAGGCCTCGCACGCTGCGGCCCGCCGCGGCGTGCGAGCAACAGCGCTCTCACGCCTGTCCGCGAGCAGCCTCGAGCAGGGCGACCTTGTCGAGCAGGGCGTTCAGGGCATCGTCCTGGGCCTTGAGATGCGCCTGGATCTGCTGAGCCTCGTGGAACGTGGCCTCCGCGTCCTGGTAGGTCATGTCGGCTCGCTTGTCCGAGGCGCGGCTCAGGATGTTCTGGCCGACCATGATCACCGACAGCATGACCAGCTGGATGAACGTCTGGCTCACCCAGGAGACGACCGTCTGGAGATTGCCCGAACCCAACGCCGCCGGCAGGGCGATGAGGGCAAGGACTGCGAAGGCGTAGGCGCACCACATCGTCCCCACGACCGTGGTGAGGACCAGCGCGATCCTGCCGTTGGCGCCGACGTGCTCGTCGGTCGTCTTGGGCGGCCCGGCCTTGCTGTGCGCTGCGACCCGTGGGTGGGGGTGGTGCTCGAAGCTCACCTGCATGCTCGATCTCCCGGCACGATCGTGGTTCTCGGCTGCCGTGCCGGCGGCACGGCAGCCGCCATCATCCATCGCGGATCCGCGGCATGCATCAGGCCACGCTCAATCGCCGACACGCATCTCGGCCGGCTCGGTCGAACCGGTCGATGAGTCCGGCGCGCGCCCGAACGTCGCACGCGGCCATCGTCGCTGCCGCCAGGGATCTCCTGGAAATGGGCGGCCTGGAGGCCGTGTCGATGGCGGCGATCGCAGACCGCGTCGGCATCCGGCCACCGTCGCTCTACAAGCACTTCGCCGACCGGGACGCGCTTCTCGGCGTCGTCGTGACCGAGGTCGCGCTCGACCTCGGGCGGACCCTCGCGTCGGCAATCGAGCGTTCCGGGACCGACGGGCCGGGACGGCTTCGCACTCTCGCCGACGCCTACCGGGCCTTTGCGCTGCAGTCGCCGCGCTCGACGGCCCTCCTGTTCGCACCCGTCGCCCCCGGCCTGGACCCGAGCCCGGAGGCGAACGCGGCCGCCGCCCGCCCGGTGCTCGAGGTCGCGACGGCGCTCGCCGGGCCGGTGGGTGCGCTGGTGGCCGCTCGAGTGTTGATCGCGTTCGCCCACGGGTTCACGAACATGGAATCGGCGGGGGCGTTCCGGCTCGGAGGCGACGTGGACGTCGCGTACCGGTTGGGAATCGAGGCTCTCCTCGCCGGTCTGGAGCACGCTGCGGCGGCCGGTTGACCGCCGCGAGACAGCCCCGTCATGGTTGTTCCGGGGGTTGTACCTTCTCGGTGCCGTCGTGCCCGCCCGTCGTGCTCGGGTCTGCACGACCCGCGGGCGATCGCCCGGTCCGGAAGTGGAGGAACGCTGTGTCGGTGCCTGAGCCTTCGAAACCAGGGAGATACGTCCGCTCCAGCTTCCTGATGAGCCGAGTCGTCAACCCGATCAGCCTGGTCCTCGGCGCCCCGTCGCTCGTCGTGCGGGGCCGGCGGTCCGGTCGCCCCATCCGCGCGCTGGTCCCGCCCTTCTCGTTCGAGGGGGTGCGTTACCTCGTCTCCGGGGGCGGCGAAACACACTGGGCACGGAACCTGCGCGCGGCGGGCGAGGGCGAGCTCCGGCGCGGCCGGACCGTGGAGCCGTTCAGGGCGGTCGAACTGGATGCCGCTGAGCGGGACCGCGTCGTGCTCGCCTACCGCGATCGGATGGGGTGGCGCGCCCGCGAGTTCTTCGCGGCGCTTCCCGAACCCGCCGATCACCCGGTGTTTCGGATCGAGCCGGCTGGGCCAGGCGCGGCGACGAGCTAGGCTGCCAACCCGCGACGAGTCCCGGAGGGGTCAGATGGGTGCGCTCGACGACGCCCCGCGCGTCCAGGCCGACGATCGCGCGACGTGGCGGACCTGGTTGGAAGCGAACCACGCGATTTCACCCGGCGCGTGGCTCGTGACGTGGCGGCCCGGGCGCGGACGCCCCGTGCTTGACTACGAGGCGGCGGTCGAGGAGGCGATCTGCTTCGGCTGGGTCGACAGCCGGCCCGGCCGGGTCGACGACGACCGCGCCAGGCTGTACTTCGCCCCGCGTCGACCTCGCAGCGCGTGGTCCGCCTCGAACAAGGCCCGCGTGGAGCGCCTGCTGGCAGCCGGCCGGATGGCGTCCGCCGGGATCGCAGCCGTTGAGCGGGGCAAGGCGAACGGCATGTGGGAGCACCTCGACGCGGTCGAACGGGGAGACGTCCCGGGTGACCTCGTCGAGGCGCTGGCCGCGCGGCCCCCGGCCGCCGAAAACTTCGCGGCGTTCCCGCGCTCCGTGCGCCGGGCGATCCTCGAGTGGATCGCTGCTGCCCGCCGCCCGGAGACGCGCTCGGCGCGGATCGAAGAGACGGCCTCGCGCGCCGCCCGGAACGAGCGGGCGACCGAGTGGCGCCCGAAGGCCTGACCGCTCAGCCGATCCGGTAGGCGACGGTGACCGAGACCATGAGCTGTTGCATCGCCGGCTCGTAGGGGAGCGGGGCCGGGACCGGGACAACCGTGGTGGGCCCGCTTCGAACGACACTCGGCGCTGCACCCTCGGCTCCCGGGGCGACCCCCGTGGCACCCGGGGCGGTTCCAGCGCCGGCGGCCATCGGCACCGCGTAGTTTCCGCCGCTCGAGACGCTCACGGAGAGGACGCCGGTGATCGTCACCCCGACCGCATGCGCGACCGCGTCCGCCTGTGACCTCGCGTCCGCGAGTGCCGCGTTCAGCGCCTGCTGCTGGGCGCTTGCCCGGTTCGACATGTCGGACTTGACGTCGGCCTGGCCGGACCCGGTCGCCACGATCGTGTTGTCGGGCGCGAGGCCGGGGTTGCCGGGGTAGATGGGGTATGGATAGGCGATTGCCGGGGCCGAGCCGGCGACCGCGACGCCGGACGACGTGGTCCCACTCCCGGCC
The DNA here is from genome assembly GCA_034435355.1 of Chloroflexota bacterium. Lineage (GTDB taxonomy): Bacteria > Chloroflexota > Limnocylindria > Limnocylindrales > CSP1-4 > CTSoil-043. The sequence goes on from DAOTXE010000091.1 coordinate 5,851, forward strand.
ACGACCGCGGCTCCCGGCCCCGAATCCACGACGCCCGCCGGCGCCGGCACCGTGGCCGGGATGCCGAGTGCATTGCCGCCGGCGCCGCCCGGCGCCGTGACCGGAGCCGCGCTCGGCACGGCCGGGGCGGGGGTGCCGGCGACGGCCGAACAGCCTGCCGCGACGACGAGGATCGGAAGCAGGAACAGCCCCGTGAAGCGGCGGGGCCCCCAAACGCGTGCGCTTGATGGTGCGTTCACGGCCGGTCTCCTCGGGTTGTCCCCTCGCGGGCTCGGCGGAAGTTCGCCGTGCTCGCAGGACGCCGGCTCTCCCCCGGCGGTTCCTCGCGGGCACCCCGGGCGCGGTCAGCCGGACACGGAGACCGGCACGAGGCGGACGATCGGCAGGGCTCGATTCGCCGCCCGCGTGTACTGCTCGTCACACCGCGAGCGGCGTGAGCCGCCTGTCAGGGCCGCCACCGATGACCAGCCGGGCCCGCGCGAGGCGGGTCAGGCTGCGAACGGGTGCGTCGCCGCGCCGTGGACCATCGGAGAAGTGAGCGCCCAAGGGATCCTCAGCGAGCCGGGGTGGCAGCACCAGCCGTGGGCGTCGCCAGCGCGCGGGCGATCTCCGAGGCCCAGGCCTCGATCTCGGGCCAGTCGCGGAAGTCGCCGAAGGGCAGGCCTTCCTTCGCGGCCGGCATCATCGACAGGAATCGTTCGGCGAGCCCGATTGGCCTTCGATCGCGGTCGTAGGCACCGAAGAAGACCCGGTGGTCCCGGGCATCGAGAAGCTCCCGGAGCTCGGGGATATCCTTCGGGATCGCGGCCACCTTCTGGTCCTGGCCCTTCTCGTTGACCGGGTCGGTGCCGAGCGGGCCGCTGCTGAAGAGCCAGACGGGCTTGTGGGCGAGGGCGGCGTGGTTGCGGCGCACGAGCGAGCTCGCGTCCTTCTCCCAGTGGAACATGTAGGCGGCGCTCCCGATGACGAACGCGTCGTAGCCGGCCACGCTCCTGATCGTCGCGGCCGGCCGGGCCTCGGCGTCCAGCCCGGCCTCCTGCAGGATCCGGGCAATCCGCTCGGCGATACCCTGGGTGGCGCCGTGCCGGCTCGCGTAGGCGACGAGAACGTGCATCCGAACCTCCTTGGGCGGCGCGCCCTCGGGAGCGGCGCGCGACGCCGGCCACGATCCACCCACGATGCCGCTGGGCCGGGCAGCCGACCGTCATGATCTTGCGTGCCCGAGAACCGGCCGACGAAGAGCCGTCCGTCACCCGTGGGCGGTCCGGGCGAACTCCAGCCGCGACCGTCGCCGTAACCTGCGCCCCGGCCAGGGGCGCAGGCCGGTGGATGACGCGCTCGCCGCTGCGCGGGATGCTGCCCCCTACATCGCGTCGTACGTCTCGCCGACCTCGATGCGCCCGCCGCTCGCGAGGACCGGGCACCCACGCGCCATCTCGATCGCAGCGGCCATGTCGGCCGCCTCCACGATCGTGAAGCCCGTCACCGGGTCCGCCGCGCCGTCGTCGCTGGTCGATCCATCGGCGTGCACCGTGGTGTGCTGGCCGATCGGGTTCCCGGTGTCGACGACCGCGTCGCCCAGGCGCTCGTACCAGCTCTGCCAGGCGCCCATCTCGCGCGCCAGCTCCTCTTCGGTCTCGGCCATCCCGCCGCCATGGTAAGCCAGAAGGAACGTTGTCACGGCGCGGTCTCCTGCTGCGGTCGATCGGCGGCCAGCGTGCGTGCCCATCGATAGCAGCGTCTTTCCGGCGTGTGAACATCTCTGCACGGGTTTGCCTGTCGCGCACGGGGCGATCGGACGCCGACGAGCACGGGATGTTGATCATCGGTTAACCGAACGATGGTGGACCGCCAGACCGAGCGATGGTTCGATAGGGAAGTTCCGCGCCGGCGGTGTTCAGCCGCGCGGCCGCGGGGCGCCTGGAGATCCGACATCGACGCTGCAGAGGTCTGGTACGTGGACTGCGACTCGTGCGGGCGTTACCGCCCGTCCCAGGAGATTGCGCCGCTCCGCGACGACCGTGGTCGCCTGGTGATGGCCTGCGCTCGCTGCCGTCGTCTCGCGACCGGTCGCCGTGGGCCGGCAAGCCCTGTTGAAGCGCCGGCGCCGGCCACGGCTCGGGGAACGGCGGTTCTCGCTCCGCTGCCCTGACTGCTGGGGCACGCTCGGGTGGCGCGCGAGGCGCCCCCTTCAGGCGTGTCCGTCGTCACCCACTGACAGTACAAGGAGCCCGCCATCGAAGCCCGTAGCCGCCCTGCCCGCGAGGCGCTGCCCCGCCCGCGATTCCTTGCCTGCGACATCGACGGAACCCTGCTCGACGAGCGGGGAGTCCTCCTGCAACCCGTCGCGGACGCGATCGCGGCAATCGGTGCGTCGGGGGTCCACGTCGTCCTGGCCACCGGCCGGTCGCCCTGGAGCGGGATCGTCGACCTGGCAGCTCGACTCGGGCTGACTGGTCCCCAGGTCAGCATGCAGGGCGCCCTGGTGTCCGTGCCGGCGACCGGCGAGGTTCATCGCCTGCGTCCGCTCACCCCGGCGATCTACCGCGAGGCGATCGGGTTCGCCGACGAGCTCGGGCTTGATGCGATCGTGGCTCTGCTCGACGGGCACCGCGCGGAGCGCCTCCCCGAAACCGGCGAGCTGTTCGTGACGCCCCTGACCGAGGGCCGCGGCTTCCGCTACGTGGAGAACCTCGAGCGCCTCGTCGACGAGCGTCCGATGCGCGTCTTCCTTCCGACCGGCGCGGAGCGACACGGCGCCGTCCGCCGGCACGCCATCTCTCGGTTCGCCGGACGGGCATCGATCGTGTGGAGCGACCACACCGGGATCGAGATCCTCGCCGCGGGCACGCACAAGGGCGAGGCGGTCGGCTGGCTCGCCGCAACGCTTGGCATCGCGCTCGAGGAGATCGCCGCCGTCGGCGACGCGGCGAACGACATCGAGATGCTGCGGATCGCGGGCCGCTCGGCCGCGATGGGCTCGGCGGGGCTGGACGTGCAAGCCTGCGCCGACGTGGTCGTCCCGACGTCGCGCGACCTCGGCGTGCTCGACGCGTTCGCCTGGTTCTTCCCGGAGCTCGCCGCCAGTTTCGAGGGGCGCGCCCGCGGGCCGAGGTCAGCCCCCGCCGACCCCTGAATCCGCCTCGTCGTTCCGCGTCCGATCACAGGCCGAACATCGTCCGTTCACGCGGGGCGCGCACCATCGCCGCGTGCTCACCGAGTGGTCCGACACGCCTCCGCTCCCCGCGACGGCCGTGCTGCCCACGGAGCCCCGCGAGCGGGCCGCGAGCGCGAGCCCGACCGCGGGGTCGTGCCCTGTCGACGGCGGTCTGGGTGAGACACGACCGCCCGGGCCCGCCGGCCGCGCGCTTCCTCCCGACACGCGGCCCCCGGTCGTC
>DAOTXE010000092.1:0-4593 GCA_034435355.1 Chloroflexota bacterium
ATCACCCTGACGCGCGGGGTGACCAGAGCGGGCGGGATGAGGGCAAGCGCCGTGCTCGCCGGACCCAGCTGCGCCGTCACCTGGTCCGCCGGGACGCAGGCCGTCGCGGCCGCATTCGGGACCCCGAGGGCCAGGGCGACCGCAGCCTCCGCCCCGCACGGCAGCACGAGCCGCCCGGCCGCCAGGCGCGTCCCGAGCGAGCTGCGCGTGACCGACGCCAGCGAGTAGTTGTCGAAGCCCGTCACGACCACGAGAGGCGTGCTCGACGCTGCGGGGCTGGGGAGCATGGGGCTCGCGACGTCCGCGCTCGAGGCGGCGGGCCTGCTCGCAGACGCAGCCGCCGGCGCCCCCGGGACGGACGCGACCGCCGCCGCGCTGCCGACCGGCGTCCCTGCGAGGCCGGCCGGCGTCCCAGCGAGCCCCACGCCTGCACCCGGGGCCGTGGCCGGCCTCGATGCCGGCCCGGTCGCCGAGCCCGGGGCCCCCCCGCACGACGCCACGACGGCGGCGACCGCCGCGACGAGCACCACGACGAGAGCTGCAGCGCCGGCCCTGCGCTCGGGACGCGTCACCGGCGCCTCACGATCCCGGTGGGGAGGGAGGGACCGGCTGCTGGGCAAGCGCGAAGCCATTCCTGTCCGTGTCGGGTGCCGACGGGGTGTCGACGAGGACCCCGCGTCGGATCATCGCGCCGCCGTTCTCGGCTCCCAGGTTCGGGTTTCGGCCATCGAGCGTGGCACTGTCGAACACGACCGTCGCGTGGGCGGCGAGCCGGGTGGCGCGGCCCTCGACGATCGGCGCCTCCTCGATCCACTCTGCCGAGGTGGCCGGGCCGGCATAGGCGCGGGTGGTGGTGTAGCTGCCGCTGCGCGCGTCCCTGACGGTGATGCGCCAGCGGCCGGCCGAGACGCGCGTGATCGTCACGCTGACGCGGTCCCCGGCCCGGACCGGGAGCGAGCGGATCGTCACCGCGGGAGCGGGCAGGATCTCCCACCAGGCGGAGTAGTGGGCGGCCCCGCTGTAGAAGTCCGCCTCGGTGCCGGCCTGGATCAGCGCGTCGTTGGTGAACCCGTCGATGCCCACCCAGAGCGCCGAGTAGCCCGGCCGAGCGGTGGCGCTCACCGCCGGAACCGTCCACTGGGCGCTGACGCTCGTGTGCCGCCCGCCGGCGAGCGCGTAGCCGGCCCAGTTGGACGAATACCAGCCGAGATCGCCCGGGATCATCGCGGCGGACGGGCCCGCCTCGTACGTCGGCGTCGAAAGCGCGGGCGACGCCCCATTTCCGGTGGCTGCGCCGACCGCGAAGCCACCGAGTGAGCCGGCTGCCAGGATCGCCGCGACCGCCAGTGTCGCCCCCAACCGCATCCCGTGAACCTCCGGAGAGGGCGCCACGATGCGCCGCTGTCGCGTTCAGTCTCCTCGATCCGGCCACTTCATGCGAGCAACGGACGGCCAGAAGTCGAGCATGCGGCCGGCCACGGCCCGTCCGGGAATGCCGCCAAGCCCGCGCCCCGCCGGGCCTGAGCGCCGTCGCGCCTACGCGTTCCCCGGGAAGACCAGCGAGAGGGCCGCACGCCGGCCGGGCTCCGGCCAGCGCTCGGTGACCATCTTCTGCCGGGTGAAGAAGCGGATCCCGTCCTCGCCGCGCATCCCCAGGTCGCCGAGGGCGGAGTCCTTCGACCCGCCGAACGAGAGGTAGCCGGCCGGCACCGGGATCGGCACGTTCACCCCGATCATCGGGACATCGACCTCCAGCTTGAAGCGCCGGGCCGCGCCGCCGTCGGTGGTGAAGATCGCCGTCCCGTTGGCGTACTTGTGGCCGTTGATGAGCGCCAGCGCCTCGTCGTACGTCCGCGCGTGGACGATCCCGAGGACCGGTCCGAAGATCTCCTCCCTGTAGATCTCCATGTCCGGCGTCACGTGGTCGAAGAGCGTGACGCCCAGGAAGAACCCGTCCGGGTTCGTCGGATGCCGGAAGGGTCGCCCGTCGACCACCAGCTCGGCACCCTCGGCCTCGCCCTTGTCGATCCAGCGGATGACCGACTCGCGGTGCTCGGCGGTGTAGATCGGGCCCATGTCCACGCCGGGCTCCATGCCCGGGCCAACCGTGAGCTTCGCGATCCGCTCCAGCATGAGCGGGCGGAGCTTCTCGGCCGTGTCGCCGACCGCGATGACGAGGGTCTGGGCCATGCAGCGCTCGCCGGCGGACCCGTAGCCGGCCGCGACCGCCGCGTCGGCGGTCAGCTCCATGTCGGCGTCCGGCAGGACGATCATCGCGTTCTTGGCGGAGGTGTACGCGCCGACGCGCTTGCCGAGCTTCGTGCCGGTCTCGTAGACGTAGCGTCCGACGTTCGTCGATCCGACGAACTGGATCGCCGCGATGTCGGGGTGCTCGACGATGGCGGTGACCGCCTCGCGGCCGCCGTACACGACGTTGAAGACGCCGTCGGGCAGGCCGGCGGCCTTCCAGAGCTCCGCCTGGAGCTGCGTCGCGCCGGGGGTGTGCGACGAGGGCTTGAGCAGCATGGTGTTGCCGCAGGCGATCGCGATCGGGTAGATCCAGAGCGGGACCATGGCCGGGAAGTTGAACGGCGTGATGGCCGCCGTGACGCCGAGCGGCGTCCGGAGCGTGAAGGCGTCGACGTTCGTCGCGACGTTCGGCGTGTTCAGGCCGGCGAGGTGGACCGGCAGGCCGCAGGCGAACTCGATCGTCTCGATGCCCCGCGACACCTCGGCGAGCGCATCGGGAAACGTCTTGCCGTGGTCGCGCGTGATCAGCGCCGCCATCTCCTCGCGGTGACGCCACATCAGCTCGCGGAAGGCGAAGAGGACCTGGCTCCGGGCGATCAGGGGCATGTCGCGCCAGGCCGGGAAGGCCGTCTTCGCGGCCGCGACGGCCGCCGCGACCTCGTCCTCGCCGCCCCGGGGCACGCGGCCGATCACCTGCCCCGTGGCAGGGTTGTAGATCGGCCCCGTCGCCTCCGGCAGAACCTCGACGGGCCGGCCGTTGATCCAGTGGGACAGGACGGGCAGCACGGCGGGCTGGGCGGTCTCGATCGTCACGGTGCGGGTCTCCTTGTCAAAGTGGCGGCTGGTCCAGGTGATGGGGGTCGATTGCGGGCTGGTCAGGCGGGCCGGAGATCCGGAGCCGGCAGGACGATGTCGCGGATGGCACCGGCCAGGTCATGGTAGGACGAACTGGCCGGGTCCGGGGTCGGTCAAACGGACGCGGCCGGGCGGCCGGGCGGCCGGGCGGCCGACAGGCGCGAGCGCGGTGCGGGGCGACGCCCGCAGGCGGGCCGGCAGGCGCGAGCGCCTCGAACGGTTCGGCACCCGAAGCATCGATGCGCGAGATGGTGGAAACTGGTGCAGGCGAGCGGACGGGCTGCCCCGCCGGCGCGCTCCGCTTCCCCGAGTCCACGAGGTTCCGCCGATGCGTCCGCTGTTCGGGTATCACCTTCCCAACTACACATTCCCCGGGGTTGCGCCGGAGGCGCTCTTCGACCACGTCGCGGGGCTCGCCCAGCGGGCCGAGGCCGCCGGGTTCGACCTTGTTACCGTGATGGACCACTTCTACCAGATCCCCGGCGTGGGGCCGGAGGACGCCCCGATGCTGGAGGCGTACGCCACGCTCGCCGGCATCGCGGCTCGGACGACCCGGGTCCGGCTGGGCGCGCTGGTCACGGGCGTCACCTACCGCAACCCGGCGCACCTCGCCAAGATCGTGACCACCCTGGACGTCATCTCGGGCGGCCGGGCGATCCTCGGGATCGGCGCGGCCTGGAATGAATCCGAGCATCACGGCTACGGCTTCGACTTCCCGCGCGTCGGCGAGCGGATGGACCGCCTTGACGAGGCGCTCACGATCTGCCGGCGCATGTTCACCGAGGAGCGCCCGACATTCGAGGGACGCTTCTACCGGATCGAGTCGGCCCTCAACCGGCCGCGCCCGATCCAGGACGGCGGGCCGCGCATCCTCATCGGCGGCGGCGGCGAGCAGCGCACCCTGCGCATCGTGGCGCGTCACGCCGACTACGCCCACTGGTTCCCCCTGGGCATGGACGTGCTCCGCCACAAGACCGAGCTCCTGGAGCGCTACTGCGAGGAGATCGGGCGCGACCCGGCGACGGTCACGCGCACCATGGCGGCCCCGGTCATGCTCGTCGCCGACGAACGCGAGGGCGAGGCGCGCCTGGCGCGCATCCCGCCCGAGCGCCGCGGCGCGCTGGTGACGGCGACGCCCGAACGGGCGGCGGAGATCCTGGCGGCCTACGTCGACGCCGGCTTCGGTGGCTTCACGTTCGGCAACACGATGCTGTCGGGAGAGTCGCTGGACCTCGCCGCCGAGATGATCCGGTCGTTCGGCTGACCCCGGGCAGGCGTTCCGAGCCCCGACCAGCCGGCAGACGCGCGCTCGGTCGGCCGGACCCCGCTCCGGTTCCGGCGCCCGGCACGAGCCGGGCGCCGGAATGCACGGAACCGTCGTGGTTCCGGCGCCGGCCCCCCTCCGACGCCGGTCCGGGTCAGGCGAGTGGGACGGTGGCCACCTTCGCGCGCCAGGGGACCCCGACCATGGGCAGCAGGTACCGGTCC
>DAOTXE010000093.1:0-49837 GCA_034435355.1 Chloroflexota bacterium
ATCACCCTGACGCGCGGGGTGACCAGAGCGGGCGGGATGAGGGCAAGCGCCGTGCTCGCCGGACCCAGCTGCGCCGTCACCTGGTCCGCCGGGACGCAGGCCGCGCCCTGCGCCCCGACCTCGCCGAGCGCCTCGGCGACGGCGCCTTCCACCCCGCACGGAACCACCAGGGTGCCGGCCGCGAGGCGCACAGCAAGTTCGGCACGGGTCGTGGACGTCAGCGCGTAGTTGTCGAAGCCGCTCACCACCACGAGGGGCGTGCTGGCCACCGCGGGGCTCGCCACGCCTGGGCTCGCCATGTCGGGGCTCGCCGACGGCGACGTGCTCCCGGATGGGGCCAAAGAGGCACCCGCGACCGCGCCCGGCGTCGTCGCCTGGTCGACCGTCGGCTCGCTGGTGGCGGGCGGACTGACCTGGCCAACCGGAGTGGCAGCGGACGCAGGTGGCTCGGAGGCGGGGGTGCTCGACGAGCTCCCACCGGCACAGGCTGCCATGACCACGCCAAGCAGCCCGATCACCGCGACAAGCCCCAGACCGGGCGTTGGCGCCCGGTGCCTGCCCCGGCCGCTCCACTCCGTGCCCGAGACCACGTGCCTGACCTCCTGCCCCGGCAACCCGGGGATCCGCCGGCACCCGCCCGGCGAGGCTGCCCCGTGGAAGGCTTCCGGCCGCGGGACGGTCGAACGATAGCGCCGCGTCGCCGCCCGGAGGCAGCACGATGGAAATTGCCGGGCAGCGGTCCGCTCGAGGCGGGCGCGATCGCCCACGCAGGCACCCGGGCCCCGATGGTCAGGACCGCGGGCGCGGAGGAGAGGTCGCCTGCTCGGCCAGGGCGAAGCCGTCGGCGTCCGCGTCGGGCGCCGACGGCGTGTCGACCAGGAAACCGCGCCGGATCATCGCGCCCGCGTCCAGGGACGCCAGGCCCGGGTTCCTGCCGTCCAGGCTGGCGTGGTCGAAGACGATTGTCGAGTGGGCGGCGAGGAGCGTCATGCGGCCACTCACGATGGGCGCCTCCTCGATCCATTCGGCTGACGAGGCCGACCCGGCATAGGCGCGCGTCGTCGCGTAGCTCCCGCTGCGCGCGTCCTTGACGACGATCCGCCAGCGCTCGGGCGAGACGCGCGTGATCGTCACGCTCATCCGGTCGCCCGGTCGTACCGACAACGTTCGAATCGTCACCGCCGGCGCGGGAAGGATCTCCCACCAGGCCGAGTAGTGGGCGGCGCCGTTGACGTAGTCAGCCTCCGTGCCGGCCTGGATCAGGGCGCTGCTGGTGTACCCGTCGATCCCGACCCACAGGGCGGAGAAGCTTCCGCGGTCGCTCGCGCGCACGGACGGGACCGTCCACTGGGCGCCCACGCTCGAGTACGGCCCGCCCGCCACCGCGTAGCCGGCCCAGTTGGAGGAATACCAGCCGAGGCCTCCGGGGTCCCTGGCCGCGGCGGGCGTCGATCCACCGAACGTGGATCCCGTCACGGGCGCCAAGGTGGGGACATGGGCCGCCGGCGACGGCGCTGCCGCGGGCGCGGAGGTCGAGCCGGTCGGGACGCCGGTGAACCCGGTGGCCAGGATCGCCGCAGCCGCCATCCCCGCGGCCGTCCTCATGCCGGCAACGTGCCACCGGGTCTGCGTCGTGCCGCCGCGGTCTCGTGGCATGCCCGTACGGTCCCCCCTGCACCGCGTCATGACAAGAAAGGCGCGGCTAAGAATCGGACACGTGTGCGCGTGCCGTCGGGATCGCCGCTCGAAACGTCACGTCCGGGTCCCCGAACCGCGTACCGCCTGCGCGGTTCCATCGATCTCGCGAATCGCCGACCGCATGGCCAGCACGTTCTCCGGCGGCACGTTGGGCTGGATGTTGTGGACCGCCGCGAACACGAACCCGCCGCCCGGCGCAAGATCGCCGACGCGCCGCCGAACCTCGGCCCGCACCTCGTCCGGAGTGCCGCCGCCCAGGACCCGTTGGGTGTCGACGCCGCCGCCCCAGAAGACCAGGTCACGGCCGAACTCGCGTTTGAGCGACGCGCTGTCCATGCCCGTCGCCGAGACTTGGACGGGATTGAGGATGTCCATGCCGATCTCGATGAGGTCGGGAATCAGCTCGCGCACCGAGCCGCAGGAATGGAAGAAGACCTTCGCGTCGGTGTGGGCGTGCAGGAACGCGAACAGCTCCCGGTGGAGCGGCTTGACCAGCGCGCGGTAGGTCGCGGGCGAGAAGAGCGATCGGTCCTGGCCCCCCAGGTCGTCCGCCTCTCCCACCAGGTCGACGACTCCGGCAAGCTGGGGCAGGACGCGCCACCAGTACGCGAGCTTCACCTCCAGGATTCGCTCCATCAGCCGGCGTGCCCTGGCCGGCTCCGCGGCCAGGTCCATGTACCCGTCTTCGAAACCACGCAGCTTGAACAGCCCCTCGGACAGGCCGCCGCAGATCGAGCCGACGTGGACTGCCCGCTGCTCCTCCAGCGCGTACCGGCGAGCTTCGTCGGCCATGCCCGCGGACCGCGCCGGGTCGGTCGCGTCCGGCCAGGGGTACGCCTCGATGGTCGCCTCCTCGATGTCGCCGCCGAGCGGCGGCGCGTACGAGTCGTAGTAGAGACCACCGGCGCGCAGCATCCGCCGGCCCACGCCCCACTCGTCGACGAAGGTCTGGTACTCGCCTTCCTCGTGCATCTCCCGGTGGTACGTGGAGCCTGCGCGCGGCCCGACGGCGCGGACGTCGCAGCCAAGCGCGTCCAGGACGTCCGGCTCGATCTCCGCGAGCTGCTGCGTGATGTCAGCCACGCGGGCCTCTCCCACGGGGAGGCCGAGCGCGGCACGCAGCCGGGCATAGGCCTGGACGTGGATGCCGGTGACCCGCGAACCGCCGAGGTCGAACGGGATCCGGTCGGGCTCGCGGTGGTCCAGCGCGGCACGGACTCGCTCGCGCGGGCTCATGCCGCTCATCGCCTGCCCACCCGTGCCGGCCCGGGCCGCGGGCTTGCGCACCCCGCGTCGACGCGCATGTCGTGGGCGTCCCCGTCGGCGGGGCGGCTACCGCGCAGGGAGCGCCTTCTTCATCATGGCCAGGGACGGATCTGGGCCCTTGAAGCCGACGAGGTACTCAAGCCGGATGGGCGCGAAGCACTCGTAGAAGACGACGTCCTCCTCGCTCAGCTGGCGAAAGGCATGGACCCAGTTCGAGGGAATGACGAGCAGCGAGCCAGGGCCAACCTCGGACTCCTCGTCGCCGACCTTGGCCCACAGCCTGCCCTGCTCGATGAGCATGATCTGCTCGGCCTCGTGGCTGTGGTCGGGGATCACGACCCCGTCCCGGTAGACGATGCGCGTCAGCATCGTCTTCTCGCCCGAGACCGCCTGGCGAAAGACGCCCGGTACGTATTGAACGGTCGGGAACTCGTCCCAGGTCGTGATCTGTCCCATTGGGCTCTCCATCCTCCGCTGGCCCGAGATGAACGGCAGCTGCGGCACCGCCGACGGTGCCAGGTTCCTCTTCGGCCGCTCAGGACGGCCCTGACCTCTTCGCATCGAGGCCACGCAGGATCTTCTCCGGCGTGATCGGCAGGTCGTCGAACCGTACGCCGGTTGCGTGGTAGATGGCGTTGGCGATCGCCGGGATCGGCGAGTTTGCCGTCATCTCGCCGATGCCCTTGACGCCGTACGGACCGTCCGAGGACGGAACCTCGATGACGACGCTCTCGACCTCCGGCATCTCCAGCGGTCCGGGCATCAGGTACTCGCTGAAGTCCCGGGGGCTGTGATCGACCGCCGGGTAGTAGGGAGCGGTCGTCTCGTACAGGGCGTGCGACATGCCCATCCAGGCCCCACCGGCGATCTGGCCCTGGACGAGTGTCGGATTGACCTGGCGACCCACTTCGTAGGCACTCCTGATGCTGAGGACCGTGACCTCGCCCGTCTCGGTGTCGACCTCCACCTCGGCCACCGTGCAGGCATGCGCCTCGGTCGAATCTGGATCCATGGCGCCGGTCTCTGGGTCCACCGGACTCTTCGGCTTCATGTAGGCACCGCGTCCTGCGATCGTCCTGCCGTACTTGAACTGGGCCATCGAGGCAATGTCCGCGATCCTCACCGACCGGGCCGGGACCCCCATGACCATCAGGTTCCCGTGCCCATCGCCCTCGAGGTCGGCCACGGCCGCTTCGAGCTCCTCCGCGGCTACCTCGAGCACCGCCTGGCGGGCCTCGGTCGCAGCCGCGATCACGGCGTTGCCGACGCGGTGCGTGGCGCGACTCGCGAACGTCCCCATGTCGTGCGGACCCGTGTCCGTGTCCGCCGTGTCAATGACGATCTCCCCGAACTCGACGCCCAGCGTCTCGGCCGCGATCTGGCCGATGACCGTCTTGAGACCCTGCCCGAGGTCAGTGGCCGAGAGCGAGACGACGAATGACCCGCTCGTCGTGGCATGGATCAGGGCCTGGGACGGATCGCCGCCGAGGTTCATGCCGGTCGGGTAGTTGACGGCGGCGATCCCCGTCCCGCGCAGCCTCGCCATCAGTCGCGCCCTCCGTCGTGGCCGGCGTCGCGCGGTGCCGACGTCATCGCCCGCAGGTCGTCCGGCAGCTCGTGTCCGACGAGCGTCGCGGCGGCTTGCATCGTCTCGATCAGGGTGGCGTCCTCCACGAGCTTCCGGTGGGGCTTCATGTCGCCGTTGTGGTAGGCGTTGATGAAGCGGATCGTCCACGGATCGACGCCGACCTTCTCGGCGATCTTGTCCATCTGGACCTCCAGGGCGAACGAGGCCATCGTCACCCCAAAACCCCGCATCGCGCTCGTCGGCTGGCGATTCGTGTACACGCAGTAGGCATCGATCGACACGTTCGGGATCGCGTAGGGGCCCGCGGCGTTCGCGGCGTGCTTGGTGAGCGCGTACGGAGTCTGCCGGCTGTACGCGCCGGAGTCCGCGTAGCTCGTCACCTTGCGGGCAATGATGCGGCCGTCCCGCGTGACGCCGTCCTTGATGAAGATGCGCCACGCACTGCGCGTGGACGACACCTGCATCTCCTCCGCACGGCTGTACGTGAACCGCACCGGCCGGTTGGTCTTCATGGCCGCCAGCGTGGCGATCGGCTCGACGATCACGTCCACCTTGCCGCCGAAGCCGCCGCCGACCGTGCCTCCCACGAAGTGAAGCCGGCTGCCCGGGACCTGGAGGATGATCGCCGTGTTGTCCAAGCTGAAGTAGAGCGCCTGGGTGTTCGTGTAGACCGTGTAGCGACCGTTGGCCTCCGGCACCGCGATGCACCCGGTCGTCTCTAGCGGAGCCTGCTCGATCGGGCTGGTGTTGTAGACCCCCTCGACGATGTAGTCAGCCCGCTGGAACGCCTGGTCAACGTCGCCCAGGCGTACCCGGCGGCAGGGATGACCCTCGAACATGAACGTGTTGTTGCCCCAGTGGGTCACGATCGGAGCGCCCGGCTCGAGTGCCCCCTCGACGTCGAAGACCGCCGGCAGCTCCTCCAGGTCGAGCTGGACCTTCGACACGGCTTCCAGGGCCGCTGCCTCCGTCTCGGCGACGATGGCGACGATCGCCTCGCCCTTGAAACGGACACGGTCCTCGGCCAGCACGAACTCTTCCTCCGGCTCCACCCCGATGAGCCCCAGGATCGTGTAGCGGTTGTGCGGGACGTCCCCGGCGGTCAGGGCGCGGACGAAGCCGGGAACCACCTCTGCGGCGGAAAGGTCGATGCCCCTGATCCGCGCGTGATGGAGCGGGCTCCGGACCATCTTCAGGTGCAGCATGCCCGGGAACGAGTGGTCGGCGGTGTACTGGGTTCGGCCCGTCACGTGACCAATCCCGTCACTCCGTCCGACCGAGTGCCCGACGACGTTGAGATCGGGGCTCATCGTGGCTGCCCTTCCTCTCTGGCGCGCATCGCCTGGGCCGCGGCCCCGATCGCTCGGACGATCGGTCCGTACCCGGTGCACCGGCAGATGTTGCCCGTCAGCGCCTGCGTGATGTCGTCACGCTCCGGCATCGGGTCGTGGTCGAGGAGGGCCTTCGCGACCATCAGCATCCCCGGCGTGCAGTAGCCGCATTGGAACGCGTTGGTGTCGAGGAACGCCTGCTGCAGCGGGTGCAATCCCTGCGCCGGCGTCAGGCTCTCGAGGGTGGTCACGCGCTGTCCGGCGACATCCTCGACCGGCAGCAGGCAGGACAGCATCGGCTCGCCATTGACGAGCACGGTGCAGCTGCCGCAGCCGCCCTGGCGGCAGCCTTCCTTGGTGGCCGTGAAGCCGAGCTGGTCGCGCAACGCCGATTGCAGCGTGGTCATGGGCTTGACCATGACCTCGACCTCGCGGCCGCCGAGCTCGAAGGCAACGATCGTCGACGCCATGCTAGCGGCCCTCTCCTTCGGCGCCCTGCGCCAGCTGCTCCAGCGCCCGGCTGACGAAGAAACCGGTCATCCGTCGTCGGTACCACTCGGTGGCGATGCCGTCCGTGAACGGTTCGCATCCCTGCGCGGCCGCGGCGGCAGCCGCGGCGATTGCGTCCGCCTCCAGGCTCGTCCCGACCAGGAGCCGTTCGGCATCCAGGGCCCGGATCGGATGCGGTCCGACGGCACCCACGGCAATGCGCGCGTCCGCAACGACCGCCCCATCCCACCTCAGGCGGACGGCGACCGTCACCACGGCCGGCGTGTTGGCATGCTTTCGGCCGAACTTGATGAATACCGTCGGATCGCTCCGGATCGGCACCTGGATCTCGACGAGCAGCTCGTCGGCTGCCAGCTGGTTCGTGAGGAAGCCGGTGAAGAAGCCGGCCAGTGGGAGGACTCGCTCGCCTCGGGGGCCGGCCATCGTCACGCCGGCGTCGAGGGCCAGCAACGCGACCGCGACGTCGCCGCCGGGTGGCGGCGTGAACAGGTTGCCGCCCACGGTGCCCATGTTGCGGATCGACCAGCTGGCCGTGTTCCGGGCCGCCTCGCGGAGCATCGGGACAGCGGGCTGGGCCAACAGCTGGGTCAGCGTCGCCGTAGCTCCGATCCTCAGCGTCCCGCCGGCGACTTCGAGCGTGTCGAGGCCGGACCTGCGCAGGCCCATCACCGCCCCGGGCAGCGAGATCCCGTCGTTCATCAGCGGCATGGCCACGGTTCCGCCGGCCATCACCAGCAGCTCCGGGCCGTGCGTCTCAATCAGGCCGAACGCCTCCGGCATTGATCGAGGCAAGAAGTAGCTCCTGACAGTCACGCTGAAGTCTCCTTGGACGGCTGCCGGCTGTTTCCCGCGGCACCGGCCGACGCCTCGGCCCGCAATCGCGAGTCCAGCTTCGCCAGGCCCTGGTTGATGAGCGATCCAGCCAGACCCTCAACGAAGCGGGAGTCGAGCCGCGCCAACGGCCCGCTGATCACGGCTTGACCGTTGTAGTCGATCGTGGTCCGGCCACCAGCTTCGGCAAGGCGGAACGCCGCATGCCCCCGGATCGCGCCCGGCGTTCCCACCACCTCGCCCTCGAGCCGGCTGCCGCAGGGCGGGTCGGCATCGACGAGGCGCACGACGGTTCGGTACATTCCGACGATGCCCGGCAGCCGCAGGGAGATCTGCCCCCGGTACTCCGCATCGCCGTTCCTCTCGATCTCGCGGCAGCCGGGAATCACGCCGAGGAGCGTGCTCGGGTCACAGATCGCGGCAAATACGGCAGCGCGAGGGGCGTCCAGCGTGCGGCTGCCGTGGATCTTCATCGCCCTCCGCCTCCGACCGGGGATGGCTCCGCGTCGCCAGCGCGAGCCTCCGTTGCGATGGGGCCGGTCGCGGGTCCCAGCCCCTGCTCGACGTGATCGAGGTGTTCGAGCATGGCTTCCTCTGCCGCGTCCGGGTCGTGCGCGCGGAGCGCGCTGACGATCCGCCGGTGATCGCGCAACGCGGCCTCGCGCACGCCGCGCAGACCACCCGTCCGTTCCCGGCTCACTTTGCCGAGCGTGCTGACGATGTTCATGAACTGCGAGAGCAGGAAGTTGCCCGCCGCCGCGCAGACGGCATTGTGCAGGGCGATGTCCAGCTCGCTGAACCGAACGGGATCGTCGATGCAGGACGCCAGCGAGGCCACCAGGTCATCGAGCGCGGCCAGCCCGGCCTGCGTGACCCGAGACGCGGCAAGGCGGGCGTTGCCGGCTTCGACCACCCGCCGGGCCTCGAGCAGCTGGACGAGGGCAACGCTGTCCTTGGCGAACACGAAGTCGAGGTGCGCGATCAGCTGCTCGGGCTCCAGGGACGTGATGTAGGTCCCGTCGCCCTGCCGGATGTCGACGACCCGCATGAGCGCCAGCGCCCGGAGTGCTTCGCGCACGACCGGTCGGCTGACGTCCATCATTCCCGCCAGGCTGCGTTCGGCGGGCAGCTTGGTGCCCGGCAGCAGGTGTTGATCCCTTATCAGCGCGAGCAGGCGGTTCGCGACCTCCTCGGGAAGCGTGCTCCGGGGGATGACCGTGAACCGACTCTCCCGGACCGCTGCCGCGTCGACCCCGTCCGGGCCAGCGTGACGAGCATCGCTTCCCACCAAGGCTGGCGCTCCTTGAAGATTCGTCCCGCGACATCGTAGAGTGCGCTGGTATAGTGGTCAACTGGTAAGACCAATTCGGCCGACACCCAGCCCCGCCGGGACCGCGACCCGACCCGAATGGAGGCCTCGTCTTGATCGAACGGCACCTCACCTTCAACGTGCACCCGGACCGGACCGCCGCCTTCGAGCAGTTCATCGGCAGCGAGTACCGGCCCGCCATGGCGACGGCGCCGGGCTTCGTGCGCTGCGAGCTCCTTCGCGAATCGGACAGCCCGACTCGCTACCAGTTGGTCTTCCGCTTCGCGGACGCTGAGAAGGCAACCGCCTGGCGGACATCGGCGATCCACCAGGCGCTGCAGCCCACCCTGAAGGAGCTCCACGTGGACATGGCGGTCCAGGCGTACGAGGTGGTCAGCTGAGCGGTCGAAAGGCGGCCACGCGACAGGTGCAGCGAGAGGCGAGCGGTGTCTGACGAGCGCGTCCTTGTTACCGGCGGCACGGGCTGCATCGGTTCCTGGGTCGTCAGGAACCTCGTGCGCGAGGAGGTGGACGTTGTCGTCCTGACGGCGGCCCAGCGGTTCGGGCGCCTGAAGCTGATCCTCACCGATGCGGAGTTCGGCAGGATCAGCTTCGTAGCCGCCGACATCTCGGACCTGGCGACGATCGAAGCGGCGTCGCGACGGCACGGGATCAATCGGATCATCCACCTCGCGGGCATGCAGCTCCCCTTCTGTGCGGCCGACCCGATCCGGGGTGCCCAGGTGAACGTCGTCGGCACCGTCACGATCTTCGAGCTTGCCAGGCGACTGGGTATCGAGCGGGTCGTCTACGCGAGCAGCGCCGCCGTCTACGGGCCCAGGACCCACTACCAGGAGGCGACTCTCGGCCCCGACGCGGCGTTCTTCCCGACATCCCAATACGGCGTCTACAAGGTCGCCAACGAACAGGGCGCCGGGATCTACTGGCAGAGCGACGGGATCTCGAGCATCGGGCTCCGGCCCCACTCCGTGTATGGCCCGGGTCGCGACCAGGGCATGACGTCCAAGCCGACGTTGGCCATGATTGCCGCTGCCGCCGGGCGTCCGTACCACATCCCCTTCAACGGCAGGTACCAGTTCCAGTTCGCCGATGACGCGGCAAAAGCGTTCCTCCGGGCGACGCGCGCCCCCTTCCAGGGCGCCGCCGCCTTCAGCATCGGCGGGAGCACCGTCGGCGTCGACGAGATCGTGGCGTGCATCGAGGCGATCGCGCCCGAAGTGCGGGGCCGGATCACGGTCGGCGATCAACCGCTGCTGCTCCCGGAGGCATTCGACAGTCGTCCGATCGTCGAGTCGCTTGGGGCCGCCGCAGAAACGCCGCTCGATGAGGGCGTCCGCCGAACGCTGGACTGCTACCGGGCCGCGCTCAGCGAGAGCATGCTCGATGCGGCGTACCTGGATCGCGTGCTGGCGTGACGGGCGGTCGACGCCGGGCCGCTGAGATGGACCTGGCGGCTGCGCTGCGCGACGTGGGCGTCGTTCCGGTGGTCACGCTGTCGCGACCGGAGCAGGCGGTGCCGGTCGCCGAGGCCCTGGTGGCGGGCGGGCTGACCTGCGTCGAGATCACGTTCCGCTCCGATGCTGCTGCGGCCGCGATCGAGGCGATCCGCGCCCGGGTGCCGACCGTCGTCATCGGTGCGGGCACGATTCTCACGACGGCGCAAGCCGACACGGCAATTGCAGCCGGCGCGTCGTTCCTTGTCGCGCCGGGGTTCAACCCGGCCGTCGTCGATCATGTCCTGGGCCGGGGCATCCCGATGCTGCCCGGGGTGTGCACGCCGAGCGAGATCGAGCAGGCGCTCGCGCGCGGTCTCCAGCTCGTGAAGTTCTTCCCCGCTGCCGCGATGGGGGGCGTCGGCTTCCTCCGGGCGCTCGCGGGCCCATATCCGATGGTGCGCTACGTGCCGACAGGCGGGATCACGCGCGAAAACGCGGCCGAGTACCTGGCCGTTCGCTCCGTGGTCGCGGTAGGCGGCACCTGGCTTACGCCACAGGAGGTTCTCGCCGTGGACGGGTGGCCGACGATCACGGGCCTGGCGGCGGACGCCGCGGTGATCGTACGCGGGGCGCGAAGTGGCAAGGCGCCGCGACCGCGAGAGGTGAGGCAGCCCGGATGACCCCGCCCCCGATCAGACCCCCCGATTCCGCGCGCTGGGACCTCGTGTCGCTCGGCGAGGTGATGCTCCGGCTGGACCCCGGCGAGGAGCGCATTCACACGACGCGCTCGTTCCGGGTGTGGGAGGGCGGCGGCGAGTACAACGTCGCGCGCGCGCTCCGGCGCTGCTTCGGCCTCCGCACGACGATCGTCACCGCGCTCGCCGACAACCAGGTCGGCCGGCTCGTCGAGGACCTGATGCTCCAGGGTGGAGTCGATCTCTCGCATGTCCGGTGGGCCACCTATGACGGCCTCGGGCGGACGGTCCGGAACGGCCTCAACTTCACCGAGCGCGGCTTCGGAGTACGGGCGGCGGTCGGCGTCTCCGACCGGGGGCACACCGCGGCAAGCCAGATGCGGCCGGGTGACGTGGACTGGGATGCGCTGTTCGGGGAAGAAGGCGCCCGCTGGTTTCACACGGGCGGCATCTTCGCCGCGCTGTCCGCCTCGTCCGCGGACGTCGCGGCCGAGGCGATGGCCGCCGCACACCGCCACGGGACGATCGTGAGCTACGACCTCAACTACCGCCCCAGTCTCTGGAAGGAGATCGGCGGACAGGCCCGGGCCCGGGACGTCAACCGGGCGCTCGCGCCGCTCGTCGACGTCCTGCTCGGGAACGAGGAGGACTTCACGGCGGCCCTCGGTTTCGAGGTGGCCGGGCTCGACGAGAACCTCTCGGCGCTCGAGCCGGTCAACTTCGGGCGGATGATGGCAGCGGTCACCGCGGCGTATCCGAACCTCGCGATCGTCGCCACGACGCTCCGCGTGGCGCCGACGGCGAGTCGCAACGACTGGGGCGCCGTCTGCTTCGCCGACGGCGAGCTCCACGTCGCCGCGTTCCGGGAGGGCCTCGAGATCCTCGATCGGGTCGGGGGCGGCGATTCGTTCGCGTCGGGCCTGATCTACGGGCTCCTGGCCGGTTTCCCGCCCCAGCTGGCGCTGGACTACGGGGCGGCCCACGGGGCGCTCGCGATGACGACACCGGGCGACACGTCGAGCGCGACGCTCGCCGAGGTCGAGGCCGTCGTCGGCGGGGCCTCGGCGCGGGTCACTCGATAAGGATCGGAGCGCACGCGTGAGCTTCACGATTCGCGAGGCAGTGCCGGACGACTGGCAGGACTGCGGGCGCATCTGCTACGAGGCGTTCGCCACCGTCGCGGCGCGCCACGGGTTCCCGCCGGACTTCCCGACGGTCGCGGCAGCGGCCGAGCCGATCCGGTACCTGGTCAACCATCCGCGGATCTACGGCGTGGTCGCGGAGGGCGACGGCCACATCCTGGGCAGCAACTTCCTCGACGAGCGGTCCACCATCTCGGGGCTAGGGCCGATCAGCGTCGATCCCAGCGCGCAGGACCGCGGCGTGGGCCGCGCGCTCATGACGGCGGTGCTCGATCGGGCCGTCGAACGACGCGCCCCGGGCGTTCGGTTGATCCAGATTGCCTATCACAACCGGTCGCTCAGCCTGTATGCGAAGCTCGGCTTCGCCATTCGCGGCTCGTTTGCCGCGATGTACGGCGAGCCGCTCGAGATCACGATGCCGGGCTATGCCGTCCGCCCGGCCACGAGTGACGACGAAGCCGCGTGCGACGCCCTGTGCATCCGGGTGCACGGCCACGATCGAGCCGGCGAGCTGGGCGAGGCGATCGCGGACGGCAGGGCAAACGTCGTGGAGCGTCTCGGGCGCGTCACCGGCTACACGACGGGCATCACGTACTTCACCCACTCGGTCGCGGAGACAACCGACGACCTCGAGGCGCTCATCGGCGCGGCCACAGATTTCGGGACGCCGGGCTACCTCGTTCCCCTGGCCAACACGCAGCTGTTCCGCTGGAGCCTGGCCCACAACCTGCGGGTCTTCTTCGTGGTGAACATGATGACGATCGGCATCTACCAGGAACCCGCCGGCGCCTTCATGCCCTCCGTGGGCTACTGACCGCTCCCGCGGCCTGGGCCGTTCGCTCAGGATTCTCCGGTCGCCCGCGTGTAGGCAGCCGCGACGGCCACGATGATCGCCCCGAAAAGGACCTGGCGGACGGCCTCGGGATAGCCCAGCGACGACAGCAGCGAGGAGATCACGGTCAGGATCAGCGCCCCGACGATCGTCCCGCCGAAGCCGCCGCGGCCACCCATGATCGATGTCCCGCCGATCACGGCCGCCGCGACGGAGGGCAGCAGCGAGCTGTCGACGAGCGAAACGCTGGCGACATTCGTGTAGCCGGAGAACAGGAACCCGGCGATCGCCGCCATGAGCGCCGAGATGATGTAGAGGACGACCAGGATCTGCCACGACCGGGCCCCGGACAGGCGCGCGGCGGTCGGGTTGTCGCCGATCGCGAAAAGCATGCGACCATACCCCGTCCGCCTGAGGCCGAGCACGATCAGGAGGGTCAACGGCACGAAGATCAGCAGGCTGTACGGGACGACGTCCGCGAAGGCGTCGGATCCCAGCCATCGGAGCACGGGCGCGACGCCCACCTGCGTCTGGATCGTCTGAAGCTGCCAGAAGTTGGCCATGCCGAGCACGACCAGGCTCATGCCCAGGGTCATGATGAGCGGGTGAACCCGGAAGACGCCCACGCCGATGCCGGTCACGAGACCGGCGAGTGCGGCGGCGACGAGCGCGACGACGATCCCGGTGAGCGTTCCCTGCCCGGAAGTGAGCGACGCCACCACGAAGCCTGACATCGAGGCGACAGCGGCGACCGATAGGTCGATCCCGCCCGTGAGCATCGTGATCGTCTGGCACGCGCCGAGGATCGCCAGGGGCACGGCGGCGCGGAGGACGATCCCGGCCCACTCGGGGGCGACGATGCCGGGCCGGACGACGTCGCTGGCAGCGACCAGGACGGCCAGGAGGGCCAGCAGCGGGATCATCGGTCGATCGCGGAACAGGTCGCGCCACGCGGCAACGTGGAGCCATCGGCTGCGGGCGGCGGTGGTGCCAGCGACCCCGCTCATGCGCGAGCCCGCCGGATCTGGACCAGGCTGCCGATCATGACCACTCCGATGAGGATGATTCCCTGCAGGACGGTCGCCAGGTTCGTGTCGACGTTGAGGAACGTCATGTCGGTCCGGATGAGCTGCAGGATCATGACCCCGACGATAGGCCCGAACACGCCGCCCCGGCCGCCGGCGAGGCTGACGCCGCCGAGCACGACCGCGGCGACGCTCAGGAGCGTGTACGGCCCCGGGACGGGCGTCCCGATCCCGGTGCTCGCCGTGAGCGACAGGCCGGCCAGCGCCGAGAACAATCCCATGAGGGCATAGGCGAGGACCTTGGTGCGGCCGACGGAGACGCCGCTCCGGAATGCCGCCAGCCGGTTGCTGCCGATGGCGTAGATCGACAGGCCCATCCTCGACCGCCGGACCGGGATCCAGATGACGGCGACGATCGCGACCAACACGACGGCCGCTTGCGGGATCCACTCGTTACCGAACGAGCCGTTGACCAAGCTCATCAGCCACGTCGCCGAGCCGCCGCCGGGGGTCGGGAGCACCAGCAACGCGCAGCCGGCCCATACGAAGGACATCGCGAGGGTGACCACGATGTCCGGGACACGGGTCAGGACGACCAGGCTGCCGTTGACTGCGCCGAGCCCGACACCCAGGAGGAGCACGCCTAGGACCACGGCGACGCCGAATTCCTCGGACTGGCCGTTCATGAGGACCGCCGCGACCACGTTGATCAGCGCCATCATCGAGCCGATCGAGAGGTCGATCCCTCCGGCGATGACGACGATGGCCTGGGCCACGGCCGCCAGCGCGAGAGGCAGGACCGAGATCGCGAGGCCCTGGACGCCCGTCACCCCGTATCTCGGCTGGATCAGCTTGGTGTACACGAGGAGGAGGGCGAGGAATCCGACGAGCCCAAGGGTCCAGGCGTTGCGCCGGGCAGCCAGCCCGAGCAGGTCGGCGGGACCGGCGCGGCGGGCTTCAACAGTGGCGGTCGCGGCGCTCATCAGCGGCTCCCCGGCTCGTCGGGGCCTGGGACCGTCGGATCGGCCGATCCCTCGGCCGATCCTTCCGCCGGCCCTTCGGCCACGACCTCAGCCGCGATGTCCTCGGGCATCGGGGCATCGGAGCGAAGGTTGTACGCGGCCCGGAGCAGCGACGGCTCGTCCGCGCCCGCCGCGCTGACCTCGGCGACCATCCGGCCACCGAAGATCACGATCGCCCGGTCGCAGACCAGCTGCACCTCCTTGAGCTCCGACGTGTAGAACAGGATCGCGGCCCCGGCTTCTGCCAGGTCCCGGAGCAACCGGTAGATCTGGTGCTTGGTGCGGATGTCGATGCCGCGGGTGGGGTCGAAGCACAGCATCGTGCGCACGCCGCCGGCGACCCAGCGCGCGATCGTCACCTTCTGCTGGTTGCCGCCGGAGAGCCGCCGGACCTCATTCCCGGCCCGGGCATCAATCTGCAGCGTGGCGACCGCTGCGTCGACCGTCCGATGCTCGCGCGCGAGATCGATCACGCCCCATTGACGGATACGGGTGGTGAACGGGAGGGCGATGTTCTCGCGGACCGAGCGCTGCATCAGGAGGGCCTCGGCGCGATCCGCCGCGACGTACACGACACCGGCCCGGATGGCATCCGCGGGATGGCGGAACGAGACGGGCGATCCGTCGACAAGCAGCTCGCCGCTGCTCGGGCGCTCAGAGCCGGCCAGGATGTTGAACAGCTCGTCCTGCCCCTGGCCTTCCAGCGCAACCACCCCGAGCACCTCGCCCGGGTAGATGTCGAAGGAGGCCTCGTGCAACTTGGTCCCGGCGCTGAGGCGGCGGGCCGTGAGGCGCGGCTTGACACCTGCCGCCCCATTCCCGGCCGCGATCCGCGCGTCGACCGCAGGCATGTCCTCGACGATCTGGCCGACCATGAGCTCGACGATGCGTTCCTCGGAGCCCGCGGTCACGTCCACGACGCCGACCGTCTCTCCCTCGCGCAGCACCGTGGCACGGTCGCACACGGAGGCGATCTCGATCATGCGGTGGGAGATGAAGATGACACCCCGCGCGCCTCCCCGCTGACTGCCGACTACCTCCAAAACACGCTCGGTCAGGTTCGCGGGCAGGGCTGCGGTCATCTCGTCGAGCATCAGTACGTCGGGCTCGATCGCAAGGGCTCGGGCAAGATCCACGATCCGGAGCGAGGCGAGCGGAATGCGCCGCGCCAGGCTCGACAGGTCGAGATCCTCCAGCCCCAGCTCGCGGAGCCAGTGACGGAACGGCTCCACCGGCGTCTCGGTGAGCCGCAGGTTGGACCGGATGTCCAGGTCGGGGATCAGCGCCGGCTCCTGGTAGACCGAGATGAGGCCGCCGCGGCGCGCCTCGGCCGGCGAGTGGACGGTCCGTTGCCGGCCGCGCACCGCGATCGTGCCGCGGTCGGGGCGGACGGCGCCCGTCAGGATCTTGACGAGGGTGCTCTTTCCGGCGCCGTTGGCACCCATGAGCGCATGGACCTCGCCGGGGCGCACGGCCAGGGACGCGGACTTCAGCGCCACGACGGCGCCGTACGTCTTCGAGATGCCGGTCGCCTCGAGCAGGAGGTCGGTGGTGGTGAGCGTCATCGGTCCCGTTCGTTGACAGCGTGTGCGGGGGGATGCCGGCAAGCCGGCATCCCCCCGCAGGGTTCACGGCCTGGGAGGTCTACTCGCCCGGGCCCTTGCAGGCGATCGCCTGGGCGGGAGTGTACGTGGTCCAGTCGGCGATCTGGATGCCGAGCGGCCACTGGGGGTTGAGCCCGGGGACCGACTGCCAGGACTTGAGCTGGGCCTTGCCAGCGTCGGTCAGGTTGTCGACCGCGACGGGGGTGAGGAGGACGGTGTTCGGCTGGCTGGCCGACGGGTCGGTCTGGATGGCCTGGCCGGCGAGGAGCTTGAGCGCCAGCGATACGCCGGCGCCGCCGACGGCGGCCGTGTTGGTGACCGCGACACCCTTCAGACCTGGGTAGCCGACGGGGTCGAGGAGCTGCGTGACGAAGGCACCGAGGTCGGCACCGACGATCGGCACGAACGGCTTCCCGGCGGCCTTGATGGCGTCAACGACCATGGAGTCCATCCCGGACGTCCAGATGCCCTGGATGGTGTCGTACTGGCCGCTGGCGATGAAGTCGTTGATCAGCTTGGTGGCGGTCGCCGGGTCCCAGCCCGTGGCGACGCCATCGTTGTTCGGAAGGACCTTGATGTTCGGGTACTCGGCCAGGGCCTTCTTGAAGCCCGTGTCGCGGTCGGTGTCGGCGGAGCTGCCGGCGAACCCGCGCATGTAATAGACGTTGCCCTTGCCGCCCATCTGCTCGAACAGCCACTTGGCACCGAGGTAGGCGTACTGGATCTGGTTGTTGTACAGGTTATAGGTGTTCGGATCCGTGACGTACGCATCGACCGAGACTGTGACGATCCCGGCAGCATGCGCTTCGGCGAGAGCCGGGTTGAGGGCCTTCGGGTCGTTCGGGTTGAAGACGATGGCGTTGACGCCCTTGGCGATCAGGTCACGGATGTCCTGGAGCTGACCCGCCGCGTCCGTGTTGCGGCTGGTCACGGTGATCCGGGAGACGTCACCGGACACGAGAGCCTGCGCCCGGGCGGTGCACATCTGCTCCTCGCGGAAGCCGTTGCCCACGCCGCCACCGTTCGAGTACCCGATCGTATAGGTCTTCGCGGCGGCGGAGGGAGCTGCGGCGGAAGGCGCGGCAGACGCGGCGGCCGAGGCGGCGGCGGCCGAGGGGGCCGCGGCAGTCGGTGCGGGTGTGGAGCTGCTGGAGCACGCGCCGACGATGACGGCGATCGTGGCCAGCGCCGCGATGCTCCGGGTGAGGCGGTTTCGCTTCATGAATGGGACTCCTCCATCCTCCTGCCAGGAGCTCTCATCTGGAGCCGCTGGCCGAGTCGTATCGCTGCAACGCTCTCGCGTGATCGCTGGATTACTCACCTCCTTGCTTGTCGATCGCGCGGGCGAGCCGCCGCGCATGCTCCCGGTGGACTTCGCCGATCGGGGTCACCGACCGCTCGACCACCGCGGCGCTTGCTCGCTCTTTGGCCCGGGCTGTCAACACACGCTCCACGGGGAGCCTGGCGGACCGGGCGTGGTTGGCGTTCACCATGGCAAGTGCGCCACTGGCCGACCCGGGTCCAAGGGACCGTCCGGGCCGTCGATGGTCACCATTGCGGCCATGTGTCGGCGCCACATATCGAGCGTATCCAGCACGCGACGCTTCAACTGACGCCCGCCTGGCCGGTGGATGCACCGGCACCTGCGCTCGCGGCCTTGCGCGCTCGGAAGTCCTCGATGATCGACTCGGTAGCCGTGGCACCGATCCGCGAAGCACCAAGCTCCCGAACGGCTAGCAGCGCGTCGAGCGTTCGAACGCCGCCGGCGGCCTTGACCTGGATGTTCGGCGAGGTGTTCGCGCGCATGAGCCGGAGATCGTCGTGGGTGGCACCTCCCGGCGCGAAGCCGGTCGAAGTCTTCACGAAGTCGGCTCCCGCCGCCTCGCTCAGCCGGCAGGCCCGGATCTTCTCGTCGTCCGTCAGGTAGGCGTTCTCGAAGATCACCTTGACGATCGCGCCCGCCGCGTGGGCCACTTCGACGATCGCCGCGATGTCCGCCTGCACATCTGCGTCGCGCCCCGACTTCAGCGCGGCGATCTGCAGCACCATGTCCAGCTCCGTCGCACCGTCGACAAGCGCCACGCGTGCCTCGTGGACCTTGGTCGAGGTCAGGTGGTTGCCGTGGGGGAACCCGATGGTGCTCCCGACGTGGACGTCCGTCCCGCGGAGGAGCGCGGCCGCGCGGGCAATGTCGGCGGGCCGGCAGCAGACCGAGGCGACGTCGTATTTCGCGGCCAGCCGGCAGCCAGCCTCGATGAAGGCGTCGTTCAGTTCGGGCTTAAGGAGCGAATGGTCGATCATCTTCGCGATGTCGCGTTCGGAGAGCGTGGCGATGTCGAGCGTCATGGGGCTGGTCTCACTTGACGTATGGTCGAAGGATGTCGCGGGCCAGGAGGAACCCGCGCTTGAGCAGCTCGTCGGTGCCTTCGAAGCCCCGGTCCTCGTGCTCGATGATGCAGTCGCCCGCGTAGCCGGACCGGTAGAGGGCCGAGAACACGCGGCCCCAGTCGACCTCGCCGAGGCCCGGGAGTCGCCGCACCTGCCAGCCCATCCCGGCCGAGAGGATGCCGCGCTCGTAGAGGCCGTCGCGGTCGATCATCAGGTCCTGGGCCTGGAAGTGGAGGATGTGCGGCCCGAACTCCCCGATGAAGCGCTCCGTGTCGATCATCTGCCAGACAAAGTGCGACGGGTCGAAGTTGATCCCGATCGTGCCGGCCCACTGTTCCAGGATCCGGCGCCACTGGAGCGGTGAGTTGGCGAGGTTGTGCCCGCCCGGCCACTCGTCATAGCTGAAGATCATCGGGCAGTGTTCGATGGTGATCCGCACGCCCTGGTCCTGCGAGAACTTCACGATGTCGGGCCAGACGCGGAGCGCCTCCGCCCAGTTCTGGTCGGGGGTCTTCGCCGCGTCGCCGCCCATGAACGTGTTCACCAGCGGGACGCCCATCCTTCGCGCCGCGGTGATCACGGCCTTCAAGTGGCCGATGACCTGTTCCCGGTGGGCGGGGTCGGGATGGAGCGGGTTCGGGTAGTAGCCGAGACCGGAGATCGCGAGTCCGTTCGCGGCGATCTCGTCGGCAATCTCGCGGGCTCGGTTGCCCGAGAGGTTGACCACATCGATGTGGGAGGCGCCGGCGTACCGGCGGTCCGGGCCCGTCGAGCGCGGCCAGCAGGCGATCTCCAGGACCTCGAAGCCGGCTGCGGCCGCCCAGCCGGCAAGATCCATGAGCGGCGTCTCGGGGAAGGGGGCGGTGAGGAACCCAAGCTTCATCCGGGTGCTCCTTCGGAGTTGCCGCGCTGCGACCGACCGCGCCACGTCATATCTGCGCTCACCGGCAGTATGGTCGGAGGATGTCGCGGGCGATCAGGAAGCCCTGCTTGACCTTCTCGTCGGTTCCCTCAAACCGCCGATCCTCGTGCTCGATGATGCAGTCGCCCGCGTAGCCAGCCCGGTAGAGCTCCGAGAAGACGACACGCCAGTCCACGTCCCCGAGGCCGGGGATCCGCGGGATCTGCCAGCCGATGCCATTGGAGAAGCTGCCGCGCTCATAGAGGCCGTCGCGATCGATCATGAGATCCTTGGCCTGGAAGTGGAGGACGTGCGGCCCGAACTCCCGCAGGAAGCGGCCCGTGTCGATCGTCTGGAGGACCAGGTGCGACGGGTCGAAGTTGAGGCCGATCGTGCCACCCCACTGCTCCAGGATCCTGCGCCACATCCGCGGCGACGTGGCGATGTTGTGGCCACCGGGCCACTCGTCGTACGAGAAGAGCATCGGGCAGTTCTCGAGCGTGACCTTGACGCCCTGGTCCTGTGCAAAGCCGACGATGTCGGGCCAGACCCGGAGCGCCTCTTCCCAGTTCTGGTCGGGAGTCTTCGCCGCGTCGCCGCCCATGAACGTGTTGACCAGCGGGACGCCCATCCGGCTCGCGGCGACCATGACGGCCTTGAGATGGTCGATGACCATGGCCCGGTGGGCGGGGTCCGGGTGGAGCGGGTTCGGGTAGTAGCCGAGACCCGAGATCGAGAGGCCCTTCCCTCTGATCTCGTCCACGAGCTCCATCGCCTGCAGGGCAGACAAGGTCGCCACGTCGATGTGGCTCGTGCCCGCGTACCGGCGGGTAGGACCGCTGGTCCGCGGCCAGCAGGCGATCTCGAGCACTTCGAAGCCGGCGCCGGCAGCCCAGTCGGCCACCTCGGACAGCGGCGCCTGGGGGAAGGGAGCGGTCAGGAAGCCAAGCTTCATCGCGACTGAACCTCCGGGCTCGACACGACGTGTGATACGGCGCTCATTCGGGTCGGGCCACGTCGACCCAACGGCCGGTGCGCGAGCTCTCCAGCACGGCGTCGCCGACGAGCATCTCCTGGTGACCGTCGGCGAAGGTCGCGTAGCTGGGCGTCCGGGACGGAGCCCCGGCGAGGACGTCGGCGTAGATCGCGCTGAACGCGGCGCCGAACGTGTCCGCGAAGCCCTCCACGTGCCCGCCCGGCAGGCGGGCGGCGGCGCGCCCGCCAGCGTTCATGAGCGCGGGGTTTCGGAGCAGGAGCTCGTTGGGCCGGTCGCGGTGACCGATCCAGAGTTGCTCGGGCTGCTCCGATTCCCACGCCACGGCGGAGGAGGAGCCGTCGATCTGGTAGGCGAGGCTGTTCTTCCGGCCCGGGCTGAGCTGGGAGATCGCCACGCTCCCACGGGCCCCTCTCTCCAGGCGCAGGAGGATCGTCGCCACGTCCTCCGTGTGGATATCGACCGGGATGGTCTCCGCGGCATGCTCCGTGGAGAAGGTGCGCACGGGGCCGGCGGGCTTCTGGCGGACCGGGATGAACGTGGTGAGATCGGCCATGACCCCCTCGACCCGGCGGCCCGTCAGGAACCTAATCAGGTCCAGCCAGTGCGAGCCGATGTCGCCCACGGCCCGCAGCTCACCGCCCTGGTCCCTCTCCAGGCGCCAGTTCCAGTCCGTGTCGTACAGCAGCCAGTCCTGGAAATACCGCCCGGTGACCAGTCGAACGTCCCCGAGCTCGCCCTCGCGGACCAGGCCCGCCACGTGCTGGTTGAGTGGGTAGAAGCGGATGTTGAAGTTGACCGCGTTGACCAGGCCGCTCGCTGCGGCAAGCGCGACCAGCTCCGCCGATTGACCGGACGTCATCGCCAGCGGTTTCTCGCAGATGACGTGCCGACCCGCGGCGAGGATCTCCTTGACCTGTGGATGGTGGAGCGCGTTCGGTGACGTGACGTGCACGACCTGGACCGCGTCGTCCGCGAGAGCCTCCGCCAGGCTCGCGTAGGCCCGCGGCAGGCCGAACTCCGCGGCGCGCAGGGCGCCCAGCTCCGGCGCCGCCTCCACCAGCCCGATGACCCGGACGCCGATCCGGCGCAGCGCCTCGACATGGACCGTCCCGATGAAGCCGCTCCCGATGATCGCTGCGCCGATCTCGCTGAAGTGCCCTATACGCAGGCCGGGAGACGATGCTGTCATCGGTCGGCTGCCTGGCTCACGCTCAGTGCCGAGCAGCGGCAGCGGCGCTGGCGAGCTTGTCGTAGAGCGTTCCCGCGTTCAACGTCTGGATGTAGTCCAGCATGTAGCCCTGCCCGATGTCCACGGGGCCGAAGCGGTCACGGAAGTCCACCCGGGCGACGGTCTCGTCGCGGGACCAGCCGTTCGCGATCGCCGTGGCGATCGCCGTCTCCCACTCCATGAGCTGGGAGCGTTGGACGTCGAGGTACGACTTCCTCACGACCGGCCCGTGGCCGGGCACGATCCAGTCGACGTCCAGCTCGCGGATGCGCTCGAGGGCGACAAGCCACTGGTCGACGTTGGAGGTCATGAGCCAGGTCTGGCAGCCGGAGAAGATGGTGTCGCCGGTGAACACGACCCGTTCCTCGGGGACGTGGACGGCGACCTGGCCCGGCGTGTGGCCCGGCGTGTGGAGCAGGTTGAAGGTGTGGCCGCCGACGCGCAGGGTCAGGTCGCCCGTGAAAACGATCGTGGCCTTGTTGGGGTCGCGGTAGTACTCGTCCCGGTCCGGCCACAGCGCCACGCCCTCGGGATCGTCGAGGTCGGTGCCCTTGCCGGCCGGGGTCGGCAAGGCCTCGTATGCGTAGGCGAACGGGTCGAGCTCCGGGAAGACCACCATGAACCGCTCGTCGACGCCCCGGTGATTGACCACCGTGCCGGCGCCCTTGAAGTAGTAGTTGCCGAAGATGTGGTCGACGTGGTGCTCGGTGTTGATGAGGTAGCGGATCGGCCCGTGGGACTCGGCCAGCTTCCGCATCGCCACGGCCTTCGTTGGGAGCTGCGGCGTGTCGATGACCACCACGCCGTCGGAGGTCACCACGAAGCTCGGGTTGCAACCCCGCAGCTTCGTCGTGGTGTAGACGTTCGGGGTGAGATTCTCGATGTCCACGGGTGTGGATCTCCCTGCAGGCTACTGCGTGGCGGTGAGGCCGCCGTCGATGCCCAGGATCTGGCCGGTTACGAACGACGAGGCATCCGAGCAGAAGAAGATGGCGGCCCCGGCCAGGTCGCTCGTCCCGCCCACCCGGCCGAGCGGGATCCGGCCCACGATGCCGGCCTTGAACTCCGGATCCCCGAGCAGCATCGCCACCTGCGGCGTGTCAACGAACGTCGGCGCGATCGCATTGACCGTGATCCCGTGCTTGGCCCACTCGGTGGCCCACTGGCGCGTGAGGGAGCTGATGGCCCCCTTCGCGGCAACGTAGGCGGAGTAGCCGGCGTTGATGCCGAGCGTGGCCCGGACGGACGAGATGCTGAGAATCCGCCCCCCGTGCCCGCCTGCGATCATCGCTCGCGCTGCCGCCTGCGTTGAGCAGAGCGTGCTGCGAACGTTGAGCTCGTAGATCCAGTCCCACGCGTCCCGCGGGTAGACCTCGGCGTCGAACAGCACCTTGCCGGCGCCTCCGCCGACCGCGTTCACGTGGATGTCGAGGCGCCCGAAGCGTTCCAGGGTGGCGGCCACGACGCGCTCGCACTCCGCTTCCTGGGTCACGTCCGCGCCGATGGCCAGGACCTGGACGCCCGTCGCGCGGATCGGGGCGGCCGCCGCCTCCGCCCGTTCGTCGGTCTGGTCCACCACCGTCACGCGGGCGCCAACGGCCCCCAGGGCAGCCGCCAGCGCCGAGCCGATCGCTCCGCCCCCGCCGGCGACGAGGGCGACGCGACCGTCGAGGCGGAAGACATCGAGCTCGTGGCCCATCGCGCCGCCTCCTTGGTCATGGACGCGCTCGTCGGTCCTGACCGTCGCTTCGCAGTTCGTCGGCCGGGCCCCCTCCCGGTATCATCGATTATCGAGAATACGCCCGTGTGCCGCCGAGGTCAAGATTCCGGCGCACCGTGTGTGAACGGCGCACCGTGGCCCGCCCGCGCGGGTCCCCTGCCTGGCCGTGACGCGGCGACCCCCAGGTCGTACTCTCGGCGTGTGACCACCAGGCAACACCGCCCTCCACGGCGCCGTCCGATCCGAACCGCGGAGCTGCTGGCCGTCGGAAGCGAGCTCACGGCGGGCGAGACCCGGGACACGAACGGCGGCGAGCTGGCGCGGGCGCTCTCCCTGCTCGGCGTGAGCGTGCGGCGCATCGTCGCGCTCCCCGACGACCTGGCGCTGGTCACGGCGTCCTTCGCCGAGGCACTGGCCACCGTGGACGTCGTCGTTGCCACCGGGGGCCTGGGCCCCACGCCGGACGACCTCACGCGCGAAGCGGTCTCGGCCGCGATCGGCGAGGTGCCGGAGATCGACGCCGACCAGCAGGCGTGGCTGCGGGATCTCTTCGCGGGGCGCGGGATGGCGCTCCCGGAGCTCAACCTGAAGCAGGCATGGCTCATCCCCTCGGCGACCGCGATCCCCAATCCGAACGGAACGGCCCCCGGCTGGTGGGTGGACCGGCCGGACGGCCGCCTCGCCATCCTCCTTCCCGGCCCGCCCCGCGAGATGCGTCCGATGTGGCGCGACTGGGTGGTACCCCGCCTTCGCGAGCGCGGCCTCGGTGACGGCCGCCTGGTCCGGACGCTCCGCACCTATGGGATCGGCGAGTCGCGTGTCGCGGAGCTCCTCGGCGAACCCATGCTCCGGGCCGCAAACCCGGTCGTCGCGACCTATGCGCGCGCCGATTGGCTCGACGTCCGGATCTCCGCGGTGGACGAGCGGGACGCCGGCGGACGGGTCGTGCGGCCGGCCTGGCAGGTGCTGGAGACGGCCGACGCGGCCGTTCGCGGCACGCTCGGCGGGCATGTCCTGGCCGAGGGTGAGACGTCGTGGGCCGACCTCGTCGCGGCGGCCGCGGCCCGGGCCGACGTCCGGCTCGCCGTCGTCGAGGCCGGCACGCGCGGGGCGCTCGGCGCGCTGCTGGGTGGCGTCCCCGCCCTGGAGCGCGCGATCGCCCTCGGGCCGGGCGTGGCCCGCGACGTGGTGGGCTGGCCGGTGGAGACGGAGGCGAGCGAGATCGCGCGGGAAGCCGGGGTGGAGGTCGGCCTCTCGCTGGTCGCCCATCCGGACGCGTCGCAGACGGTGCTCCGCGTGGCCGTGGCGGCTCCCGCGCATGGCTGGTCGCGCGTCCTGGACCTGCGCCTCTTCCAGCACGGCGACCAGGGCCGCTTCCGGGCCGGCGTCGCCGCGGCCGCGTTTCTCCTCGAGGTGCTCGGCGAGGAGCGCTGAGGTCGCCGGCGAGCGTCGATCGTGGCCTCCGGCGCAGCCGCCCCGGTTCAGGCGAACGAGCGGATCAGCTCCCCGGCGAGATCCAGCGACTCGCCCGCCAGCATCGTGTTGCCGAACGTGAAGCCGCCGAAGCCGGCGTCGACGTACTCCGCGAGGATCTCGGCGGCGCGCGCGGGAGTCGCCGGCACGAGTGCGCCCCGTCGCTCCGGCGGGACGCCGGCAAGGCGCGCCTCGCCCTCGCGCTCGTCTGCGACGAGCATGACCGGCGCGGCCATCGTGCGGATGATCGTCCCCGGGTCGCGGCCGATCTCCTCGCAGTAGCGCTCCAGCAGCTCGGTCTTGTGGCGGAGCACGTCCATCCCGAGCGGGAACCAGTGGGCGTAGTCGGCGTGGCGCGCCACGAGGCGAAGCGTCCGCTGCTCCCCGCCGCCGCCGACGAGGATGCGCGGCCCGCCGGCCTGGACCGGGCGGGGCCGGTTGAGCGCGGCGTCGATCCGGTAGAAGCGCCCCTCGAACGTCGGCCGCTCCTCGGTGAACATCCGCCGGCAGATCGTGAGCGTTTCGTCCAGGCGGTCCATCCGCTCGCCGATCCGCGGGAAATCGAAGCCGTAGCCGTGGTGCTCCGACTCGTTCCAGGCCGCGCCCATCCCCAGGATCGCCCGGCCGCCCGAGATGACGTCGAGCGTCGTCACCGTCTTGGCGAGGAGCGCCGGGTTGCGGTAGGTGACACCGGTCACGAGCGCCCCCAGCCGGACCCGCGATGTCCGGGCCGCGATCGCGGCCAGGGTGGAGTAGGCCTCCAGCATCGGCGCGTCCTCGGGCCCGACACCCCCGATCTGGTAGAAGTGGTCCATCACCGTGACCAGGTCGAAGCCGACTGCCTCGGCGCGCTGGGCAAGGCCCGCGACGTGCTCGAAGAGCGCCTCCGGCGCGACCCCAGGGAAAGTGTAGTTGGGAAGGTGGTACCCGAACAGCGGACGCATCGCGCAGGCCTCGTCGAAGCGGGGGAGGAGCCGACGACCGGGGGCGCCAGGCCGCCGACGCAAGTGTCCACCCGCGAGCGGTTGCACGCATCGGGCGCACGTGAGCCGAGGCGCGGCCCCAGCCGAGGCGCCGAGCCAGCCAGCTTCGCCCGCAGGGTACCGCCAGCTGCGCTCGGGTCCCCGGCCGCGGCGCGATCCGTACGCCCGCAGCGCTGCCCGGAGCGTCCGTACAATCGCCAGGAACCACACGGAGGACCCGCTCGACCATGCAATCGCACACCGTCACGATGCTCGGCTCCGGGTTCATCGGGGACTTCTACACGAAGACGCTCCACGCGCAGCGCGGCCGCGACCGCGTTCGAGTCGTCTACTCGCGCAGCGAAACCCGCGGCGCGGCCTTCAGCGAGCGTTGGACCATACCCGAGGCCACTACGGACATGCTGGCGGCGATCGGCCACCCCGAAACGGATGTCGTGGTCGTCGCGCTCCCCAACCACCTCCACGAGGAGGCGGTGCGAGCCGTCGCGGCCGCCGGGAAGGCCGTGCTCTGCACGAAGCCACTGGGCCGGAACGCCGCGGAGGCGAAGCGGATGCTGGAGGCGGTCGAGAAGGCGGGCGTGTTCGGGGGATATCTCGAGGACCTTTGCTACACACCGAAGACGCTCAAGGCAATCGCGTCCGCGCGGGCCGGCGCGATCGGGGACGTGACCTGGGTCCGCTCCCGCGAGGCGCATCCCGGACCGCATTCGGCCTGGTTCTGGGACGGCAGGCTGACCGGCGGCGGCGCGATCATCGACCTCGGCTGCCACTGCGTCGAGACCATTCGCAACTTCGTCGGCAAGGGGAAGCGGCCGATCGAGGTGATGTGCACGACCGACACCCTGGTCCACCCGATCGCGGACGAGGACAACGCGATCGCACTCATCAGGTTCGAATCCGGCGCAACCGGCCAGTTCGAGGTCAGCTGGACCTTCCGCGGCGGCATGGACCTGCGGGACGAGGTTGCCGGCACCCACGGCACGATCTGGCTGAACCACTTCCTGCGGACGGGCTTCGAGATGTTCACCGCCGCCGGGAGCGGCGGTTACGTCGCGGAGAAGGCGGAGACCGCCGCCGGCTGGCTCTTCCCGGTCGGGGACGAGGCATCGGAGCTCGGCTACATGGACATGTCCACGGACATGTTCCGCGCCATGGACGAGGGCACCGTCCCGCAGGAAACCCTGTACGACGGGTACGTGGTCAACGCAGTCCTGGATGCCTGCTACCGCTCGGCGAAGAGCCGGGCGTGGGAGCCGGTCGTCCTCGACTGGCGCGGCGGGACAACCGCGCGGATCGCGGCGGCAGCGGAGACGTTCGAAGGGAAGGTTGTGATCAAGAGCGAGACCCTGCCCGATGGCCGCCAGAAGCTGATCCTGAAGGACCCGGCGAGCGGGGAATGCGTGGATCGCATTGTCGCCGGCGGGGAGCAGCGCTGCCGACCGGAGCCGCTCAGTGACGGCGCTGCGGATTCTCCGGGCGGCAGCCTGGGCCGACCAGGTTGCGGCTGCGTTCGTCGAACGCCTGCAGTCGGCGCCGTCACTCCGGGTCTGCCTCCCGACCGGCGTTACGCCGATCCCCGTATACGATGCGCTCGCGGCTCGCATAGAACGCGGCGACGCGTCCTTCGCCCAGGCGACGGTCATCCTTCTCGACGAATGGGTCGGCCTGCCGCCGGGCGACCCTGCGCGCTGCGACACGCGGCTGCGAGCCCAGCTCCTGGACCGGCTCCCGGTCGCGCCCGCCGCCGTGCACACGATCGAGGTGGACGCGCGCGACCTCGATGCGGCTGCCGAGCGGCACGCCGCATGCTCCGTCGACCTTGATCTCGTCGTGCTCGGGCTCGGGCTGAACGGGCACGTCGGATTCAACGAGCCGGGCTCCTTCCCGGAGAGTCCCACCCGCGTCGTCCGCCTGACGGCCTCAAGCCGGCAAGCAGCGATGGCCCGCTACGGTGCGGCGGCGGTGCCAACGGCCGGCGTCACGCTCGGGATGGACCGCATCCTGCAAGCGAGGGAGGTGTGGCTCCTCGTGACCGGCGAGCGAAAGGCGGGCATCCTGCGCCGCGCCCTCCGCGACGCGGAAGGTCCGGACTGCCCGGCCTCGTACCTCCGGCGCCATGGCGGGCTGACGGTGT
Organism: Chloroflexota bacterium; assembly: GCA_034435355.1. GTDB lineage: Bacteria > Chloroflexota > Limnocylindria > Limnocylindrales > CSP1-4 > CTSoil-043. The sequence goes on from DAOTXE010000093.1 coordinate 28,135, forward strand.
TCGCGGACCAGGAAGCAGCAGCGCTGCTGGGCTGAGCCGACAGGACCTCGTTCCGGCCGCCGCGCCCTGGGGCGTTCACCCGATACGCGGGAGACTCGCCGCGACCACGGCCTGGCCGTGGCGCTTGTCGCGCTCCGACGCCCCGTGGAACCTGATATGCGTGCCCAATCGATCCTGCTCCGCCTCGAGCACGCGTCTCGCCGTTCCCTGGATCAGGTCGCCGCCGGCACCGGTCGTGACCCGGCCCAGCAGGAGGAGGTGGTCGATCCGGTAGAACCGCGCGTATTGCAGCAGGGCGTAGCCGAGGTAGGCGCCAATCGTCTCGTAGACGGACGCGGCGCGGGCGTCGCCTCTGGCCATCAACCGCTGCAGCTCGACGAGCTGGGCGGGCTGGTCCATGTCGCGGGGAATGTCGATCCCGGCGGCCGGCAGGAGCCGCGCGACCGCCCGCTGCGAGAGGTACTGGGCACCGACGCCCGCATCGCCCGACCACTCGTCGCGCGGAGCCGCCGGCGCAAGGTCGACGGGCACGAACGCCAGCTCGTTGAGCCACGAGGTCAGCAGACCGTCGCTCGTGACATACCCACCCGCCTCGCTCGAGCCCATCGCCAGGCCGAGGAGCGACCCGGAACCGACACGCATCGCCCCGGCAAGCGCCGTGACTTCGCCATCGTTCACCACGACGAACGGAACATCGCCCCAAGCGTGCTGGAGCTCCCGGAACAGGTACCGGGTGCGCGTCGCAAAGAGGTCGACCGGGACACCGCGAAACAGCGAGGAGACGCGCGGCTCGCTGCCCACGAAGACGCCGGCCGAGCTGCCCCCGATCGCATCGACCCGCGGGAGGTGGTCCGCCGCCCGCTGCAGGGAGTCGTTGATCTGCCCGAAGTGCCATGCCGGATCCGCCTGTCGGCCCGGATCCCAGGCGGTCTCCTCGCTGAACTTCACCACGCCGTCGACGACCGCGGCGACCTTGCGGTCGCTGGCGCCCAGGTCGAACCCGATGCGGCAGCCATCCAGGTGGCCGCCCAAGTCGAGGGCCGCAGTCGACTCGGTCGGGAAGTCCGCGTGCGGCGAAGGCACGACCTCGAACGGCGCGCCGTAGATCGCGGGTCCCATCATCGCGGCGTCAAGAACGCCGACCGGGTCCGCCCGGAAATAACGGGTGAGGGCCGCCGTCAGCCAGGCCGGGCCGTCGACGTAGACTCTGCAGCCGCCCCGCGACCACAGCAGAAACGCCAGGTCGCGCTCGACGAACCGCGCGCTCGAACCCGTCTCGGGTCCCTCCTCGAACACCGAGCACTCGTGGTGGCTCGACGTCCCGCCGGGCTGCTCGACCGCGAGCCAAACGGGGCGCCCGAGGCGCACCTCCCGTACCTTCCTGGCGAACTGGGAGACCGCCAAGGCCGCCGGCCGGAACCCGGGATCAAGGGGCGGCGCCACCCGTGGGGGGACGAGGTGCCGTTCCTCGATCCGTCCGAGGGCCGCCGGCTGCCTGTGCCCCGGATCCGACCGCGGCCGCTCGACGGGCACGCGGTCAGGCACCAGGCGAGGTCGTTCGCGGGCCTTCGAACCAGCGTCCTGCGCGCATGACCCTCCGCACGCTGAAGGTCTCGTCGAGCTCGACGAGGTCAGCCCGAAGGCCGGGAGCGATCCGTCCACGATCGTTCACCCCGATCAGCGCCAGCGGGTTGACGCTCGCAGCCGCGGCAATTCGCGGCAGGTCCAGCCCGAATCGCGCCAGGTTCCGCACGGACGTGTCCAGGGCGATGACCGATCCCGCCAGGGCGCCGTTCGACACCAGCTTGCAGCGGTCGCCGCGCACCTCCACCTCCAGGCCGCCGAGCATGCCCCGGAGCTGGGACGTCCCGGCGAGCGCGATCCCGTCGCTCACCAGGATGAGTCGATCCGCGGACTTGGTGCGCAGGATCAGGGGCCAGAGCAGGCGGTCCACGTGGTGCCCGTCGGCGATCAGCTCGACGTAGACGTCGTCCCGGGCCAGCGCCACGGCGGCGAGGCCCGGCGCGTGCTGGTGCACGCCGGACATCGCATTGAACAGGTGCGTCGTCGTGCGGGCGCCGGCGTCATAGCCGGCCTCCGCCTCCTCGGCCGTCGCGACCGAATGGCCGAGCGACGCGACGACGCCGCGCTCGGTGAACCAACGGATCAGCTCCATCGCGCCGGGTGTCTCGGGCGCGATCGTGGTGATGCGGAAGCTGCCGAGCAGGAGCTCCAGGTCCGCGAACGCCGTCTCCGCCGCGGTTCGCACGAACGCCGGGTTCTGCGCACCCACGCGCTGGGGCGAGATGAACGGCCCCTCGAGGTTGAAGCCGAGCGGCGCCGACCCGTCGTCCGGCGCGGCGGGCAGCCAGGCGCGGACACGTTCCGCGAAGGCGCATAGCTCGGCCAGTGGCGCGGTCACGGCGGTGGGCAGGAAGGAGGTGACGCCGCGCCGGAGCAGCGCCCGAGCCATGCCGTCAAGCGAGGACTCGGAACGCATCGCGTCGTGCCCGCCCCAGCCGTGGACGTGGACGTCCACGAAGCCGGGCATGATCCACGGGCCGCTGGCCGCGGACGGATCCGCCTCCACGGCCGCGATCCGGCCCTCCTCCAGGACGACGCGGCCAGGCTGGACGCGATCCTCGAGCACGAGGCGGCCGCGGACGAGTCCATCGTCATGCATGGGTGCGCTTCCCTCCGGGCGGCGCCGCTTCGTGGCCCCGGCTCGGGCCCTGCGTTCCGTCTGCCTCCGCGCCGTGAATCGCCGCGCCGATCGCCCCGGCCCAGGTTCCGAGCTCGGCCGGCACGATCTCGACAGTGCTCGAGCCCGTCATCCGGACTCGGCGGTCGAGCTCCGCACGGAGCGGGGCGAAGAGGATCTCCCCGGCCGCCGCGACGCCGCCCCCGACGACGACGCGGTCCGGCGTCAGGACGGTCACCATGTTCGCGATGCCGATCCCGAGGTAGCGACCGACCTGTGCGAGCCCGTCGAGCGCGCGGGCGTCACCGCCGGCTGCCGCTCGCACCGCGGCCTCCACCGAGGCTGTGCCGCACGTCGCCGCGATGACATCCGCCCGTGCGAACGCTTCGACGCAACCGCGGTTCCCGCAATTGCACAGGGGACCGTCGGGGTCAATCGTCTGGTGGCCAATCTCGCCCGCGGCGCCGTCATGGCCCAGGTACAACTCGCCCCGGATCGCGATCCCCCCGCCGACGCCGGTACCCAGCGTCATGCCGACCAGCGTCTGCGCGCCACGCCCCGCCCCCAGGCGAAGCTCGGCGAGGGTGAACGCACGCGCATCGTTGAGGAGGTGGACTGGCGCGCGGACCACGGGCTGGAGGCGCTCGGCCACGGGCGTGCCCGCCCAGTGAACGGCGATGTTCGGTGTCAGGATCACCCTGCCGCCGGCGGCGTCGTAGCGCCCCGGGATCCCCAGGCCGACCGTGGCCACGGGGCCCCAATCGGCAATAGCAGCCGCGGCCGTCTCCTGCAGCTGGGCGACGAGCCCGTCGGCCCCCGCGTCCAGGCGGGTCGGGACAAGGTCCGTCGCGAGCCGGTCCCAGCGCCCGTCCGTGGACTCGACCACGGCCCACTTCAGGAGCGTGCCCCCCAGGTCCAGCCCGAGGTGCCGGGTGGACGTCATGGCTGGCCTGCACGGAGCGAGACCGGCGCGCCGGCGGCGATCGAGCGGTACGCGGCATCGACGATCTCGACCGCCCGAAGTCCGTCGATCCCCGTCACCTCCGGCTCTCGATCGTCGCGCACCACGGACAGGAACTCCGCCAGCATCCCGCGGTCGGCGTTCGGGCCCCACGCAGGCCACGAGATCCCGGTGTCGCGCGTTCCGTAGACGGCAAGGTGCTGCCGGAAGGCGTCGATCCCGAACGCCCCGCCCGTGCCGACCGCCTGGATCGAGAGACCACCCCAGGTCGGGTAGGAGCGCGGCTTGCTCCAGCTGCAGTCGATGGTGGCCGATACGCCGCTCGCGAAGCGCATCGAGACGAGCCCGCCGGTCTCGACGCCCACGAAGCGTTCCTGCAGGATCCGGTTCGCAACCGCGTACACCTCGACGACCTCGGAGCGCAGGATCCAGCGAAAGAGATCGGCCAGGTGCACGACGTGGTCGGTCACCGCGCCGCCCCCGGACAGGACCGGATCGACGAACCAGGCCGCATGGATGTCCGGCATCGTTCCCGTGTTGACGCCCTCCAGGAAGACCGGCGTGCCGAGCGCCCCGGCCCGTACCGCGGACTCCAGCGCCCGCGCGGCGGGGTTCCAGCGGGTGGGGAACGCGGTCATCAGGCGCACGCCCGCCCGGTCGCAGGCGTCCACGATCGCGCGGGCGTCGTCCACCGTCGTCGCGAGCGGCTTCTCGCAAAGGACGTCCACGCCCACCGTCGCAGCGATCTCGACGAGACGCCGGTGGCGGCTGTTCGCCGACGCGATCACGACGCCGTCCACTCGTTCCAGCAGATCGTCGACGTCGTCGAACGCGCGCGTCGAGACGGGCGCTGCCGCGGCCGCGGCGCGCTGCCGATCCTCATCCCAAACCCCGACCAGGCGGGCGCCCGGCATCGTCGCCAGCAGCGAGAGGTACGTGGGACCGTGGACGTGCTCGGCGGAGAGGACGCCGATCCGCACGGGTTGACGGCCCTCGACGTCGACGGCCATCACTCGCCCGCCCGTGTCAGACGGACGACCGCCCCGGTCCGGGCGGACTCGTCGGCAGCGAGCGCGAGGCGGAGTGCCTCGAGGCCGTCAGTGGGACCGATCCTCGCCTCGGTCCCGTCGCGGATCGCCCCGGCGAACTCCGCGAGCTCCAGGCGGAAGGGGTCCCCGGAGAGGCTCGTGTCGGCCATTGCCGTGAGGCGGCCGCCCGCGGACCCGCCAAGCAATGACGGCATGACCGGCGCGGTCGTCGTCGAGCTGTACTCGATGAGACCGTGCGAACCCGCGATCTCGAATGACGTCACGAACGTTGGCGGCGCGTATCCCCACGATGCCGAGACGTGGCTGATCGCGCCCGACCGATGGGTCAGGATCGCGACGGCGTGATCGACGCCTGCGTCCGGCTGCGCCACGCTGGCCGACCGGCAGTGGACCGCTACGACGTCGCCGGCGACCCAGCGCGCGTAGTCGAGGTCGTGGACCATCAGGTCGAGGACGATTCCACCCGACTTGGCATGGTCGAAGAACCAGTGGCCTGCCGGCTGCCGCGGACGGAAGCTCGCCCTGGTGAGGCGGAGCACGCCGGGTGCGCCGATCGCGCCGTCCATGACCGCCTGCCGGGCGGCGACGTACTCCGGGAAGAACCGCACAACGTGAGCCACGAAGAGCCGGACACCGGCGTCGCGCGCGGCCGCGAGCATCGCCTCTGCATCCGCAAGGGTGCGTGCCATCGGCTTCTCGCAGATCACGTGGCGGCCGGCGCGCGCGGCGGCGAGCGCGACGTCCACATGGAGATGCGTAGGCGTGCAGACGTCGACGATGTCGACCGCGCCGAACAGCTCGTCCAGCGACCCCGCGACGCGTGCCCCGTGCCGTTCGGCGAGCGCGGCCGCGCGGTCGGCGTCCACGTCGTGGATCACGGCGCGGATGCCCTCGGCGGCCCACGCGGCGACGTGCGTCTCACCGATGAATCCGGCCCCCACCACGCCGACGCGCAACGGCCCGTCGGTGCCCGGTCGGCGCGGCCGTGAACGGCTGTCAGCCCGGTTGCCCGTGTGCACCTCGCGGCCGCCCCCGTCAGCCATCGCGCCGAGCCGTGAGCACCACCATCTGCTGGCGCGAGTAGGCGGGTGATTCCGCCCGCTGCAGCTGGGCGAGGACGTCGACCGGGAGGTCGTTCAGGATGGCGTGGTTCGGATTGAAGAGCATGTGCTCGTCCACGGCCAGGCCGAATGCCGACCCCTCCTTCACGGCGTAGTAGAGGTTGCGGGGTCGCACGGAGTCGCCGACGTTGATGACGTGGACGCCGGCTGCCCGCAGCTCGGCGAAGAGGTCGGCGACGGGTCGCGTATGACACGAGACCACGTCGCTCACCTGGAGCGTCGTGCGGCGGAACTCGTGATCCTCGACGACGACCTCGCCCTCGCGCACTTCGCGCACGGTGGCGTTCTCGATGACGGTGACGGGGTGCTTGAACGGTCGAGAGTCCAGGGCCTCGGCGTCGCCCTGCGCGAACCGCTTGCGCAGGACATACATGTGGATGACCTCGCACTCGGCCGCGAACTCGCGATTCTCGGTGACGATCGTGACCTGCTTCCCGATGCTCCCCAGGAACGCCGCCGTGTCGGCCGCCGCGTAGTGGTCGCCCCACAGGAGCACGTGCGATCCCAGCTTGTGGAGCTTCCGTGCGCCCGGATGGCACTCGCACGCGATCTTCGGGCAGGCCATCGCCTCCTCGAAGGGCACCACGTTCTCACGCAGGCCGAGCACGTCCGGGACATACGAGATCGCGCCGGTTGCGTTCAGGACCACGTCGAACCCGCGAAGCTCGTCGACGCCCGGGGCATGGTTGAGCCGGATGTCGACCTGCAGGTCGAGGAGCTGGTTCCGGATCCAGTCCAGGTACCAGCGCATCTTCTCCTTGCCCGGCACCAGGCAGCAGTACAGCAAGGCGCCTCCCAGCTCCCCGGCCTTCTCGAACAGGGTCACGGTGTGGCCGCGCTCCGTGGCGATGCGTGCAGCCTCCATCCCGGCCGGTCCCCCACCGACCACCGCGACGCGAACCGCATTCGTGGTTCGCTTCATCTCCGCGTACGCGGGATTCCCGCAGGCGGCGTTGATCGAGCAGGCGATCTCGTGTTTCGCCATCAGCGACTCCTGCCAGCATCCGCCCAGGCAGGAGATGCACTTCCGGATCGACCTGACCTTTCCGTACTGCGCCTTGACCGGCCAGTACGGGTCCGCCAGCAGCTGACGGGCGAGGCCGACCAGGTCTGTCTTGCCCTCCGCGATGATCTGGTCGCAGTACTCGGGGTCACGCAGCGAGTGGCTGGTGATCACCGGGATCCGGATCGCCTTCTTGGTCGCCTCGGCCGCATACGTGGCCCAGCCCTGCGGATACTGCATGGGGTCGAAGCCGGCGCCCGCGCTCTCCTGGATCCCCATCGAGAGGTCGACCGCGGCGCAGCCCGCCAGCTCGAGCATCTTCGCGATCTCGACTCCTTCCTCGAGCCCGCGTCCGCCCTCGACCCACTCCTCGAAGGAGTAGCGGACCAGGACCGGGAAGCTTCTGCCGCACTTCTTCTGGATCGAGTCGACGACGGCCAATGGGAATCGCATCCGGTTCTCGAGGCTCCCGCCGAACCGGTCGTTACGCTGGTTGAGATACGGGCTCATGAACTCGGAGAGCAGGTAGCCGTGCGCTGCGTGGAGCTCCACGGCGTCGAATCCCGCCTGTTTCACGCGCCATGCGGCCTCGCTGAAGAGGTCGACGAGATCGAGGATCTCGGAGATGGACGCGGCCCGGATCTCCTTGCCCTTCTCCTCGGCGTTCTCGTAGATGATCTCGTGCCCGGCCGACCACGGGAGCTTGAGGACCCGGTCGGTCGCGCCAAGGGTGTTGTAGCGCGGGATCGCGCACTGGCGGCCCGGGTGCTGGAGCTGGACCGCGCACTTCGCCCCGTAGCGATGCATGCTCTCGGCGAGGCGTGCCAGGCCCGGGATGTAGTTGTCCCCGTCGGCCACCAGGCACGTCACCGTCGGTCGCCCGGTCTTCATGTCCGGCGTCGTGGCGCCAACGATGATGAAACCGGCCCCGCCGCGCGCAATGTCCGCGTGGTGGTGGATGTCGCGCTCGCTCACCTCCCCGTCGGCGTGGGAGGAGCTGATGTCCGTCGGTACGTGGACCACGCGGTTCGGCAGCTCCAGGCCACCGAGCTGGATCGGGCTGAACAGGTGCGGGAAGGATGCCATGGAGCTCTCCCTGTCTCGTGGGTGGTACCCGCAGCGGGAGCGGGACGCGCCGACCGATGTGCGATCTTCCTGAGCGGCCGTGACTTCGATGATCGGACCCGGGGCCCAGCTCGCCGGAGGGCCGAATGGACGGAAATGGCCACGCCCGGCCAACCATCAGGCCCGTCCGGCCGCCACCTCCTCCGCGCGGCTGCGACCGGCCAGCTGGATCAGGTCCTCGTGCAGCTCGAACCAGGCACCGTGATAGCTGTCGACGCGCGGCGAGGCGACGTACCGGTGATCACCCCCGCGGGCCGCCGCGATCGCCCGCTCAAGACGCTCGGCGTAGATAGCAAGGCGCGGCAGGCCCCCGGCGAGGGGCTGCAGCCAGGCGGTCGCATCCGCGTGAAGCGCCGCAAGGTCCGCCAGCACCCGGGCATCGTAGGCAGGGTCGGTGTGGTCGTTGAAGGTCTGGGCACCGTCGACGTCACGCATCTGCCAGGCCGTCACCGTCACCTTCATGCGCTGGTCGAGGGCCAGGAGTGCGTTGAGGGCCGCGACCGCGTTCTCGGTTCCCCAGGCCTCCCTGTCGGCATCCATCTGCTCCTTGCCCACCGACTTGCCGTGGGCGGTCAGCCGGAAGGATCCTGCGACCACCTCGGCCAGTCCGTCGGCGACGAGCCCGTCGAGCAGGCTAGTGGCGACGTCGGGAGTAAAGAGAAGCGCCATGGCGACACTCTCGGGCGTGCCATAGCCCTTGACCACGAGGATCCGCAGGACATCGTCGGGCGTGGACGTCGGGGGCTCGGGCAGCGGACTCGCCGCCGTGGACGTTGCCTGGCCGGGAGCTTCGTCCCCGATTACGATGCCAAGCTCGCTGGCCCATGCCATGAGCGTAGTTGCCTCGGGCACGACCGTGGACAAGCCCGCCGTCGATCCCGCGAAGACCTGGCCGGTCGTACCGTCGATGGTGATCTTCTCGCCGACGGCCAGGGTGCGGTCTCCAAGCACGATCTCCGACTCTTTCACTTTCACTGCCGCGGCCCCCACGACCGCAGGAATGCCCCAGCCGCGTGCGACCACGGCGGCGTGGCTGGCGAGGCCACCCGTCGCGGTGAGGATGCCGGCAGCCTTCGCCATCCCGTGGACGTCGTCAGGCGACGTCTCGGCACGCACCAGGATGACCGTGCGGCCGGCCGCGGCGGCCTCCACCGCGGCACCGGGAGAGGTCACGATCTCGCCGCAGGCCACGCCCGGCGATGCGGGGAGGCCGATGGCGAGCACTGGTCCGACGCCACCCCGCTGGGTCGTCCGCTTCGGCGGGTGGGCGAGGATGCCGGCAACGCGGCGGACAGCATCGGCCCGGGTGAGCGGGAAGTCGGGATCCTCGGCCATGTCGACGGCGATCCTCAGCGCTGCCTGGGGGCTGCGCTTCCCAACCCGACACTGGAGCATCCACAGCTTGCCGTGTTCGATCGTGAACTCGATGTCGCACAGGTCCGCGTGGTGGCGCTCCAGCCGCGTCGCGTAGTCGCGCAGCTCGCTCCCCACGGCCGGGATTCGCTCGTCCAGGACCGCGATCGGCTGGGTGCGGTGGGTCCCGGCCACCACATCCTCTCCCTGGGCGTTGAACATGACATCGCCGTAGAGGAGCGGCTCGCCCGTGGCCGGGTTCCGGGTGAAGAGGACCCCGGTCCCGGAATCCACGCTCCGGTTGCCGAAGACCATCGCCTGGACGGTCACGGCCGTGCCCAGGTCGGCGGGAATGCCCTCACGCTCGCGGTACGTGCGGGCCCGGTCACTGTTCCAGGAGCGGAAGACGGCCTCGATCGCCGCGCGGAGCTGGACCCAGGTGTCCTCGGGGACGGTTTCCGCGCCCACGATGCCCCGGAACATCGCCTCGAACCGTTTCCGGCAGTTGGCGGCGAACTTCGTGTTCCCTGAGCGGGCCGCGAGGCCCTGGGAGGTGGCGTCGTTGAGGCCCAGGTTGAGGATCGTGTCCATCATTCCCGGCATCGAGACCGGTGCCCCGGAGCGCACGCTTACCAGGAGCGGCTCGGCGGCGTCGCCGAACCGCTGCCCGACGCGCTCCTCCATGCGGACCATGTGCGCCCGCAGCTCCGCGTCCAGCGTCGCGGGCCAGCCGCCTGCCAGGTATTCGTTGCAGGCAACGGTCGAGATCGTGAACGCCGGCGGCACGGGTAACCCCAGATCGTGGGCCATCACCGAGAGGTTCGCGGCCTTTCCGCCAATGAGCCGCTTGAGCTCGGCGAACGTGAGGTCGTGGCGCTGGTCGCAATCGAAGACGTAGGTCACGGCGCTGCGCTCCCGGGATGCGGTCCAGCCGGCCGCGCGTCGGGGACCGCGCTCTCGCCCTCGGGCACGCGAACCGCCCCTGTCCGGGTCATCGAGCCGGCCGAGCTCGCAGCGCCCGCCAGACCCGCTCCGGCGTCAGGGGCAGGTCGCGGACGACGGCACCCGTTGCATCGCGGACGGCCGCGGCGACCGCCGGCGCGACGCACAGCAGGGCTCCCTCGCTCATGCCCTTCGAACCGTAGGGCCCCGGCCCGTCCTCGTTCTCGATGATCTCGCTCTGCATCTCGAGGGGTAGGTCCATGCTCGTCGGGATCCGGTAGTCGATCGCACCGAGGTTCCGGATCCGGCCGGTGTCGTCAAAGATGTAGTGCTCCATGAGGGTGTGGCCGAGCCCCTGGGTCGCGGCCCCCTCGTCCTGCATCCGGACCTGGAGCGGGTTGATCGCCTTCCCCACGTCCGACACGGTAACGTGCCGGACGACGGTCACGTCACCGGTCTCCTCGTCGACCTCGGCCTCGATGGCCGTGCAGTTGAACTCGAAGAACGCCGCGCTGCCGCCCAACGGATGGTCCGGATCCGCCTCCTTGCGCATCTCGCCGTTCCCGATCAGCTCGCCGCCGAGCAGACCCAGACCTGGCGTGAGAACGTCGATGACGGGGATCTCGCGGCCGGGCAGACGCACGACGCCGCGCTCCACGACGATCTCGGACTCATCGAGCCCGTTGAGGCGGGCCGACATCACGCGGAGCTTGGCCTGGATGCCACGACAGGCGAGCAGGACGGCGTTGCCCATCAGGACGGTTGACCGGCTGGCTGAGGTCTGCTGGTCGTAGGAAACGACGGCCGTGTCGCCCATGACCACCGTCACCCAGTCGAGCGGCACTCCGAGCTCGGTCGAGACGATCTGGGCAAACACGGTGCGTGCGCCCTGCCCCATGTCGGACGTCCCCGCATACACGACGGCGCTGCCGTCCGCGAGGAGTCGCACCGTGGAATACGAGAGTCCCGTGGTCGGCCCCGACTTGATGCCGACGGCGATCCCGCGACCCCGGCCGGGCGGGACGGGGCTCTCCCACCTGATCAGCTCCGCGGCCCGCCGGACCGCCTGATCCCAGTCGCCGTCGGCCGGCGTGTCGAAGGGGATGAACCGGTCGCCCTTGTGAGCGAGGTTGCGCAGCCGGATCTCGAGCCGGTCGATCCCGAGCGCGCGAGCGCCCTCATCGAGGTTCGACTCGACGGCCCAGTTCACCTGCGGGTTGCCGAAACCGCGGAAGGCCGTCGACGGCAGGGTGTGCGACAGGACTGACCGTGCCACGATCCGGACGTCCGGGATCATGTACGGGCCGGCGCCGACGTAGCTGCCTTTGCTCACGACGCGGTCCGCGATGTCCGCGTAGGCGCCGATGAGGTAGTTCGCCTCGATGTCCTGGAACGAAAGCCAGCCGTCGGCCCGGAATCCCGTCCGGACGCGAACCTCGGCGGCGGCGCGCCGCACGGCCTGGAACGTTTCCTCCAGCGTCAGGACGAGCCGCACAGGGCGCTCGGCCCGCAGCGCCATGAGCGCCACGATGGGCTCGTACTTCGCGTGCTGCTTGCCACCGAACGCGCCTCCCGGGTCCGGCGCGAGGACGCGGACCTTGGCGAGCGGCAGATCAAGGAGCCTGGCGAGGATCTTCTGGAGCCAGTACGGGTGCTGGATGGAGCTCCAGACCGCGATCCCGTCGGCGTCAGGGGCCGCCATGAACACGTGCGGCTCGATCGCGAACTGGGTCACGATGGGGAACGTGTAGGTGTGCTCGACGACGAGGTCCGCGGTCGCCGCGTCCACGTCCCCCCAGCCGACGCGGTGCTCGCGGAGCACGTTCGTCCCCGCGAGCGGGTCGCCGGGACGGAGCACCGGGTCCTGCACGAGCGGAGCTGCCGGGTCGAGGGCGGCCGCGATCGTGAACACGGCCGGGAGCTCCTCGTACTCCACTTTGACGAGGCGCGCGGCCTCCTCGGCCGCGTCCTTCGAGTCCGCGGCGACCGCCGCGACAGGCTCGCCGTGGTACTTCACCTCGCCCACGGCAAGGACCGGGCGATCCTGGAACTGGGGCCCGAAACGCGGGACCGGCTGGGGCAGGTCCGCGGAAGTCATGACCAGGCGCACGCCCGGAACCTGCCCGGCCTCGCGCGTGTCGACCGAGATGATCCGAGCCCGGGCAGCTGGAATGGTGACGAGCCGGGCGTGAAGCTCGTCCGGCAGGTGGATGTCCGCGGCGTACTGCTGGAAGCCGGTGACGCGATCGTGGCCCCCAACGCGTCGCGGCGAGCCACCGACACCGGCCACGCGCATCGGCGTGCTCATGGCGCATCCTCGCCGGCGACCGCGCGGACGGCCTCCGTGATCTGCCCGTAGCAGCCGCAGCGGCAGAGGTTGCCGGCCAGGCCTTCCTGGATCTCGGCGACCGTCGGATGCGGGTTCTCGGCCAGGAGAGCGTGGGCCGCGATGAGCTGGCCCGGAGTACAGAAGCCGCACTGGACGGCGCCCGTGTCCAGGAACGCGGCCTGGAGCGGGTCGAGGCGACCGTCGACGGCGAGCCCTTCGACGGTGGTGATCTCGGCTCCGTCAGCCTCGACCGCGAGAACGAGACAGGCGTCGACGATGCGCCCGTCGAGGATCATGGTGCAGGCACCGCACTCCCCGACGAGGCAGCACTCCTTCGTCCCGGTCAGCTCGAGTTCGTCGCGGATCGCGTCCAGGAGCGTGTGGTGTGGGGCGACGTCGAGCGAGCGGGGACGCCCGTTCACGCTGAAGTCGATGCGATATGACGCGCGCATCCCGGTCACTCCCCCTTCGCCAGCCGTTCGATCGCGGTGGCCAGGGCCCGCGTCCCAAGGAGGCGAAGCATCGCCAGGCGGTACTCGGGGCTCGCGCGCATCGAGCGCGGAGACGGGTTGGCGGCGGCGAACATCCCCTCGAGGAGCGCGCTCTTGGCCGCGTCGGTGGTGGCCCCCGGGTCGGCCAGCAGGCCGCTCTCGTCGATCCGAAGGACCGGCCGCGGGCCGACGCTGCCATAGGCGATCCGGGTCACCCCGGCATCATCCACCGCGCAGCACAGCGTGACCGAGGCCAGATCGTGGCCCCGCCGCCGCGTGCGCCGCACGTGCACGGCGCCCGTCCGACGGGCAGGCACGGGCAGCTCGATGGCGGTCACGAGCTCGCCCCGCGTGAGCGTGGTCACCCCCGACCGTACGAAGAAGTCGTCGACCCGGACGCGCCGGGATCCACCGGGCCCCTCGGTGACGACGCTCGCGTCGTAGACGAGGAGCGCCGGGGCTGTGTCGGCCGCCGGCGACGCGTTGCAGACATTGCCGGCGAGCGTCGCCCGGTTGCGGATCTGGACCGAGCCGACCACGGCCGCCGCTTCCGCGAGCGCCGGGAAGTGACGCCGCACGAGCGGGTCGGCGGCGATGTCCGTCATCACCGTGCCAGCGCTGATCGAGACCCGGCCGCCGGTCTCCCGGATCGCGACGCGCAGCTCGGGGATCCGCTTGAGGTCCACCACGACCGCCGGCGCGACGGAGCCGTCACGCAGCCGGATGATCAGGTCCGTGCCCCCGGCCAGGATCCGGGCATCGGGCCCGTGAGCCTCGAGGAGCGCCACCGCTTCGAACAGCGTCGCCGGCCGTGCGTAGGCAAAGGGACGCATGGCTCCGAGGCCCCGCTCTGCCCTACAGGATCCCGTCGACCTCGTCCAGGAGGACCTGGGGGTTGGCCGCCCGGACGAAGAAGAAGGGCCGTTCGCAGAACCGCTCTACGAAGGCCGCCCGTGCCGTGCGAAGCGGGTCCGTGTCCACGACAGGCATCGGCCAGCCGGGGGCGAGCAGCTCGTTGGTCAGGAAGTAGTTCTGGAGCGAGTGCAGCGTCTGGAACTGGCGTTCGAACGGGATCATCGCGCCGGTGCTCGGATCGAAGTTGCCATCGATCGCGGGCACGATGACGATGTCCACGTTGGTCGGCTCGTCCAGCTGGTCCCAGGTCGGCATGTCGCCAAAGAACTTCTCGACGCCACGCTCAGGGGCCGCCTTGTCAGCCCGCTCGGTCCCCTCGGTACGCTTCTTGAGGAAGACGGACTTGCTGCCCATGATCGCGACCCCGGCCTCGTCGATGACCGTCGTCTCGGTGGAGACGAGGAGGCCGCCGCGGCGACAAGCCTCGATCTGGCCCATCGACTTGCCATGGTTCGACTCGCCGCCGAGGAAGAGCACCGTCTTCCCGCGGTAGCGGACGGCCGACGAGTGGAACGGGTGCAGGCCCACCGCCTCCATCCGGAGCGCCAGCATCGTCACGATGACCTTCTGGATCGGGCCGGCCGGCCACGGCCCCGCGAAGTGCATGACCCGGCCGTCGTAGGTGATCGCCTTGTCGCCGGACTGGTTCCACACGATGTCGGGCTCGGTCAGCGAGACCTCCGGCGAGATGCGGACGTCGGCGAGGCGGTAGTTGAGGAAGCTCATGTCCTCGAGAACATGCCGGCGCGGCTCGCTCCCGTGAACGTCCACGCGGAGGCGTGCCGTCCCGGCCGACATCTCTTCGGAAAGCTGGAGCTGGTCGTTCATGGTGTCCTTTCGCGCGGATGGGCCGGCTGGTCAGGGAGTCGCTTCGGAGGAGGTTCGCCCGCAGCGGCAGGGGAGAACGCCCGCAGTCGCGAAGGCGGAGCGGGCGCCTCGACGGCGACCGGGCTCCCATCATCCCAGTGACTGCCGAGCCTGGCAGCCGCGTTGGCGAAGTGCTGGTGGAGGACCTCGACGGCCAGCTCCGGATCGCGCCGGCGAAGGGCGTCAAGGACGGGGAGGTGCTCGTCGGCGACATGGCGCCGATCGCTGCCGGGCGCGACGAGCGTGATGTAGGTCCGTGAGAACGGCTCCAGGGTGCGCCAGACGCGTTCGAGCGTGGCATTCCCCGCCAGCTCCATCATGCGGCTGTGGAACGAAGCATCCGCGGACGCCTCGGCGGACGGGTCGTCGACTTCGGCGGCTTGCTGCATCTTCCGCACGTACGCCGCCATGTCGTCGACGTCCTCGTCGGTCAGGCGCGGGATCGCCAGCCGGGCGCCAAGGGATTCGAGCTCGGCGCGGATCGCGAATCCCTCCAGGAGCTCGGCTGCCGACGGACGCCGGACGCGAGCCCCGCGGAACGCGGTGGTCTCGACGACACCGAGGGCCTCGAGGTCGCGTAATGCCTCCCGGACAGGTGCCTGGCTCGTGCCGAGCTCCCGGGCAACCCGGGTCTCGACGATCCGGGCGCCCGGCTGGTACTGGCCGTCAAGGATCGCCTTGAGGAGCCGATCCTTGACCTGATCGCTCAGGACGCGTCGCGAGATCTGGGTGTCGGGCGTCATGAGCGCAGTCAGTCCTTGAACCCGACGGGCGCGGCCTTGGGCAGGTTGGCCAGGATCTCGACCAGGCCGGTGTTCCCGTTGACCCGGACCCGATCACCGTCCTTGATCTGGTCGGTGGCGATGGACGTCCCGACGACGGCCGGGATGCCGAACTCGCGCGAAAGCACGGCCGGGTGCGAAGCAGTGCCGCCCGTGTCCGTGACAAGCCCGACGATCTTCGTGAAGAGGACGACCCAGGCGGGGTTCGTCATCTGGCACACGAGGATGTCGCCGGCCCGAACGTCGTCGAACTGATCCTCGCGCAGCACGACCCGCGCGATGCCCTCGACAACGCCCGGAGAGGCACCCAGCCCATCGATCCGGCCGGCGACCGGCGAGGCCGTGCGGTAGAACTTCTGGGGGAAGCCCCAGTTGGTGAGATACGGGAAGGCGAGCTGCGTCGCCGTGGCCGTGCCGATCCAGTCGCGGGGACGGAACGCGTAGGCATGCTCGCGCGCGGACGTCGCCGTGGCGACGATCGCCCGTCCGTCCATCCCCGCGGGACTTCCGATGAAGACGCGCAGCTGGTTGTAGCGGAAGAACATGACGTCGTCGGGCGCATCGAGGTGACCTGCTGCGACCAGCTTCCTGCCGATCGCCATGAGCACAAGCCGGAGATGGGCGTTTGCTCCTTGGTCGATGTAGAAGTGGTGGTCCGGGGTAAGCGGGGCCATCCGCAGGTTGATCTCGTTGGCCGCCCGCATCCCATCGAGCGCGTCGCCCTCGAGGCCGTCGAGGATCTCGGCGCTTGCGGCCTTGATATCGTCGGCGAGCGCGGCAATGGTCGTCGGGTAGTCGTAGTTCACCTCGATGTAGCCGCGTACGAGCTCGATCACGGGTTCCATCAGCTCGCGAACCGTCGGGAAGATGAACTCGTGGCTCCAGACCGCGTGCCACCCGAACTCACGCTGGTACGGCTCGACCCGTTGGTCGATGAAACGCCGGCCGCGGTCGCTCGCCTTGAGGGCGACGATGATCTCGCCTGCCGCCTGGGCTGTGAAGATGGCGGCGAGGTCCGTGTCCGCCTTGACCTCCTCCTTCATCCGCCACAGGGCCTCGATCGAGTCCCAGTTGCGATCCTTGGCCGAATTCTGGAGGCGACCCAGGAGCTGTTCGTTGATCCTGCCGTGAGTCTTCTCCATGACTGCCCGCAGGTTGAGCGTCGCCGACAGTTGGGCGAAGTTGAGCATCCAGTGGATCTTCCAGTGGCGATCGTGGATGTCGATCGCGTCCTCGAGCAGGCAGGCGAGCTGCATGAGCGAGAGCTCGTCCTGCCTGTCGAGCATTCCCTCGACGTAAGCGAAGTTGCGGTCCATCTCGGGGACGAGGCGGTCCCGCCACCAGTCAACGAACTCGAGCCCGTACGTCGGCAGGACCGCGTCGAGGTACGTTCCGATCCTGGCCGCGTAGTCGGGGTCCTGCGGCACCACGCCGCTGATCGCGTACCCGTACTCCTGGCCACCCGCGGTGATCCCGGCTTCGGCCGGGACCGCGGCGGTGTAGAGGTAGCCGTTGACGTTCTTGGCGAGCCAGTCGGTGGCAAACGGGGTGCCGAACCGGCGGAACATGTGGTCGCACGAGAGCCACCAGCCACCGATGTCCTCGAACATCGGGCTGAGCGGATGCGGACAGTGGAGGTCGTCGTACACCCAGAAGAGCAGCTTCTCCGTATCCGACGACCACTCGACCGGGAATGTCTCGTCACCGAGGAACTGGCCAAGGACGTCTTCCTTGAGCGGCACCGATCACTCCTCCCGTGCTGTCCGGGCTGGGCGGGGATGTCTGGCGCTGGCCCGCCGCAGCCAATATGCGAACGATCCGCCTGGATCACCGCATGATCGCCGTGATCGCCACCTCCGTCGGGAATCGTTTCAGGCTGGGGACGTCCAACTGGATACAGGCGAACGCAGCGCGGGCGGCGGTCAACCCGGGGATTCGTCCTGCCTGAGCCACGGCGCTCCGATCACCTCCCGCGCCTGGACTCGACCGCTGGCTCGCCCCTGTGTGCGGTCCCGCGGCGACCGCGGTACGAGCCAAGGACACTCGATAATCGATTACCGAAAACAATACGAACCGCGGGCCGACCGCGTCAAGTCCACCTGGGTCGCGGCGCGCGTCCCCCTTGCGGAAGAAGCATCGATGATCGATTATACGCTCGTGGGCCCGAGCCCCGCCAGCCCGACGAGGAGACCTATGGCATCGACCGTGGCAGCGCATCCCGGCGCCGCCGCGACGCGCGCGGATTTCGGCCCGGCGGACGCAATCGCGTGCCGCGCTGCGATCGGACGTGGGTTCCCATGCCGGACGGGAGCGGGCCACACGCATGCCGAGGTGACCCGATGCCGATGACCGCCTCCACGAGCCCGCTCCTGAGGATGACCGAGGAAACGCCGACCGAATACTGGAACGACTCGTGCGCGGTCGAGGAGCTCGCGTATGCCATCGAGCGCGGTGCCACCGGGGCGACCTCCAACCCGAGCATCGTGCTCGAGGTGCTGAAGAAGGAGCGGACGTACTGGGTGCCGCGCGTCCATGAGCTCGGCACGGCCCAGCCGACGTGGAGCGAGGTGGACCTCACCTGGGCGATCGTCGAGGAGATGGCCGCCCGCGGTGCTGCCGTACTCCGCCCGGTCTTCGACCGCACGGGAGGCCGCTCGGGCCGCCTGTCCCTCCAGACGAACCCGGCGAATCACCGGGACCCCGTGCGCATGGTCGAGCAGGCCGTCCGGTTCGCCGGCCTGGCCCCGAACATGCAGGTCAAGTTCCCGGTGACGGCGGCGGGAATCGAGGCGATCGAGGAAGCGACCGCTCTGGGCGTGAACATCAACGCGACCGTCAGCTTCACCGTCCCCCAGGCGCTCGCCGCCGCCGAAGCTGTCGAGCGCGGGCTGAAGCGACGTACGGCGTCCGGCGAGGACGTCGCCTCCATGTCCCCGATCATCACGATCATGATCGGCCGTCTCGACGACTGGATGAAGGTCCTCGTTGAGCGTGATGCCCTCGCCGTCCATCCCGACGCCCCGAACTGGGCCGGCATCGCGGCCTTCAAGCGCGCGTACTCCATCTTCCGCGAGCGCGGCTACCGATCGCGCCTGCTGGCTGCCGCCTACCGCCACCGCCTTCACTGGACCGAGCTGGTCGGCGGGGACGTGAGCATGACGCTCCCCTACTCGTGGCAGGTCCGCTTCAACGCCAGCGGGATCACGCCAGAACCGCGAATGGACCTTCCGGTCGATCCGGCGCTCGTTGCAGACCTCTACGCGCGAATCCCCGACTTCCGCCGGGCGTACGATCCGGACGGCTTGACGCCTGCCGAGTTCGAGACCTTCGGGGCGAGCGCACGCACGCTCCGGACGTTCGTGAAGTCCTACCACGATCTCCAGGGCGCGATCAGAGACCTGGTTCTTCCCGACCCGGACATCCGGCCAGCATGACCCCGTCGTCCGCCGAACAGCCTGAAGGGGGCCCAGACGTGGCAACCGAAATCCTGCCGCCCGCGACGCTGCCCATCCTGTCGCACTGGATCGACGGGCGACCGGTCGAGGTCCTGCCCGAGAAGACGGGGCCGATCTACAATCCGGCAACCGGCCAGGTCATCGCGCGGGTCCCGCGCGGGGGTTCCGACGAGGTTGCCAGGGCGGTCGCGGCGGCCCACGCGGCCTTCCCCGCCTGGCGCGACACCCCCCTCATCGCCCGCAGCCAGGTCTTCTTCCGATTCCGTGAGCTGCTCTTCGCCCATCGCGAGGAGCTGGCGGCCCTCATCACCCGCGACCACGGAAAGACGTTCCCGGACGCCCTCGCGGAAGTGATGCGCGGTCTCGAGACGGTGGAATTCGCCTGCGGGCTGCCGGTGCACCTGGCGGGCCTGAACACGCCCAACGTCTCGACCAGCGTTGACGCGTACACGCTTCGGCAGCCGCTCGGCGTGACCGCCGCCATCACGCCCTTCAACTTCCCGGTGATGGTCCCCATGTGGATCTACCCCATCGCGATGGCGTGTGGGAACACGATGGTCTGGAAGCCGTCGTCCCACACCCCGGGCGCCTCGCAGCTCCAGGCCGAGCTGTGGCATGAGGCCGGGCTCCCCCACGGCGTCTTCAACGTCGTCTACGGCGGCCGTGAAGCGGTTGCCGCAATCGTGGCGCACCCCGACGTCAAGGCGATCCAGTTCGTCGGCTCCACCGCGGTCGGGCGCTACGTCCACGAGACGGGCACCAAGCTTGGCAAGCGCGTGGGCGCCTACACGTCGGCGAAGAACGCGATGGTTGTCCTGCCCGATGCCGACATGGAGCTGACGGCCGACGCCGCCGTGGCTTCCGGGTTCGGGTCGGCTGGCGAGCGTTGCATGGCTCAGACACTCGTGATCGCCGTTGGCGACACCGGCGAGAAGCTCCGACCGCTCATGGAGCAGCGGATCGCCAACCTCAGGATCGGCCCCGGCATGGAGCCCGGCATGGACATGGGCCCGATCTACTCGAAGGAGCACCGCGAGTCGGTGATCGCCTGGATCGAAAAGGGCGTGTCCGAGGGCGCCGAGCTCGTCGTGGACGGCAGGCCGTTCATCCACCCCGACAGCCCGGACGGCTTCTTCCTGGGAGTTACCCTGTTCGACCGTGTCACGCCGGACATGAAGATCTACCAGGAGGAGATCTTCGGACCGGTGCTCGGGATCGTGCGCGCGAAGACGTATGACGAAGCGCTCGGCCTCGTCAACGGTCACAAGTACGCCAACGGCACGGCGATCTTCACGACCGATGGCGGCGCTGCACGGCGATTCAAGCTGGAGGTGGACGTGCCCATGATCGGGGTCAACGTCCCGATCCCGGTCCCGGCCGGCTACCTGTCCTTTGGGGGCGCGAAGGAATCCGCCATCGGCGACCTGGCGATGCGCGGCGAGGACGGCGTCCGCTTCTTCACCCAGCAGAAGATGGTCACCGAGCGCTGGCCGGAGCCCGGCCGGCGGGCGGCGCTCAGCCTCGTGTTCCCCGGCAACAGCTAGGTTCGTCGCCGAGGACGTCGGGTCCGGCCGCTGGACCCGACGTCAGGACGAGCGTGACGCGCCGCGTCCGGCCGCTCGAGGCGCTTCGGGAGCCGGGTCCTGCCAGTTGCCCGCGAGATGGGCTCCGGCCTCGTCGAAGTGGCGCCGGAGCGCCTCGACGACCGCCTCGGGTTCGCGCGTGCGGAGCGCGGCCACGATCCGCGGGTGCAGGTCGGCTGTCCAGTGGGCATCCGCGCCCGGCGCGACGAGCGTGATGTAGGTCCGCGAGAACGGCTCCAGCGAGCGCCAGACTCGCCCGAGCGTGGCGTTGCCGGCGAGCCGGACCAGGCGCGCGTGGAACGATGCGTCCGCCACGGCGACCTCGTGGCGGTCGCCGGACGCGGCGGCGCGCTGCATCGCCGCGTGGAGCGCCTCGAGCTCCTCGAGGTCGGCGTCCGTCATTCGTTGGACGCCGAGGCGGGCCGCCAGGCATTCGAGCTCGGAGCGGACCCCGTACGCCTCCAGGAGCTCGTGCGTGCTGAGCCGGCGCACGCGGGCACCCCGGAACGGGAGGATCTCCACCACGCCCAGCGCCTCCAGGCCCCGCAGCGCTTCCCGGACGGGGGCCTGGCTCACTCCCAGCTCCCGGGCAACCTTCGTCTCGACGATGCGCGAGTGAGGCAGATAGCGGCCCGCGAGGATGTCCTGCAGCAGGCGGTCCTTGACCTGCTCAGCAAGCACGCTGCGCACGGTCACACCGTCGTCAGACATCGGCCTCCTCTGGGCGTGGGCACCCCCAAGTCTACCGCGACACCGGACGCGGAGGCGGGCGACCGTCCAGGGCGCCTGGTTGGCGGCTATATCCGTGCGCCCCGGGTTGCCGTGCCCCAGCGGGTCGTTTCTCGCGGGCTGCCCCGAGCGACCATCGGCGCCGGGCAGCAGCCTGGCGCCGGACGTGCCCGGTGATGTTGAAGCGAGAGTTGCCGGCGCCGGCCCCCCTCCGACGCCGGTCCGGGTCAGGCGAGTGGGACGGTGGCCACCTTCGCGCGCCAGGGGACCCCGACCATGGGCAGCAGGTACCGGTCC
>DAOTXE010000094.1:0-7764 GCA_034435355.1 Chloroflexota bacterium
AGACGCTCCACCGGAGCGTGATTCGAGCGGGAGTAACTCAGCTGGCAGAGTGTCTGCTTCCCAA
Organism: Chloroflexota bacterium; assembly: GCA_034435355.1. GTDB lineage: Bacteria > Chloroflexota > Limnocylindria > Limnocylindrales > CSP1-4 > CTSoil-043. Next base: position 65 of record DAOTXE010000094.1, read on the forward strand.
GCAGAATGTCGCGGGTTCGAATCCCGTCTCCCGCTCCACCCCCTGTTGTATCTGGCTGGGAATAGTCGCGCCAGGAGGCGCTGCGCCTCAACCGGGACTGTCGCCTGCCACCCGCCGCGGCAGGTCGATGATCTTGGCCATCTGGACGGCGTCGCGAGCCTCCTGGGCCTTCCGCCGGCCGGTCCGGGATCTGGATGCCGACTCCAGTCGATAGCACTCCGGGCAGCCGGATCCGGACAGGGTCCGCTGGTACACGGGTGCCGTCCACTCGTGCCCCGCCCGGAAGCGCCAGACGATCTCGCGGGCGGAGGCCCGGGTCACCTGGTCGGGCCGCAGGTCGTTCGCGGTGGGGTGCCACTCGGCGGCGAGCCAGGGGTAGAAGGCGGCGAGTGATTCGGCCGGGTGGACGCGGATGGCCATGTGGTACGGACAGGCCGAGTCGTAGCAGGTGCGGTCGGCGACCTTGGTCTCCCAGACGTGGGCAGGGTCGAGCAGGCAGCGCCACGCCACCCGCTCGTGGCTGCCGGCGGCGAGGTGCGCCGGGTCGAGGTCACCGTTGACGTCCCACGCCCACTCGAGCAGCAGGTCGGGAAACTCGTCGAGCGTCCGGCCGCGGACCGAGGTGGCCACGCGCGGAGTCGGCCGCTTCGGCCGGCCCGATGGCGGCGCCGGCAGGTCGAACCGGGTGCGCAGGTCGACCTCGGCAGCATACCGCTCGGCGAGGTGCTCCGTGACCCGGGCGAGGTGGTCGGACCGGGCCTGCGCGCCAGCGCCTGGTGGCCTCGCGCACCAGGCGGGGCAGGGAGGGCTCGTCGCGGTCGTGGAACGTCCGCCACCAGCTGATCGCCGGATCGTCGGAGGACGCGACGTGCGAGCGGTTGTCAGCCGTGGCGAAGGCGGCCCGGACGATCCTCGCGTAGCGGGCCTCGCGCGCGTCGCCCCGGGCGCGCAGGGTCAACAGGCCTAGGACGAGGTCGAGCCGACGGGCGTTCTGCCAGCGGCCGGCCCGCCGGCGCAGCGGCGCCAGCCACTCGCCGATGGCACCCTCGAGGGCGCCGGTCGAGAGGGGCACGTCGCGGAGCCGGTCTCGGATCAGCCAGCCGCGCCGGACGAGCAGCTCATTGGTCGCGATCCAGCCGCGCAGGGCCAGGCGGTCGGGCGGCACGTGGCGCTCGACGAGCGCGAGCAAGGCCGCCCACTCGGCCGGTCCGCGCAGGGCGCCGAGGGCCGCCTCGTGGAGCGGATGCGGGGCGAAGCGGCGGACCCGCTCGCCGGTCCACGGTAGCGCCCGGCGGGTCGCGATCGGCACCTCGAGCCGGATCCGCTCGGGGATCCCGTCGGCCCGCGCTTGCTCCCGGATCTGGGCCGCGACGTGGTGGCGCGAGGCGACGACGATCGCTCCCGGCCAGGTGTCGCGGACGGCCCGGCCGATCGCGCCGTCGAGATCGGCCACGACCACCTCCGGGGTGCCAGCGAGACGGCCGAAGAAAGCCCGCTAGGACGAGGCGTCCTTGGCGCCCGCGACCGCTATCAGGCACGGCGTCGGGTGCCGGCGCTCCCCGTCGAGTGCGACCAGGATCGTGCCCGCCCGCAGGTTGCCCGTGCGGGCCTCGGCCGGTTCGTCCGAGGTGGATCGGAAGCCGCGGGTGAACAGGGTCGTGGTGTCGAGCACGAGGACCAGCGGCCAGCGGGTGGGGTGCAGCTCGGCGAGGACCGGCGGGGCATAGGCGTCGAGGTAGTTGACGGCTAGGTTGGCCTGGCGGCTCGTCCCGCCCGCGGTCCGGAGGATGTGCTCGCGCAGGTCCGCGCTCGCGGCCCGCAGGCTCATGCCCTCCCCGACCCGGACCAGCAGGCGCGCGATCTCGGCATGGCCGAACACGAAGTCTCGTCCGGTCGGGATGCCCTCATGGCGAGCGTACACGTGCTCACAGGCGGGGCGTGCGGCGCCCGCGTCGGGATGATGCCCGGTTGGCTGGCGGACGGCCACCGGAACGCTGAACGAGTGGCCCCGCGTGCCAGGCTCAGTCACGCACCGATAGCGGGGACGTCGATGCGCATCGCTCCAGCGGCAGGGCTCGAAGCCATCGAGCCGGACGGTGCTGCCAGGGTGCTGCGGGCACGGCGGCCGGACGACCACCGGATCCAGCGTGGTGCGGGCCATGCCCGGATCGTGACCACCCTCGGTGACACCTCGGCTGGCGCGATGGGCGCGACTATTCCCAGCCAGATACAACAGGGGGCCGCTCCGCTTCCCCACCTTGATCAGAATGTCGCCCCGTGCCGCAGGCGAAGCTCTGTCGTGGCACCGGTACGCTCCTCGGGATGGTCTCCGTACCGGCGACGGGCCGCCCGCCGGACGGCACGCTGACTACAGCAGATGGCGCCAACCCAGCCTGATACGACCGCGAGCCGTGGCACCAGGCGATCCCAGGGCTGGGTCCGCGCGCCCAACGCCCGGGCCGAGACGAGGCTCCCGAGGCGGTTCTCGACGCTGCGGCCACGGCGATCGTCGCGAGCATCCGGCGCGACGGGGCAGAGCTGGCGGCCGTCGCCGACCCGCTGGAAGCCGTGCTGTTCGCGAGCGGCATCCTCGCGAGGTGGCACGCCGACCCACTTCAGGGCGCTGAGCCGCTCGAGATCCTCGCGAGGGGCCGTCATGCGGCGCCTCGCCGGTGGTCAGGATCCCGGCCAGCCAGCGGCTCACCACCTCGGACCCTTGCTGCTCCCGCACTCAATGGCACGCTCTCCTTCATGGGCTGAGCCTGGCAGAACCACTGAGCAGTTCACCCTGACAGATTCACTGACAGGGACACGACCCGGCCCCTTACGTCGCATCGGAGCGCTGGGTGGTCTGCTCGAGCTGCGGAACGGAGAACCGGCCCGGACGGAAGTTCTGCGGTGGCTGCGCGGCGCCGCTGGCGCTGGTGTGCCCGTCGTGCGGCACCGCCAAGGAGCCGGACATGCGCTTCTGCGGCGAGAGCGCGACCCCGCTCGTCGCCGGGACCACGCCCTCCCAGACGAACCCCCCTCCGCCCTGGCCCACCTGCCCCGGGCGGGGCGCCCGTCTCCGAACGCCGGCTCGTCACGATCCTCTTCGCCGACCTCGTTGGGTTCACGACGCTCGCCGAGGGTCGCGATGCCGAGGACACCCGGGAGCTCCTCTCGCGGTACTTCGAACTGTCCCGCGACGTGATCGGTCGCTACGGCGGGACGGTCGAGAAGTTCATCGGCGACGCGGTCATGGCGGTCTGGGGCGCGCCCACCGCTCACGAGGACGATGCCGAGCGCGCCGTTCGGGCGGCGCTGGATCTCGTCGGCGCCATCAGGTCGCTGGGTCCGACGATCGAGGCGCGGGCCGGGGTCCTGACCGGCGAGGCGGCTGTAACCCTCGGCGCGACCAACCAGGGGATGGTGGCCGGCGACCTCGTCAACACGGCCTCCCGGCTCCAGTCTGTCGCAGCCCCTGGGACCGTGCTCGTCGGCGAGGCGACGCAGCGGGCCGCGTCGGCCGCGATCGCCTTCGAGGCTGCCGGCGAACAGGCCCTGAAGGGCAGGACCGCGCCCGTCCCGGCCTGGCGTGCCCTGCGCGTCGTGGCCGAGCGCGGTGGCCGAAGGCGGGCTGAGACCCTCGAGGCGCCGTTCGTCGGGCGCGACGACGAGCTGCGCCTGCTCCGGGACCTCTTCCATGCCACGAGCCGCGAGCGGCGGGCTCGCCTTGTCTCGGTCACCGGCCCGGGCGGCATCGGCAAGACGCGCCTCGCCTGGGAGTTCGAGAAGTACCTCGACGGGCTCGTCGAGAACGTCTGGTGGCACGACGGCCGCAGCCCCGCCTACGGCGAGGGGATCAGCTTCTGGGCGCTGGGCGAGATGGTCCGCGGGCGTGCCCGCCTTCTCGAGACGGACGACGAGCCGACGACCCGGGCCAGGGTCGCCGAGACGCTCGCGACCCACGTCCCCGACCCGGACGAGCGGCGGTGGATCGAGCCGGCCCTCCTCGCCCTCCTCGGCGTCGAGTCGGGCATCAGCTCGGAGCAGCTGTTCGGAGCCTGGCGAACGTTCTTCGAGCGGCTTTCGGCAACGGGGCCGGTCGTCATGATCTTCGAGGACTTCCACTACGCCGACGCCGGCGTGATCGATTTCGTCGACCACCTCGTCGAGTGGTCCCGGAGCTACCCCATCTAGGCCAGGGCGCGATCCAGGTGTTGGACGGGCCGGGCCGGGCGACCGCGGCACCCGCGGCGGCCGTTCCAGGGACAACCGCGACCAGGCGCCTGTCGATTCCGGGCCGGTTCACTCGTCGTCGTTGTGATCGGCGACCATGCCGGCACCCCGGCAGCCGCCGGGATCACGTTCCTCTCCTCGTTGGGGGTCCTTGGGATGGCAAGCTACCTGTTGACTTACTACGGCGGCGGCATGCCCGGGAGCGAGGCCGAGCAGGCCCAGGTCATGCAGGCCTGGACGGCCTGGTTCGAGGAGCTCGGCGACGCGGTCGTCGACGGCGGTAACCCAACCTCGCACTCGCGCGCGATCTCACCGGACGGATCCGTCATGGACGCGACGTCGGCGCCCACCGGCTACTCGATCATCAAGTCGGACAGCCTCGACGCCGCCATCGCCGCCTCGAAGCGTTGCCCCGTTCTCGCGGGTGGGGCAGCGATCGTCGTGTCGGAGATCGTCCCGGCGATGTAGGGCATCGGACCGGCGGCGGGACGGCGACCTCGTCCCCACCGGCGGGTCGCCGCCGCCCCGTGCCCATGACGTCATGGTGGACGTCGTCTCGCTGGCCGCTACCAGGCGGGATGCGTGGACATGCCCCCATCGACAACGAGGTCGTGACCCGTGATCCATGACGCCAGCGGCGACGCGAGGAAGAGGCAGGCGTTCGCCACGTCCATCCCCGTGCCGAGACGGCCCAGGGGCGCCGCCGCCAGCCAGCGGCCTACGCCGTCGGGCCAGTCCCGCTCCAGGTCGGGACGCGAGATCAACCCGGGCGACACCGTATTGACCCGGATTCCGAACCGCCCGTACTCGAGAGCGGCGGCGCGGGCGTGCATGATGATGGCCGCCTTCGAGGCCGCATAGTGAGCGTGGCCGTAGGCCGGCAGGCTCCCCTCGATCGAGGCCACGTGGATCACCGAGCCGCCGCCCGCATCGCGCATCTGGCGGGCCGCGAGCTGTGTGCAGGCGAACGTGGCACCCAGGTTGACATCGACGACCGCGCGCCAGTCGGCGAGGCTCATCGCCTGGAGCGCCTGGACCGGCTGGACGCCGGCGTTGTTGACGAGGGTGTCGAGGCGGCCGAAGGCGCGGACGGCCTGCTCGACCACCTCCGCACAGACCGCCTCGGTGGCGAGGTCGCCGATTACCGGGACAGCCCGCCCGCCGGCGACGGAAATGTCGGCAACGACGCCTCGGACTCGCGCGTCGTCCCGTCGGGCGTGGACGACGACTTCGGCTCCCGCCGCCCCGAAGGCCCGGGCGACCTGGGCCCCAATCCCGGCGCTCGCCCCGGTCACGAGCACGACCTGGCCAGCGAGGTCGATCATCGGAGGGTGCTCCGCTCCGGGTTGCTCGAACGGGGCGTCCCGGGCCTCCAGAGCGCGCGGATCAGCTCGGCCCGCTCCGGGTAGACGACGGCCAGCGCGTCCCCGTCGCCGCCCTCGTAGTCGGCCGGGATGAACCCCGGGGCCATTGTGGCCCCGAACAACGACCATGCCCCTCCGGATCGGACGCGCGCGCCCATCCAGGTGCCCGCCGGGACGACGATCTGGAGCACGTGGCCCGACCGAACGTCGGGGCCGAGCCAGGCGGTCGACGAGGTGCCGTCCGGGCGCAGGAGGAGCATCTCGATCGGGTCGCCCAGGTGGTAGTGCCAGACCTCGGTGACCGGCAGGCGGTGGAGGGCGGAGAACTGGTCCCGCGCCGCGGCCAGCACCACGAGGATTGACGTGCCGGCCGGGCGGCCGTCGCGCTCCTCGCCGTTCCAGGTCTCCGCGAAGAAACCGCCCTCGAGCGGGAGCGGCGCGAGGCCGAACCGCGCGATGAGCTCCTCCACCGTCAGATCGGTCATCGCTTCCCTCCCATCGGCACGGGTCAGCTCGTCCCGCCCGATCCGCCGCCGTACAGCCCGAGCAACCGGCCGCGAAGCGGCCCACCCGCCCCGGCGAGCTCGAGGAAGTCGGGCCCGGCGAGCTCGAGGAGCAGGCCGTCGGACACGGCGGTCACGGTCGCCGAACGCGGGGCCTGGTTGAGCAGGCCGAGCTCCCCGAACACCTCGTTGACACCCAGGCGCCGCAGGGTGACCGGCGGCGCGCCTCGCGCCTGCTCCTGGGTCACCACGAACGACCCGGACTCGATCATGTAGAACCGGTCGGCCGGCTCGCCCTGCGCGACGACCACCTGGCCCGCAGCCACGCGCGACTCGCGCATCCGGGCGAGCGCGGCCTCGAGACGGGATCCGGGGACGCCCGTGAAGAGCGGGAGCTTCGCCACTTCCGCGAGCGTCTTCTCGAACCCGCTCGGCAGGCGCGTCGCGGCGCTGCCGATCATGGCCAGGCCCGCGACGGTCGCGGCGATCATCGCCGCCCCGCACGCACCGAGGGTGAGCCCCGCGCCGACGTTCACGACGAGCACGGGCAGCGCCAGCGCGCCGGCGGCCCCCGAGATTGTGCCCACGGTCATGAACACGCCGGTCCAGCGACCGCGGAGCGCGTCGGGGACGACCCGCTGGAAGACCGTCGTGGTGATGATCTCGATGACCAGCTCGCCGGCCGACGCAACGCCAATCGCGACGAGTGCGACGAGCAGGTTCGGGACCGCCCCGAGGGCCAGCAGGCCGGCCCCGACGATGACCGAGCCGATCACGAGCGGCGCACCGAGCCCCCTCCGGAGCACGAGCATGCCCGAGCCGATGCCGCCGAGCAGCCCGCCGATGCCGATCGCGGCGTTGAGATAGCCGTTGGCAGCCTCGCCCGCGTTCAGGACGTGGATGGCAAGGACTGCCGTCAGCACCTGCATCCCGCCGCCGAGGAAGCCGGCTACGAACTGGATGACCCCGAGGCCGGCGAGCGGCGCCGCCGACGCCGTCGCGTCGGGCGCGGACGCGGGGGCCTCCGCCGCCATGGGCTCCGCCGAAGCGCCTTCCGCTGCTGCTGGGGCGCCCTCCCCTGCTGCCGGGGCGCCGGCCGGTGCCCTGGACGGGAGCGTCCACAGGATCGCGATGATGACGAGGAACGAGGCGGCGTTGAGGATGAAGGCCATCTCCACGCCGCCGATGGCCAGCAGGATCCCGCCGATCGCCGGACCGATGATGAAGCTCACGTTCTGGAGATTGGCCCAGGCGCTGTTCGCCGGCCCGAGCTCCCGCTCGTCGCGAACCAGGCTGGGCATGTAGGCGCCCATCGCCGGGTAGAAGAACGCGGACCCCCCGGCCGCAACGACCGCGAGCGCAGCGATGATGCCGATCGGTGCGTGCGCCACGACCAGGACCGTCAGCAGGATCATGATCGACCCGCGGAAGGCGTCTGACGCGAGCAGGACGAGGCGCCGCTCGAAGCGGTCCGCCACGAACCCAGCCGGGATCGACAGGAGGATGTAGGGGAGCAGGCGAACGGCCCCGAAGAAGCCCAGCAGCGCGGGATCGTTCGTCTGCGTATAGATCAGGACGAAGATCGCCACGATGTAGAGCCAGTCGCCGATGC
>DAOTXE010000095.1:0-6247 GCA_034435355.1 Chloroflexota bacterium
GTTGCCGGTGATCCCCGTGGTCACGGATTCCGGCCAGTACTGGGGCCGACGGTCCTTCCGCAAGCGTCCGGGCACCATCCACATCGCCAAGCCCCTCACCGTCAGCGAGCCCAAGCCCGTCGGCCAGCCCGATCCCATCGCCAAGCCCCTCGCCGTCAGCGAGCCCATCGCCCAGCCCGAGCCCATCGCCCAGCCCATCGCCGATCGCAGCCGGTCTCATCACTCCGGGTAGCGGAGGAACCGGCCCGGCAGGAGGGACGACCCCGGGCGAACCGCCGGGGGTTGCGCCCGGCACGGCGCCCGGCGGGGGAGCGGGTGTTGGCGTCACCGGCAGCACCGCACCGAGAGGCAGCTCACCGGGCTCCGGCGTGAGCGGCGTCGTGTTCAGCGGGGGCTACCGCATTCCCGACGCAGCCCTCTCGGCAGCCATTGCCGGCCTGCCTGGGAGCGATCCAGCTGCCCTGCTCTCGCGACTGGCTCCGATGGCGTCGCTCGTCTCCACGACCACGACCCTCACGCTCGCCCTGATGTTCTTCACGAAGAAGCGGCGGGACGAGGAGGCGACCGCCCCCGACGAGGATCTCGCGGCGGCGGCAGCGTCGCCGTACACGGGAGGCTCCGGCTTCGCACCCGCCTTCGCCGGGATCGATCCGGGAACCGGCGGCACCGACGTCAACCTGCCGCGCTGGCGCCGCCCGTCATTGCTGGCCGCGCGCAAGTCGGACCCGATCCGGAACGGCGTCGAGCACGTCAGCCTGACGTTCGATGGCGCTGGCGGCTCGGCGGCCGGCGCCGTGCGCATGGAGGTCCGCTACCGCCTTGTTCAACTCCTTGATCGTCCCGATGAGGTCCTGGGCCTGGTCGTCGACTCGCTCGACCAGGGCGACCAGGTCGAGGTTGTCGAACACCACGGCACATACCGCCGCGTGATGACGCCCGACGGCCGGGAGGGCTGGCTCCACCGGATGACGCTCGGCGACATCGCGCCCGACTTGTCTCCTGCCCATGGCTCCGAGCAGATGGGTGACGACGTTCTCCTGAACTACCTCTCGGCGCACGTGCGCGGCTAGCCCTGGTCCGCTCCGTCTCTCTCTACTTACGGAGCACGACGATGTGCTGGTGGGCGATGTTCGGCACGAAGGCACGGGGATAGCCGTACGGCCGCAGGCGAGTCCCGGCCTGGTACCAGATCAGGTCGCCCTTCGGTACGAGCCCGGCTGCCTCGGCCCGCGCCGCCAGCTCCGCGCCGGTGAAGCGGTAGCGGCCATCGAGGTACGCGTCGCGCACGATCACGGCCACGTAGCGACCCGATCGAAGCACCCGGCTCACCTCCCGGAATGCCCGCTCCATCAGCGCCAGGTAAGCCTCGTGTGACGGAGCGTTGGCAAGGTCGGCTGGGTCGTCGGACACCATCGCATAATCGGTTCGACGGTTCGCGTGGGCCGCGGCGAGCCGCCCGCCGGCCATGGTGAGCGGGAGCTGGACCGTGTAGGGCGGGTCCATGGCGACGAAGTCGACGCTGGCCTCGGGGAGCTCGGGCAGGAGCCGCAACGCGTCGCCGACGCGGAGGTCGCATCCCGCCGGGTCGAACGTGCGGACTCCGGCCGGGTCGGCCGTCCCGAGGTCTGCCAGGAGCGGCCCGGCGCCGCCACGCTCGGCCAGCGCCGCCGTGACGACCTCGTCGTAGATGGCGGCCCAGCGGGGATTCAGCTCGAACCCGAGCGCGCGCCGCGGCCCACGGGCGATCGCTGCGCCGAGCAGGGTGCCGCCGACGCCGGCGAACGGGTCCAGGACCAGCTCGCCGGACCGAGTGAAGAACTCGATCAGGCGCGCCATCAGGCGGGGTGGCTTGTTCGCGCCGTGCGCCCGCCGAAGCGCGTGGCCCAGCTCGGACGGATACGCGGTCGTCAGGACCGACTTCGTGAAGTACAGCCATTCCTCGCCCGACAGCTCGTTGAGCGTGTTGGCGGGGTGGGTGGCGGGATGCACCCGGGGAGTCTACGCTCGGCAGCCACGTCGATCCGTAGAATGGCCTCGAGGCGGCCGGCCGAGCATGGTTCGGTTCGGCGGCGGCACAGGGGAGCAGCACATGCCGAGCGGTCCGCGGGCGAGACGCTTCATCGGCCGTCAGCGCGAGCTGGAGCAGCTCTCGTCGGCCGTGACTGACGTGTCCGCGGGCCGGGGCGGAACGCTTCTCGTGGCCGGCTCGAGCGGCATGGGCGCGAGCCGCCTGCTCGACGAGCTCGAGTCCCGGATCGCCGGCGGAGCCGGGTCTGACGTCACGGTCCTCCGGAGCGAGCAACTGCCGGCATGGCGGGGCGCCCCCTACCGTCCGATCCGGGCAGCCGTTGCGGGACACCTGCGAACGCTTCCACCTCCGCGCGTGGCCGCCATGTTCGATCCGGCCGCCGAGCTGCTGGGGCCGCTCTTCGCCGGCATCCCGGGGGTTCCGACCGTCGAGCCGTGGGATGGCGGCACCCCGGAACGACACCCGGAGCGCACCCGTGAGGCGTTCCGCGGCCTGCTTGCCCGGCTTGCCAGCGAGCGACCGGTCGTGCTGCTCCTCGAGGACCTGCACGAGTGTGATGCGGCGACGCGCGACCTCGTGGGATTCCTTGCGAGGACGGCCGGGCACCTGCCACTCCTGCTGACCGGGACCTACCAGCCGGACGCCTTGACCCGGACGCACCCGCTTCGAGCGACCCTCGAGGCGATCGAGAGCAGGTCGCGCGGCGTCGCCCGGGTGTACCTCGGACCGCTTGCCCAGCCCGACATCGGCGCGCTGATCGAGGCGCACGAGGGCGAGCGCCCGTCGGCTCCGCTCCTCCTCCTGGTCGCCGAGCGATCACGCGGGAACCCGCTGGTCGCGGAGGAGGTGCTCGACGCGCGCCGCGAGCTCTCGGGCGCCTCGCTGACCGCGCCCCTGGCGCGCCTCGTGCTCGGTCGGGTGGCACGTCGGTCCGCCGATTGCCGCACGGTCCTCCGCACGCTCGCGCTCGCGGATGGCCCGCTCTCCGACGGCGATCTCGCCGCGATCGCCGCCGCCTACCAGGACGGCGCAGGGCGCCATGCCGGCCATCCCGCGATCCCGGCCCGAACCGGGCATGCGAGGCTCGGAACGGATCTGGCCGGCGGGCTCCAGGAAGCGATCCGCGACGGGTTCGCCGTGGCGTCGTCGCCCGCGCTGCATGACGGGACCGGGAGCCGGGTCCGGGTGCGCCACGAGCTCATCGCGCAGGCGCTCGCGAGCGAGCTCCTGCCCGACCAGCGGCGGCGCATGCATGCCGCCGTCGCCACGGCACTTGCTGCCCACCCGGCGGAGGCGGCGCGCCACTGGCTCCAGGCGTACGAGCCAGCCCCGGCGCGGGCAGCGGCACTGGAGGCGGCCGCGGTCGAGGAGCGCGCGGGCGCCGGCTCGGACGCGCTGGCCCACCTGGAGCTCGCGATCGAGCTCGCCGTCCCGTCCGATCCGACGCTCGACGATGCCACCGGCCGTCCGGACGCCTCCCTCCTGCGTCGCGCCGCCGAGGCCGCCTTCGCGGCAGGCGATCCGGGCCGCGCGGTCGCGTTCGCGGAATCCGCGCTGACACCCGGGATCCCGTCGCGGGATCGGACCGCTAACGCGGTCGCCTGGGACCGACTGGGTGCCTTCCGGTGGGAGAGTGGTGACCGGGAAGGCGCGCTCGGCGCCCATCTGCGTGCCCTCGAGGTCCTGCCACGGCCGCAGATGCTGGAGCGCGCGCGCATGCTCGCGACGGTGGCCCAGATCCGGATGCTCGAGGGCTCCTTCAACGAGGCCGAGGAACTGGCTGCAGAGGCGATGTCGCTGGCCGAATCCAGCGGAGCGAGCGGCGAGGCCTGGCTCGGGCACGCGACCTGCACGCTCGGTGTCGTGGACGGCTGGCTGGGCCGGCCCGCGTCCGCCGTTGCACGCCTCGAACGGGCACTGGGCATCGCCGTGCGGCTGGGGCGGCTCGAGGACGCGTTCCGGGCGCGGGCCAACCTCGCCACCATCCTGGACCTCGAGGGCCGCCGGGAGGCGGCCGTGCAGGTTGCCAACGCCGGGATCGCCGTCGCGGCCGCAGCCGGCCTCGAGGAAGTCCACGGGAACCGCCTCCGGAGCGGCGCCGTGGACTCGCTCTTCCCGCTCGGGCGATGGCGTGAGGCGCGCGAGCTCGCGATGCGGGCCCTCGAGTGGGCTCCGGCCGGGATCGGCTTCGTCCACGCCGCGCTGGCGTTCATCACGGTCGAGACGGAGCTCACGGCCGGAGAGGACGCGAGCCGGACCCTGGGTCGCCTGCTCGTGGAGCTGGAGCTCATCGCGGACACCCAGTTCGCCGTCCCCACGTACGAGGCCGCGGCGTCCCTTGCGCTGTGGCGGGGAGACCCGGCCGATGCCCGTCGCATGGCCGACGCTGCCTGGGATCGTGTCCGCACGACCGAAGACTGGGCGCTCGCCGCGCGGACCGCCGCCACGCTCCTGGCGGTCGCCGCCGACGTGGCCGAGGCTGCCCGTGACCGGCGGGATCTCGTGACGCTCGCCGCAATCCGCTCGCGGGCCGAGTCCGTGCTCGCCGAGGCGGAACGGATGGTCGAGGCGTCCGCCGTCGGGGACGATGTCTTCGCGCGCCGCGAGGTCGAGGCCGAGCTCGCGACTGCCCGGACGAACCTCCTGCGTGTGCTCGGGCGTGACCACCCCGCAGCCTGGACGACGGTCGCCGAACGCTGGATGGCGCTCCGCCGGCCGTACGACGTGGCCCGCGCCCGACGCCGGCAGGCCGCCGCGATCCTCGCTTCAGGGACCGAGGAGGGCGAGCGGCGCGAGCGGCGCGACGAGGCGCGCGAGGCGCTCCTCGAGGCCGCCGAGATCGCGGCCGGACTTCCCGCGCTGCCCCTGCTGCGTGCCATCGCCGATCTGGCCGGTCGCGCCCGGATCGCGCTGCCGGCGGCCGCCGAGGCGTTGCTCGCCGCCCCGGTCGCTCCCCAGCCGGGCGTGCCGGGCCGGCCGATCCCGGTCGACGCACGCGCGGCCCGCCCGGAAGCGGGCGTGTCCGTCCCGGAGCCGCGCACCGCGGCGACGTTCGGCCTGAGCGCCCGGGAGCGCGGCGTGCTCGCCGAGGTCGTTGCCGGCCGCACGAACCGGGAGATCGGCGCGCGCCTCTACATCAGCGAGAAGACCGTGGGCGTCCACGTGGGGAACATCCTGGCCAAGCTCGGAGTCTCCGGCCGCGTCGAGGCGGCGACGGTCGCGCTCCGCCTCGGGCTCGTCGACGACCTCGCCGCAGACGCGAAGAGACCCGGACCGGGCAGTCCGGGTCTCGTTCGGCGTGGGCGGGGCGCCTGATCGGGTGCGGGGAGGGCTCCGCCTCCCGGGCGTCCCTGGTTGAACGAGCTACCAGCGCTTCCCGAGCATCGGGTGGACGAACACGGCGAAGGCGGACAGCGTGACCGCCAGACCGAAGAGGCGGGACTTCAGCGACTGCTTCATGGTGGGCACTCCTGGCGCGATCACGACCGGTGGAGCAATGAGTGCGGTGCGACCCTCTCGCGCCTCTCGAGGGTCGCTGGTGAGGCGCGTACCCGGAACGTAGCCCGCACCGGACCGGGCAGCCAATGAGACATTCGTACCCGTGGTCGGCCTTCGCCTGGTACTTCCGTCCCGGTCTGGTGCGACCGGGCACCACTTCCGTCGGCCGGGAGTCGGGTCGGCGCGTTCGCCCGGCCCGAAGTACGATCCGCGCGATCCCAGGAGGAACCCGCTCACCGATGTACAGCCGCCGCCTGCTTGCCCTCGCAGCCATCGTTGCCGTCGTCGTGATGGCATGTACCGCCGGCGCGCAGCCGGGATGGACGTACGCTCCGACGCCACCGCCGACTCCTGCACCGAGCGGCGCAGCTTCGGCCGCCCCGAGCGCGGCGCCCTCGGGCGGCCCGGCCGCCTCGCCGGCCGCGAGCGCGGCGGCGGGAGCGGCGGGCACGCTGCTCCAGCTGACCGCGAGCGGGATCGCCTACGACCAGACCGACCTGACCGCCCCGGCCAACACGCCCTTCCAGATCGCCTTCACGAACAACGACGCCGGGATCCCCCACAACGTCTCGATCCACGTCGGCTCGCCGACCGGGGCCGAGGTCTTCAAGGGCGCCATCTTCACTGGCGTGGCCACCCAGACGTACGACGTCCCGGCGCTCCCCGCCGGGACGTACAGCTTCGTCTGCTCGGTCCACCCGAACATGGTCGGGACGCTCA
>DAOTXE010000096.1:0-7734 GCA_034435355.1 Chloroflexota bacterium
GAGACCAGCACCGGCACCGCGCCGCGGCTGGCCGCCGCGATCGCCTCCCCGGGCGAACCGACGAGCACGCCCTCGATCCCGTCGATCTCGACCCGGCCGTCCGACACCGCCGACGAGAACGCGACCGTCCGCCGGACCGTCAGGGGCCGGGCGAGCTCGAGGACGACCACGGGAAACCCCGCCCGCCGGAGGCGCCAGGTGACGCCGGACCCGATATCCCCGCCGCCGCGGACGACGACGAGATGCCCGGAGAACAGGCTCACGAGGGGGCGCGACGGTTCGACGTGATGACCTCGGACATGATCGACACCGCGATCTCCTCGACGGTCTCCGCCCCGATCTGGAGCCCGATGGGATTGTGGATGCGCTCGAGCGCCGGCGACGAGACGTCAGAGGCGGCGAGGGCCTGCCTGGTCGCCTCCCAGCGGCGCTTGCTCCCCATCACCCCGATGTAGCGGGCCGGGGTCTCGAGCAGGAGCGGCGCGATCTGGGCGTCGATGTCGTAGCTCCGCGTCACCACGACCACCGAGGTGTCCTCCGTGATCGGGTGTGCGGCCAGAGCCCCGGCGACGCTGCCGCCGAAGCGGACGTCGGCGAGCGGCATCGCCTCGGCCGTGACCAGCTCGGTCCGCTCGTCGACCACGACCGTGCGGTAGCCCAGCCAGTGGGCGAGGTCCACGACGGCCTTGCCGACGTGGCCAGCCCCGATGACGTAGACCGTGTGCGGAGTCATGTACGGCTCAAGGTAGACGGTCATGGTGCCGCCGCACACGCCGGGATCGCCGCGCCCGGGGTCCTGGAGCTGGTAGCTCCGCAGCGCCGTCTCGTTGCGCTGCAGCGCCTCGAGCGCGTCGAGCCGGATCGCGTCCTCGACCTTCCCCCCGCCGATCGTCCCCACGGTGGACCCATCGGCGCGGACGACCATCTTCGTGCCGGCATGGCGCGGGACCGATCCCTGGGTGTCGACGATCGTGGCGAGCACGACGCGCTGCCCGCCGCTGACCGCCTCCGAGAGCTCCGCGAGGATACGTTCGGGCCGGGTGACGCTCACGACGCCTGAAGAGCCCGCCAGACGCGCTCCGGCGTGAACGGGATGGTGTTGATCCGGGCCCCGGTCGCGTCCGCGATCGCGTTCCGGATGGCGGGCGCCGCGCCGTCGAGCGGGATCTCGGCGATCGCCTTGGCGCCGAACGGCCCGCTGATCTCCATGGTCTGCACAAGGATCGCCTCAAGCCGCGGCATCTCGTCGGCCCGGTAGATCTTGTACGGCCCGAACGCGGCGTTGACCATCCGCCCGTCGGCGTCGTAGGCCATCTCCTCGCAGTGGGCGTAGCCGAGGGCCTGGACCATGCCGCCCTCCACCTGGCCCGACGCGGTGACTGGGTTGATCGGGACGCCGCAGTCGACCGCCATGACGAGCTGCTTGACCGTGACCTGGCCGGTTTCGACGTCCACCTCGATCTCGGCGAACTGCGCCGCGTACGGTGGGGGCGATGCCGGGGACACGTACGAGGCAGTCGCCATGATCTGGTGCTGGCCCTGCTGGTGGAGGGACGACAGGGCGATCTCCCCGAGGGTCACGGATCTGCCGTCGGCCGACCAGGCCGCCCGGTCGTGGAGCTCGATCGTCCCGCCGTCGACGCCGAGCAGGAGTGCCGCACGGTCGATGATCTGGTCCCGCACCTGCTCCGCTGCACGCTTCACGGCGGTTCCCGAGATGTAGGTCGTGCTCGAGGCGTAGGCCCCGGTGTCGAAGGGCGTGAGGTCGGTGTCCGACGAGTACACCACGATGTCCTCGGTGCCCACGCCGACCACTTCCGCCGCGATCTGCGCGAGCACGGTGTCCGAGCCCGTCCCGAGGTCCGTCGCGCCGACGAGGAGGTTGAACGAGCCGTCGTCGTTGATCTTGAGGCTGGCGCCACCCATGTCGAGGCCGGGAATCGCGGTGCCGTGCATCGCCATCGCAAACCCGAGCCCGCGGCGGACGTGGGGCCGGTCGGCCGGCTGCCTCCAGGCGGGGTCGTCACGCCGCTGCCAGCCGACCGCCCGCTTGCCCTGGAGCACGGCCTCCTCGAGGCCGCTCGACATGATGATCGGCACGGAGCCCGCTCCCGGGTCGCCCTCGCCGAGCTGGGGCGCGATGTCGATCGGGTCGCCGACCTTCGTCCAGTTGCGTCGCCGGAACTCGATCGCGTCCATCCCGAGGGCGGCCGCGATGTCCTCCATGTGGGCCTCGAGCGCGAACAGCGCCTGCGGGGCGCCGTAGCCGCGGTAGGCGCCCGGCACGGGGATGTTCGTGTAGGCGACCTTGCAGTCGAAGCGCTTGAGCGGGCTGTTGTACGAGCTGAGGCCGCGCATACCCGACACCATCTGGACGGTCAGCCCATGCGTCCCGTAGGCGCCGGTGTTCGCGACGATGCGCATCTCCTGCGCCGTGAGCTTCCCCCCGGCATCGACGCCCGTGCGGAAGGTGATCGTCTGGGGATGGCGAGTCCGCGAGGAGATGAACTCCTCCTCGCGGGTCAGCTCGAGCCGGACGGGGCGACCAGTCGCGATCGTGAGGTGGGCGACGATATCCTCGATGAGCATCTCCTGCTTCGCCCCGAAGCCGCCGCCGATCCGCGGCTTGATGACGCGGATCTGCCGCACCGGGAGCCCGAGGAGCGGAGCGATCATGCGCCGGACGTGGAACGGCACCTGCGTCGAGGAGATGATCTCGAGGCGGTCATCGCTGTCCCAGCGCGCGATCGCGATGTGCGGCTCGATGGGCGTCTGCTGCACCTGGTGGACCCGGAAGGTCTGCTCGAAGACGCGCGCGGCCGCCGCGAACCCCGTCTCCACGTCCCCGGTCTCGGCCTGGATGTGGTGGACGATGTTGTGGGCCGGGTCATGCGCGCCGTCGAGGTCGGGCTCGTCGTGGATCACCGGGGCGCCGTCGAGGATCGCCTCGTTCTCGTCGAGGACCGCCGGCAGCACCTCGTAGGTAACGTGAATCAGGTCGAGGGCGGCCAGCGCGATCTCCTCCGTGTCGGCCGCGACGGCGGCGACGCGGTCCCCCACGAAGCGCACCTTGTCGTCGAAGCTCACCTGGTCGTAGGGCAGCGGGTTCGGGTAGCTCTGGCCGCCGGACGCGTAGCGGACCCTCCGCACGTTCCCGTGGTGGAGCACGGCGTGGACGCCGGGAAGCGCCCGCGCCGCGGTGTCGTCGATCGACACGATGCGGGCGTGCGCGTGCGGGCTGTAGAGGACCTTGGCGATCAGCGTCCCCGAGAGGTCCCGGTCGTCCGTGAACGCGGGGTTCCCCTTGGCCAGCTTCACGGCGTCGGTCTTCGTCTCGGCGTGACCCACCACGCGCGTGGCCGGCACGTCGTCGCTGAGGACCACCCGCGGCGCGATCGGCGAGAGGCCGTCGCGATCGTGATGCGGCGCGTCCGATCCCACCATCCGGTCGAGCGGCGCCACCGCGACGTTGTCGGGCGTCTCCCCGCGCATGACCGCGGCAGCCCGCAGCACGGCATGCACCGGCCGCAGGTAGCCCGTCTCCCGGTCGAGAATCCCCGACAACGCGGACCTGACATCGGCCTCGGTCGGGATGGGGTTCTTCTCGATCAGCGACTTCGCCGCGAGGATCATGGCGGGGGTCGAGTAGCCGGACTGGATCGCACCGGTGTCGATGAACGCCTGCTGGATCGGGTGCATCTCCCCCGGGACAGCGAGGCCTTCGACGGTCTCGATCTCGTGCCCTTCGGCCTGGGCGGCCAGGATGACGTCCCCCGACACGAGCCGGCCGTCGACGAGCACCGCCGCGGCGCCCGTTTCGCCCGTGCCGGATCCGTACCGCACGCTGAAGTAGCCGGCGCGCCTCAGGACCGCCCGCAGGGACTCGTGCGGCTCGCAGGTCAACGTTCGGCGTGCCCCGTTGATGCTGAGCGTGATCGTCACGCCTGATCGCCCCCTCCGATTGTGGTCAGCGCGCGTGCCGTGAGCACCGCCGCGAGATGGGCCCGGTAGACGGACGAGCCACGGAAGTCCGCGGGCGGATCCAGCTCCGCGATGCGCTCCGGATCGACGAGCACGGGGTGAGAGGCGACCCCCGACGCGGCCGTCCTCGTCGCGCCGGCGGCGTCCCGGTGGGCCACGACCATCACGATGGGACGGTCCATCGGGGTGCGAGCGGTCCCGTGGGCCGCGGCCCGCCCGCCCACGGGGATCGTGACGCTCGTGATCACGGCTCGGTCGAGCGCGTGCGGGTCGTCCAGGACCGCCTCGAGCGGGTAGTCGGTGATCGAGCCGGGCCGCGCGACGCTGACCCGGGCGCCGAAGGCGAGAAGCCCGGTGAGCAGCGGGCTCTCCGGATCGGCCGCCCCGACCGCGCCGCCGACGGTCGCCGCGTCACGGATCGTGCCGGGCGCCTCGAGACGCGCGAGATCGCGAAGCGTCGCGGGGACCAGGTCCGAGTCGACGACCTCCTGGAGCCGGGTCATCGCCCCGAGGCGAACCCATCCTCCGGCGGCCTCGATGCCGTCGAGGTGCAGCGCCTGCAGGTCCACCGCCGCGACGGACGCGCGGGCGGGACGCGTGTTGAGGGTCGTTCCGCCCGCCAGGGCGACGGCATCGGGGAGGGCCAGCAGCGTGAGCGCCTCTTCGAGCGTGAGCGGCCGGTAGTACTTCATGTTCTCGTCCGACTCTTCACTCCTGCAGCCCGTCGTTCACGCCCTCCCGGGCGGCCGCGCCGGCGGGCCTGCGCCGGGGATGACGCGGGACCGCACACTCCCAATGGTACAGGCCTGCTCAACGGGAAAGGCTCCGCGGGGAAAGGCTCCGCAGGCGCCTGACGAGGGCCGCGCGGACCGGCATCGGGATCGCCCGGCGAAACGCCCGCCGGAGCAGGCCGACACGCGGCTTCGCGGGACGCGCCTTCGTGGGCAGGGCAAGGAAGGTTCGGTCTCGCGGGTGCGGCGGCAACCGGTTCGAAGGCTCCCGGTTGGCGCCCCGCTCGACGAAGGCGAGGTTGTGGTAGAAGCTCACCGACTTCACGGACAGGTCGAGGGCGCTCGGCACATAGCCCGGGACGTCGAGCTCTGCGTAATTGAGCCCGTCGGTGAGCGCCTGCAGGAAGCTCATCGAGGTTCCTGACCGATCAGCCCCGCTGGAGCCTCCATACGTTCGCCCCCAGTACGACGTCTGAAGGTCCTCGATGGCGTAGATCCCGCCCTCGGTGAGGTGACCGAAAAGGTGCCTGAAGCTCGCGATCACGTGCGCGCAGACGTGGCTGCCGTCGTCGACGATGACGTCGAACGGGCCATGCAGGCGTGCGACCTCGTCGAGGAACTGGGGGTCGCCCTGGTCCCCCTGGAGGACGACGATCCGGTCCTCGGCGATCCCCGTCTTCGGGTGGATGTCGATGCCGATGATGCGCCCCTGGGGGAAGAACGCCTTCCACATCCGGAGTGACTCCCCGCCCCGGTCCGGATCCGCGTACCCGCCGATGCCGATCTCGAGGAGCGTGATCGCCCGTTCGCGCAGGTGGCCGAGATGCCGCTCGTAGGCATCGGCGTACGAGTGGGCGCCCTCCTTGTCGGTGCGCATCTCCCGTGCGATCTCGCGGAGTGACCGTTCGCTCACGCCGAGGTGCCTCCAGGGTGTGGAGCCGGCCGGACCGGCGACGCCGGCGGCCGGCGCGGACGCGGGGGCCGGCGCGGACGCCGCCCATCGCGCCGCGAGGATAGCAGCCGGTCCGGGAGCCCTCGTGGCGCCGTTTCGAAGGGGCCGGAAATGGGGTGGCGGCTCCCGGACGGCCCGCGGTTCGAGACCCGCGGGCGATGCTACGATCGGCGGCGTGGGAGCGCGCTGGCTGGTCCTCCGCGAAGGCTCGCGCCTCCGGTGGGGCGGGGACCTGCGGCGGCACTACGTCCTGGCGGCACTGGCCTCGCGACGGGACGCCGCCGACGTCGACGGCTGGTCGGCCGGCCGGCTCCGCGATGCGCTCCGGGCGGACCGCCGCCGACCCTGGGAGGCCAGGCCTCGACTCGCCGCGGCCACGATGCTGGGCACCGATGTCCTGGCGGCGGCCGCCGGGCGAGCGGTCCCCTACGCGGTCGACTTTCACGACGACCCGGTCGCGCAGAACGCAGCCTTGAGCGTCGAGGTCGATCGGGCGTGGCTGGAGCGGGCGATCGAGCGCAAGCGGCGCAACCTCGATGCGTTCCGCTGGCTGGTGGTCCCGTCCCCCGAGCTCGCCGCGCTTGCCGGGCTCGAAGCGAACCGGACGATCGTGGCGGGCAACGGCAGCGACACGACGCTCATCCGGCCGCTGCCCTGGCCGGGCGAACCCGCGATCGGGTTCATCTCCGGCGCGGCCGCCGGCCGCGGCATCGAGACCCTGATCGAGGCGGCTCGCCTCGTCCGCGTCGCGGTGCCGGAGCTTCGCCTGCTCCTGTGGCTGGCAGCGACCGGCCCGGCCGGCGTGACCTACCTGGACGAGCTGCGGCGATCGACCACGCCCGACCCGTGGATCGAATACGCCGCGGCTCCGTACCCGGAGATCGGGGCCCAGCTGGGACGGGCAACGGTCCTGTGCGTGCCGAACCCACCCAACGCCTACTGGGACGCGGTCTCGCCCGTCAAGCTCTTCGACTGCATGGCCGCGGGGCGCCCGGTGGTCGTCACCCCCAGGACGGTCATGCGGATCGACGTCGAACGACATCGCTCCGGCCTCGTGGCACCCGGCGACCGCCCGGAGGACCTGGCGGGGTCGATCGCGCACCTGCTGGCCGACGAGGCGCTGGCCCGCCAGCTCGGGGACAACGGGAGGGCCGCGGCCGTCGCCGAGCACGACTGGCGATCCATCTCGGAATCCCTGGCTGCCGAGCTCGTCCGCCGGGACGCCTGAGACGGAGTCCATGGCCATGCCGGTGCGCCGGCCTGACGTTCACGGACGAATGCGGGACGGCGCGATGGGCGACACGGTGGTCATGACGAACGCGCCCTCGAAGCCTGCGCCGTCGACCAGGGCCGACCATCCCGGCGGTTTCGCGGATCGGCCCGATGCGAGACAATCCCACCGGGCGCCCGCGCGACGGTCCGTCCTCGCGGCGGGCGCTGCCGCGAACGGGAACAGGCCAGCGAGGGGAGAGACGGCATGACCGAAGTCGAGATCGCTGACGGTCGCCTGCACGTGGTGGTCGAGGGCTTCGACAAGGTCCTCGCCCTGCGCAGCACGCTGGACGTCCCGCTCATCCACGTGCGCGGGGCTTCCCAGGACCCCGACGCCCTGCGTGAGCGGCATGGGCTGCGGCTCGGGGGCACGTCGCTCCCCGGCGTCGTCGCGGCGGGCACCTTCTTCGACGGACAGTGGTGGTTCCTGGACGTCCACCACCCCGAGGACGCGGTCAAGATCGACCTCGACCACGAGCACTACATCGCGCTGATCGTCGAGGTCGCCGACCCCGTGGCGACCGTGCGGGCGATCAACGCTGCCGTCGCGGCCCTGCCGTCGAGGACGCCCGCTGACTGAGCAGGCGCGAACTGCCTGGCGAGCCTCACGGCTCGATCGTCGGCTTCGCGGCGCTGAGCCGGATCACGGTCGGCGGACGCCCGGCGCTCGCGCTCGCGCCCGTCGCGGTGGCGCCCGAGTGGCAGCAGAAGAGCGCGGGCTCGGCTCTCGTGCGGACGGGCGTCGCGCGTGCTCGGCAACGTGACGAGCGCCTGATCCTCGTGCTCGGTGACCCGCGC